>JAFGRB010000191.1 GCA_016935365.1 Deltaproteobacteria bacterium
CGCGGAGTGCCTCGACAGGCGCATCCAGACGAGGCAATCAGCGCGAACCCGCTACATTACGGGAAATCGAGAGGCGCCAAAAAAAAGAATACCGATCTGGGCTGCGGCGAAGACGCCGGTCGGGCCCGCGGGGAATCCAGGCGGCACCGGCCTGGAGGCCTTCTACTTCACCACTTCTCCCGCATCCAGACCGTGTTTGCGCAACAGGGAGTGGAAGTGGGTTCGTTGCATGCCGACCTGCTCGGCCGCCTTGCTGACATTGCCGTCAGAGCGCTTCAGGGCCTCGATGAGAAAGCGCCGCTCGAGCTGCTGGACGGCGGCGTCGCGCACCTCGCGCTTCAGATCCTTGAACGCATCCCAGCTCCGCGGCAGATCCGGGCCCCGCTTGCTCCTGTTCGACTGCCGCAGCTCCGGCGGTAGATGCTGGGGCCCGATTCGCTCGGCGTCGCAGAGGATGGCAACGCGTTCGACGATGTTCTTCAGCTCCCGCACGTTGCCCGGCCATCGATAGGCCTCCAGCGCCTTCAACGCCTCGGGCGTGAACCCCTCGACGGTCACGTCGTTCGTCTTGCGAAAGCGCTCCAGAAAAGCGACCGCAAGCCGGCCGATGTCACCGCCTCGATCGCGCAGCGGCGGCAGCTGGACGGGCACCACGTTGAGCCGGTAGTACAGATCTTCGCGGAACAGCCCCTCCTTGGACATCTCCTCCAGCTGACGGTTGGTGGCGGCGATGAGCCGTATGTCCACCGCCCGGTCCTGGGTATCGCCCACCCGCTTGACCTTGCGCGTCTCCAGCACCCGCAGCAGCTTGCCCTGGGTCTCCAGGCTGATGTTGGCGACCTCGTCCAGAAAGAGACTCCCCCCGTCAGCCGCCTCGAACAGCCCCTGCTTGGATGCCACCGCACCGGTGAACGAGCCCTTGATGTGGCCGAAGAGCTCGCTCTCGAGCAGCGAAGGTGCGAGCGAGCTGCAATCGCAGGCGAGAAACGGTCGCTCCTTTCGAGGGCTCAGGTTGTGGATGGCCAGGGCGACCATCTCCTTGCCCGTCCCGCTCTCACCGGTGATCAAGACCGTCCCGTCGGTGGGCGCCACCCGGCGGATCACCGAGAAGACCAGTTCCATGGCCCGGCTCTCGCCGATGATGCCCTCGAAGCCGGACCGCTGGTCGAGCACGCGGCGCAGCTCGGCGTTCTCCTTGAGCAAGGCCGAGCGCTCGAGCACCCGCTCGACGGCCAAGTTGAGCTCGTCGGGAGAGAACGGCTTCGAGACATAGTCGGCCGCACCCAGCTTCATCGCCGCCACGGCGGTCTGGACCGTGGCGTAGCCGGTGATGATGATCACTTCACCCGTCACCCCCCCGGCCCGCATCCGCTTGAAGACCTCCAGACCGTCCATGTCCGGCATGACCAGGTCCAGCAGCACCAGGTCGTAATGCCCCGTCAAGGCCATGTCCAGGCCTTCTCTCGGATCCTGGCTGTACTCGACCTGATGGCCGCCCGCGGTCAGGATCCGCGAGCAGCTCAGACAGACGACCGGCTCGTCATCGATGACCAGAATGCGCTGGCCGCTCAGCTCCCGATCACTCATCCCTCTGGCCTTCCTTTTCGGAAACACCGGCACCGTCGAACTCGCAAACACCATTCGCGCATACGGGCAGCCGGACTGTGAACGTAGTGCCCTCTCCCTCCACGCTATCCACCTCGAGCGATCCTCCGTGCTGCTGGACGATGCCATAGCTGACACTCAGGCCGAGGCCGGTGCCCTTGCCCACCGGCTTGGTGGTGAAGAAGGGGTCGAAGATGGACTGCAAGTGCTCGGCCTTGATGCCGCAGCCCGTGTCGGTAAAGGTGATCACGATCTCGCCCCCGTCGACCGCGCTTCGGATCTCGAGCCGCCCGCCGTCGGGCATCGCCTCGCAGGCGTTGAGCGCCAGGTTCACGAAGACCTGCTGGAGCTGGTTCCGGTCGCCGCAAACCTGGGGAAGATCGGGCGGATGCTCCTGGCAGATCTCGACCTTGTTGAAGGTCTTCTGCGCGCGCAGCAAGGTCATCGTGTTGGCCAGCACCTCCTGGACCGCCATCAGCTGCATCCGCGAGGGTGACTCGCGGGCGAAGTCCAGCAAGCCCCGGACGATCTCTCGCACCCGGGTCGTCTCGCGGACGATGAGATCCAGATCCTCTTGGTCCTGGTGATCCATGTTGGGCTTGGCCCGGAGCAGGTGAGCGAAGGTCATCACGCCGGTCAGCGGATTGTTGATCTCGTGCGCCACGCCGGCAGCCAGCCGGCCGATGGACGCCAGCTTCTCGCTCTGCCCGATCTGCTCCCGGGTCGCCTGCTCGAGCTGCTCTTCTCGTTGCGCCACCGCATCGGCCATCTGATCCACGGTCTGGCACAGCAAGCCCATCTCGCCCGATGGCCGGATGCCCACCCGCGCGCCCAGATCGCCCTCGATGACGCGCCGGGACATCTGGATGATGTGCCCGACCGGCTTCAGGATCAGCTTGGTGACGAAGAACAGCAGCAGCAGCACGCCCAAGGTGGTCACGCTCACCATCGCGAGCAGCACCCAGACCAGCACATGGCGCGATTTGAGATAGGGCTCCTCGAGCAAGCCCACGTAGAGTGCGCCGATGATCCGATCGCCGGGATCGTAGATGGGCGAGTAGGCGGTGATGTACCAGTCATTGACCACGAAGGCCCGGTCGGCCCAGATCTTGCCCTGCTCCAGGACCTTCTCGTACACCTCTGCGCTGAGGCGGGTGCCGAGCGCCCGCTCACCTGCTACCGTGGGCACATTGGTCGAGATGCGCAGATCCTGCTGGAAGATGGTGGCCGTACCGATGTACTTGCCAGCGTACATCTCGTTCTGGAAGACCTCGTCGCGAATCGTGTCGACGATATAGGTCGAGCGGTTGAGCAGAGAAGCCGCGTAGAGAAAGCGAATCGGTTTGCCTTCCGGTCCGAACACGGGAACGACCACGCCCTGAAGCATGCCCTCCGTGTTCTGCCTCCGGTCGCTGGGCCGCGCGGCCGGGGTATCGATCAGGTCCAGGCGAGCCCGCTCTGCCAGCGAGCCCCCCTCGCGCTCGAGATCGTCGCGCGACGCGATCAGCGTCCCGGCGACCTCCTTTTTCTGCGCCAGGGCACGGCGGACCAGCGGATTGCCCGACAGGTCGTCACCGGCCTGCTCGGGTCTCGAGGCCCGAAAGAGAACCCGACCGCGGGTATCCAGCACCGACAAAATGTCCATGCCCGCATCCCGCTGGATCTCCTCGAGCTTCGAGCCGAGCCGGTCGCGCAGCGATCCCGCGTCCAGCTCCCGATCGGCCAGATCGCGATGTCGAGCCAGGATGGCGAGCATGTCGCCCAGGCTCTCGATCCGGTTGTTGTAGACCGCCCAGGCGGAGTTCAGATCCAGCCGCACGCGGGTCTGGACCTCGGCGGCCCATATGTCGCCGATGTACAGGACCGCCGCCAGCGAGAGCAGGGAGTTGGCCACCAAGATGATGGCGATGAAGCCCATGCTCAGGCGAAAACGAATCGTCCGCTTCCAGCTCATCGGCAAGGACCGCTCACCTCCCTCGGTCTACTTATGCCGCAATGGCCGCCCCGGGGCAAGCCCGTCCCCCACCCCTGCAGATCCAAGGCGAAGCCCCCGTCTCCTCTCTTGACAGATCGGCAGGTCGTGGCGAGATTGTCCCCGTGCGAGAGGAGGGATTTCGATGAGCGATGCCGACTGCCCTGCAGATGACAAGCTATACTGGAAGTGCAGCAATTGCGGGCACGTGCTGGATGCACCCGAGGCCCCGGAAATCTGCCCGAGCTGCCAGGTCAAGTGCAGCTTCCGAAACGTGACCTGCTACACGCCGGACTGCGGCTGCAAGGGGCCCGATCCCAAGCTGCTTTGAGCAGCCCCGCCCGCCTCGGCCTTCTCCACGAGCTGCACGGGCAGCGGGCTGGTCGCGCTGCCCGTATAGAGAGAGAGATGCGGGAAGGGGATCTCGATACCCTCGGCATCGAAAGCGGCCTTGATGTCCATATACAATCTCGTCCGGAGCGGGTAGAAGCTCTCTTGAGCCGACCAGACCGAGAACTGGATCTCGATGGCGGAAGCCCCGAAGCCCTTGAACAAGAACAGTGGGCTTGGCTCGTCCAGCGCGAGCGGATCTCGACGGGCTATCGCGAAGAGGATCTCCCGGACGCGCGCCAGGTCCTCCTTGTAGGCCACGCCGATCTGCAGGTCCACCCGGCGGATGGCGAATCGCGTGTAGTTCGTCACCTCCGACTTCAGCATGGTCTCGTTGGGTATGCGCACCAGCAGGTTGTCGAAAGTGCGGAGCTTGACCGCCAGGAAGTCGATCGCCAGCACGTAGCCCGTCGTCTGGCCTACCTGCACCACATCGCCTATCTGAAACGGGCGCTCGCCCATCAGGAAGATGCCGCTGATGATGTTGGAGGCCGAGGTCTGAGACGCGAAGCCGATGGCCACCGTCAAGATCCCGGCCGCGCCGAGCAGCACGCCCATGTCGAGACCCAGCTCCCGCAGCGACCAGAGCACGGCGACCGCCAGCACGACCGAGACCAGCACCTTGCGCAGAATCATGGACTGCTGCTCGTGGAGCCTCCGGAGCTTGAGCCGTCTCGAGATCAGCCGCGCGATCAGCAAGCCGGCCAGCAGGATGAGCGCGGCCTTGAAGATGGCGAGCGCCTGGTCTGTCTTCAGCCACGCCACGACATTCGATAGAAATTCAGACATGCGCCGACCTCCTTCAACCGAAGATGGAGCTGAACGCGCGGAGCGCGATGTGGCCGCCGGCTGCCCTGCGCGGCTCGGCGATCTTGACCGCCGCCAGCCCGGAGGCATCCTCCTCCCTGGACCGCATGGCCAGGGAAGCGAGATCCTCTTCTCTGCGCGTGTAGATGACGTCGTCGGTCCACAGCCGGCCGTCTTTCGACACGTACAGACAGAGCCGCTCGACCGGGACCTGCAGGCGGTCCAGGGACAATATCGAGCCGGCGCGGTTCTGGACTCGCACGGATGTGGTCGCGCGATGCGGCCGGATGGGGACCTCTTCCAGCCTCAACCTGTGGGAGCTGGTGCTCGCGTAGCAGAGCTCCCCGTGCTGGGAGTTGGGGCCGAACCAGGTGTCCGAAGGCCGATGGATCGGCATCTCGTCGATGAAGCGGGCAGGCTCGCCGGCCTCGATCCGGATCCACACCGGGCTCGAGACGAAGAGCTGGACCTCCTCGCCGGCCGGTACCGATAGCGGCTTTTCCGAACGGGTGACAATCGCCCGATCGGCGAGCCGTGCCGAAAGCGAGATCCGGTCGGAGTCCTGGCCCAGCGCGAAGCGCCTCGTGCTCTCACGCTGGGCCAGATCGTCCACCTCGACCGATTGCTCGAACGCCAGGCCCGAGTCGAGCGGATCGCCACCCGCCTCGGTCGCCATCCGCCACTCGCCCGGCAGCCTCTGGACCCAGAGCGTCAGCGGTCCGATGCGCCAGCGGGCGGTCGTTCCACGGGCGATCCGATAGTCGCCCCACCAGTGAGGATGCTTACCAGCGTGCATTCCGACCTCCGGGTCCGAGAGCCCTGCTCGACACGAGTTTGTGATATGCTGGTCCAGAAGGCAACGCGGAAAGGCGGATCGAGTGAGGCGAGAGCCCGCACGCATCTTGCTGCTCGGAATGCTCCTGGTCTCAATCACCGCGCCTGTGCGGGTGCTGGGGGCTCCCGGATCCGAAGGCCCAGACGCGGCTTCGGACTGGGCGCGAGAGGAGGAGGACCGCGACGGCGCGCATCGCTTCTTCTTGGGCCTACACGGCGGCTTCCACCTTCCCTATGGTCCGTGGACCGAGCATCGGCTGGCTGGAGAGTCTTCCGGTGAGGTCACGCACCCCAATGACCTGACCCAGGTGGGCCCTGGCGGGGGCGGGATCCTGGAGCTGGGCGCGCGATATGGCCGGCACGTCTTCACCATCCAGCTCGACGCCGGCGTGCTGACACCCGGGACATGGCAGTCCTATGCGAGGCAGCACGGCAGCGATATCTCGGTCAGCCTGTCCAAGTGGGACCTGAACGCCATCTGGGGCGTCGAGCTGCTGCGCGTATCCAGCTTCTTCATCCAGGCCAGGCTCGGCCTCGGCTACATGGTCGTCCTGGGGACGGAGGAGAGCCGCGACTACCGACTGGCTTATGCGTATCCCTTTTTCCGACACTCGTTCTCCGCTCGCGCCGGCATCTGCGCGGGTCTGGAGGTCGCGCGGGGCGCTGATCTGCTCGTGACCTTCGACGAATCGCTGGGTGTGCCCGGAGTCGAATACGAGAACGACAGCTCGACCCGGCTCTATCTCGGAACGACTTTTTCCCTGGGCCTGCGACTGTGGCCCCTGGCTTGGCTGCAATGAGGCATACATTGTACGAGATCTGGAAGATCGCGCGCACCACCGCGCCCCTCATCGCACTGGTGGGGCTGTTCAGCTGCACCGTCGACGGGTGCCGGTGCACGGTCAGGGTGCGAAACCAGACGCCGTACTTCGTGCATCTACTGACACCGGAGGAGATATGGCTCTACGTCGCCCCCTCCGAGGTGAAAGCGCTGAAAGCGGACGAGAAGCCGGCCGAGCTCCAGGCCCTGATCGCACCGGGCCAGGGAGTGAATGCCCAGTGCGCCACCTCGTTCGCGTGCGACAGTTCTTCCTGCGAAGTGATCGAGCTCTACTTCGAGAATCGCTCGCTGCACATGCGGCTCGACAGCTCCGGATGCCAGGACGAGGGCGGATCGGATCTTGATTGACCCACATGCGCATATCGGCCTAACTTGCCTGCATGAATGAAATGGAGCGCCCAGAGATCTCCATCGTCCTGCCGGCACGGGACGAGGAGGCCAGTATCGGCGCCGTGCTGGACCGACTCGCCGCCGTGCTGGCCGACAAGCCGCACGAGATCCTGGTCGTGGACGACGGCTCGACAGACCGGACCGGCGAGATCGCACGCGATCGCAATGCGCGCGTCATCCACCACGCCTACGGCAAGGGCAATGGAGCCGCTGTCAAGCGCGGCATTCGGGAGGCGCGCGGAGACGTGATCGTCCTCATGGACGCCGACGGCCAGCACGCCCCCGAAGACGTGCCGCGACTCATCGAGGCCCTCGCGGGCTGCGACATGGCGGTCGGAGCGCGAACCAGGGGCTCTGGGCAGAAGGCCCATCGCTGGGCGGCCAACAGGCTGTTCTCGGCAGCGGCTTCCTACCTGGCCAGCGAGCGCATCCCGGATCTCACCTCGGGCTTTCGAGCCATCCGCGCCCAACTGGCCAGGCGGTACGTGGACCTGCTACCGAACACGTTTTCCTACCCGTCGACGCTGAGCATCACGCTTGCGCGGGCCGGTCGTACCCTGGCTCACGTCCCCATCGTGGCCGGCAAACGCAGCGGCAAGAGCAAGATCCGGCCCGGCACGGACGGGCTGCGCTTCCTCCTCATCCTGCTCAAGGTGGGCGTGGGCCTGGCTCCCTTCCGGATCTTCTTCCCCCTGAGCGTGGTCTTCGGGGCTCTGGGTCTGGGATGGTACGTCTGGACCTACATCCAGTACGAGCGTTTCACGAACATGTCGGCGCTGCTGCTGTGTACCGCGGTGATCATCTTCATGATGGGACTGGTGGCTGATCAGTTGGCCCAGCTTCGCCGGGAACGCCGTGACGAGTAAGCCCATCTGGAAGCGGGGAGCCTTCACCGACAGCCTGCTTGCCTGCGCTGTCCTGGCAGCGGGCGCGCTCGTCGCTCGGCCGGGCGTCTTCAGCGTGGACGAGAGCCACTACCTGCTCGGCTGCCAGTCGATGGCCGAGCACGCATCCTTCCGGATCGACAACGGTTACGAGCAGGTGCCCGATCCCGCCTTGCTGTTCTTCTACACCGTGGTCCCCGACGACCTGGATGCGCTGGGGACCGTGAGCACGGTGCCGCCGCTGCACGCGGTCGTGGCCGCACCCTTCTTCGGCGCGCTCGGCCTGCGAGGGCTCGTGCTCCTCAATCTGCTCGCCTTCGCCCTGTGTCTCGTCGCGGTGCGACACATGGCCGAGCGGCTGCGGGCAGCCGATCCCCGCTTTGTCCACCCCCTCGTCGCCTGCGCTGTCTTCGGTCTGGCCTCCTACAGCGCCGAGTACGCCCTGGGCATCTGGCCCCACGCCCTGAGCCAGGCGCTGATCGCCTGGGCCCTGCTCCTGCTCATCAAGACCGGGGACGGAGGTGCTCGGACCTGGACCTGGGCCCTTCTGGCCGGCGTAGTCGGCGGCGTGGCCTGTGGAGTCCGGCTTCAGAATATCGTGCTTTTTCCATTGGCCCTCGCCCTGGCCCGCACCGTGCTTCGCCACGATGGTCGCTCGCTCGCAGCCCAGGCAGCCGGATGGATGGTTCCCGTCGCCATCATGGGCCTGATCAACCATTCTCGGCTGGGCACCTGGAATCCCTTCACCTACGGCGCTGCCTCTTCCTACTCGGGCCCCCTGGGCCAGTTGCTGCGGCTGTCTTTCGAGCATGCCTACCTGACGGTGCTGGTGCTCATCTGCCTTGCGGGAAGCGTCTACTTGTGGATGCGAACCCGGCGGAAGGTCGTCTGGCTCGGCCTCGCCGCGGCCGGCTTGCTCGCCGCATTCGCCCTGCCAGCCGGCAGGGCCATGCTGGCCCACTGGCTTCGACATGCGGGCTATCACTTGGTGGACACATCCCTGGGATCGGGGCTCGTATCTGCGGGCGCCCACTTCAACGAGCTGGGCCAGACCCTGTATGGGGGCGTGCTCAAGAAGAGCCTGATCGAGTCCATACCCGTCCTGGTCGTTTGCCCGCTGGCGCTTCTTCCCATGTGCCGGCAGGCAAAGCAACCGATGGGGGTGCGCTTTCTTGCCTTGACGGGACTGGCCGGGCTGCTCGTGCTGCCCTTCGTCATCTCCACTGGAGGCTGGTGCCACAATCCGCGCTACTTTCTCGAGCTGCTGCCCGCTCTGGTTCTCGTCGCGCTCTGGGTAGCCCGGGAGCAGATCCGGGGACGGGTGCTGCTGCTCACCGGGATCGGGCTGGGCCTGCTGTGTGCAGCACCTGTCCTCCTTCACCCGGGCAGCGTGGATTCCCCAGCGGGAGGCTGGCTGCCCGCCCTGCTGCCGCTGTGCGTATCCGCGGCTCTGATCGGCACGATGATACTGGCCCGGCTCGCGCCTGCGGTCCGAGGTCTCGCCTTGTCCATGGCCGGATGCCTGTTCACCTCGGGTGTGATATACGCGTGCGCGCTCCACCTGGGCGTCGATGTGCCCCGCAGCCTCGCAGTACGCTCCCTGGGAACGCGCATGGTGGCCGAGGCCCTCCATGTCCTTCCCGCGAACGAGGATTCCGTTCTGACCGCGGCCGGTGCGCGCGCAGACGCCCTGTGCCCCCTCAAGCTCGAGCGCAGGGTCTGGATAGCCAGACTCGAGCCCGGCGCGAGCGCTCTGCCGCTACTGGACCGCGCCCCACGTGATCGCCGCCTCTTCGTGCTCGCCAATGGCGTGCCACTCGAGTTGCTGCGAGCCCGGCTCGCAGGAGGCGCCCTCGACCGGCAGGAGCGCAAGGGGCTGGTCTTCCTGGAGCTAGCCCATTGACCCACACCGGATCAGAGCGCGCGCGATCTCCCGCGCGGTGGGCGTTTCCGGTCACGGCCGGCGCCGTCATCGCAGGCGGTGTTCTGCTGCTCCTCGCCTATGGATTCGATCTCACCTGCCCGCTCGCGCTGTGGAGAGACCACCCCTTCGATCTGGCGAACATCCGGCACCTGCAAGCGACCGCGGATCTGAGCTCCCGGCTGTGGGCCTACGATCCCTATCACCTCTTCGGCTGGACACCCCACGTGTTCACGAACCCGCTCGCGAGCCTCGGGGGCGCGCTGGCCACCGCGCCCTGGGGTGGCAGCGAGGGAGCCTACACCGGCTGGCTGGTCGCCTTGCTGCTGACGAGCGCAGTCTGCTTCTGGGTCTGGCTGCCGCGGGACGCTCGACCGATCGCCCGCATCGCCGGCGGTGTGCTCGCCGGCTTGCTGTCGTTGCTCGTCTATCCGATGGATGTCGGAATCCTGGACGCGAACCCGGTGCAGGTTCTCTACACCGGTCAGTGGGCCCAGCGAATCGGGCTGGCGCTGGCCTTGCTGTGCCTGGAACGTCTGTACCGCGCACTGGATGCCGTCCACGAGGCGCCGCGTCTGGCGACTCGCCGGGCGCTGGCCGCCAGCGCGCTGTTTGGCGCTGCGCTCTTCACCCACTTCATGAGCGGGGTGGCTGTGGCCCTGGGGGCATGCTGGCTGACCCTGCACGCCATTCTGGCGCGCAAGAACCCGCGTCAGGGCTGGCGGGGAGCTGTCCTCCTGGCCGGTCTGCTGATCGGATCGGCGCTGCTGTATCTCGATTTCCTGCTCGTCTTCCTGCGCGTCCACGATAGCCATCACAGCCTGCCCATCCTCGCCTGGCATATGCCGGAAGCGGCCCGGGCCAGCATGCTCGAGGTGCTGCTCGCGGGGCTTCCCGTGCTGCTGCTGCCCGGCGTGCGGATGCTCGTCGATCCGGACAGCCGACACTCCCGTCCAGCCCAGCTAGAGGCCGGCCTGCCTCTCCTCGTCCTGGCGGGCTTGACCTGTGCCGGCGCAGGCCCGGGCCTGCTGGCAACCGCCCTGCTCGTCGGCGGCTGCGCGTTGATCGCCAGCCGGCTCCGAGGCCGTGCAGATGCCCGCCATGTCCTGCCGGCCCTCGGCATGCTGCTGTGTGTCTTTGCCTGCGGCCCGGACAGCCTGCGGCCGTTCGGGCTGGATCTCTCGGCGCTCGTCCCCTTTTCCGCCTCACTCGGATGGGCCAAGCTGGCCGCCGCGGCCCGGTTCGTCCTGCTCGCCTGGCTCGGTCTGCTCGCAGTGGATGCGCTCGATCTCGTCATCGGCCTGAAAAGGCGCCGGCTCGGCCTCGGCTTGACTACTGCCGGGATCTTGCTGGGCCTGGGCCTGCCGCTCGCGCTCTCGCTGGGCAGCGCGAGCCGCACCGGCGCCGAGTCCTTCTTCGGGTGGATGGCCGCAACCGACCTGCACGCGACCGGCTCGCTGATGGGACGCATGTCCGACGCGGGGCTTCGCACACCGCCCGACGGCCTGCTTCTCGCGGAGGACTGCCTCCACCACCCCGAGGGATCGGCACTCGCCGGCCGCGGTCTTCCCCACGGCCACCTCGCATACCTCGTCGGGCCCCAGATCGGCCGCCCGGTCCTCGGCGGCTGCGTGACCACGCGCTACCTCACCCATCCGCTCGCCCAGACTGCGCGAGGCCAGCTGCTCTGCCAGTGGCCTTCGGCAAGCAGCCCGGATCGGCTACTGCAGACGCTGGCCAGCCACGGGATTGCCGAGGTCCTGGTTCACAGCCAGGGCTGGATCCGCGCACTGCAGCGCAGCCCACGAGCCGAGCGCCTGGATGAAGCAGCCGGCCTGGTGCGATTCCGGCTGCGGGATCACGCGAGCCTGGTCACGGAGCCGGGCGGGCAGCCGGTAAGCGGTGCAACGATCGCCTGGACACCGGCAGGCCCGGATCTCGAGCTGCCAGCGGGCGTGCGGGAAGTGCATCTGCGCTTGGTCCACCTGCCCTTTCTCGAATGTGCGGCCCGGGACCAAGACGGCAATGAGCTGCCATGCGCGCTCTCGAGATGGCGCGACGAGGCTCTGGACCTGCGAGGCTGCAGCCTGGACGACCCCAAGCTGTCCATCCGGGTGGACGTCCCCTGGATCAAGACGACGATCGGTCGATCCGACTCGAGCTCCCGGCCGGTACATGTGCAGATACGCTCGCGACCGAGTGTGATACCCTTCGCGATCATGATCCTGGCCTGGATTGCCGCGGCCGTCATCCGGCTCACCTTGTTGCGAAGGGCGTCCTGAGATGCGCGCCGCAGCCATCCACGTCGTCATCGGCACCAAGGCCCAGACGATCAAGATGGCCCCCGTGGTGCTCGCACTCATCGAACGGGGTATGCGGGTGAGGCTCGTCGACACGGGTCAACACGGCGATGTGACCGGCGGCCTGCGGGATGCCTTTGGAATCCCGCAACCCGACGTGCGCCTGGCCCCCGCTCGCAATGTGTCGAAGATGGCTGCCGGGCTCGGCTGGTCGATCCGCCTGGCGAGCCTGGCCGTGCAGCGCCATCGGCTCTGCACTGAAGTGTTCGGCGGTCTGGGGGGGGTCGCGCTGCTGCACGGAGACAACGCATCCACCGCCTTGGGTCTGCTGCTCGCCCGACGGGCGGGGATGACGGCCGCTCTGGTCGAAGCGGGCCTGCGGAGCTGGAGCTTTGCCCACCCCTTTCCCGAGGAGATCCTCCGAGCCAGCCTGCCCCGGTTTTGCGGCCTCCTCTACCCGCCCTCGCTCGCGGCTGCCGACAACTTGCGCGCGATGAAGACGCCTGGGCGGATCGTCGAGACCGGCGCCAACACGGTCGTCGACGCCATGTCCCGCTTCCTCGACTTCACGGCCCTGCCCGAGACGCAGGACTACGGCCTGTGGAACTGCCATCGGATCGAGAACCTCTTTCACCCAGCCCGGCTGGACCGCATCTGCAGCCTTGCACTTCGGGCGGCCGAGTCCGCTCCGCTGCGCTTCGTCGTCGACTTGCCCACCCGCCCCCGGCTGCGCGCCTCCGGCTGGTGGGATCGGCTGACGGCTGCCGGGGTGGAGTTCGTCGATCTCGCCCCGTATCCCGACTTCCTTCGCTTGCTTGCAGGCTGCCGATACGCCGCCACCGATGGAGGCAGCATCCAGGAGGAGTGTGCCGTGCTGGGCATCCCCTGCCTTCTCTTGCGGCGTCACACGGAACGATCCGACGGGCTGGGGGCGAACGCGATCATGCTCGACGGGCTGTCCAGGCCCGAGGACTTCTTCACTCGCTGCGAACGCTTCCGCAGACCACCATCGAAGCCGCTCCATTCGCCTTCGGCCCAGATCGCGAAAGACCTGCAAGGGATCTTGCCGGAGGCGTCGTGATCGTCGACTGGTTTAAGACACAGTATCAGCGAATCTATGGCGCCCGGCGCATCTCGGAAGAAGATCCGCGCTACTTCGAGCACATGCGTGAAAACTATGCCCATCGAAGCGCCTGGGCCCGGCTGCGAATGGCCCAGATCGTTCGTATGGTCGATCCGAGAGCCGGTGACCGGATCTTGGATCTCGGCTGTGGCCCTGGGTACATCAGCGAGCTTTTGGCCAGACGCGGTGCCGAGGTCACCGGCGTGGATCGCTCGGCTGCAGCCCTTTCCATGGCGCGCGCGCGCTGTGCAGACCTGCCTTGCCGCTTCGTCCAGAGCGACGTGATCGTTCTTCAGGAGATCCCGTCGAACACATTCGACAAAGCCGTGGCAGCAGACTTGGTCGAGCACATCGACGACAGGGCCTTTCGGTCGATGCTGGCCGCCAGCCGGCGTGTGTGCAGGCCTGGCAGCAGCTTGTCCATCCTGACGCCGAACGCCGGTCATTTCATCGAGCGAATGAAATCCCACGACTTCATCTTGCGCCAGTTCCCCGGCCATATCGCTGTCCGCACTCCATCCCAACTCGAGGCCCTGCTGGAAGAAATGGAATATCGGATAGAGCTATCCTACACCACCGCGAGCCCGTTTCCGATCTTGCGGCGACTGGAGGCACTGCTCGGGTCCGTACCCTCGATCGGCCCCTTCTTTCAGTACCGCATCTGCATCCGCGCCAGGCTGGCAACGGAGCCCGCATGAGTGGGCAGGCAGATCTCGTCGACAGCGAGCAGCGCCCCCGTTCGAGTGTATGGTGGCAGGCGTTGCGCTGGACGCTCACGTGCGTCTTCCTGGGAGCCGTGGCCTGGGTTCTGGTCGAGAACTGGGATGAGCTGAAGCGAGCGCCCCTGCAATGGCGGCCGCTGCTCACCGGGCTCGCAATCGTGCTGATGATTGCACACCTCTTCTTCCAGGCCCTGCTCTGGCACATCCTGAGCGGCCTGGCAGCTTGTTCCCTGGCGTGCAGGAAGGCCGTGTGGTCTTGGCATTGTTCCATGCTGGGCAAGTATGTGCCCGGAAAAATGCTGTTATTCGTGAGCCGATATCTGATCTACAGGCGCAGCGGTCGCTCCGGCGGCCGCATCATCGCCGCCCTGTCGGTGGAAGCCGCGCTCCAGATGCTCTGCAGCGCACTGGTCGCGCTCGCCTTGCTCGGTGCAAGCGAGGCCGACTGGGTCCAGACCTGGCGCCCGGCCTTGTGGACTTTCGCGATCATCCTGGCGTTGGCCGCCAATCCCAGGATGGTCCTGCTGGTCATCAACACCGCCAGGCGTCTCGTGCGGCGCGAGCCGATCGAGATCCCGTTGCGTTTGCGGCATACCGCTCTGCTCGGCCTCGGCTACGCGGCCAACTATGCTTTGCTCGCCCTTGCTTTCTGGCTTTTCGCGACCAGCCTGCACCCGGTCGAGCTCCACACCGCGCCTTATCTGGGTGGCGCGTTTCTCCTCGCTGGCCTGGCCGGCGCGCTGTCTCTGTTCGCCCCTGCGGGCCTGGGCGTGCGCGACGGCTTGCTCATGCTGGCGCTCTTCTCCCTCATGCCCGAAGGCGTGGCTGCCGCGGTCGTGCTCGCAAGCCGAGTCTGGACCACCACGGCCGAGCTCGGCGCGGCCGCCGCCTGGATGGGAGTCGGGGGCGGAACCGGAGAGGACGGAGGCGGAGGGAATTCGATCTAATCTCGAGGACGAGCTGTGCGCTCAGTCTTCGTAGAAGTACTCGAAGCTGCTCATCGACCCGGGGTAGCCATCCCGGCCGCCGGTGGGCTTGTCGGCGAAGATGTCGTGGACGACGAGCTTGATGAGCTTGCGGCCCGGGTCGTCGCCGACCACGTCGAAGCCCCGGAACGTGACCGGGAACTCCTCGGTGCCGAACCAGCGACCCTCGTCCGACGGCAAACCGATGGTGTACTTGTACTTGACGGCCTCGCCGCGCTGGGCGTCGATGATCAAGGTCCAGTTGCGATCGCCCATCAGCTCGTCACCCGCCTCGCCGTCGTCGCGCAGCGAGATCACGTTGGGCACCCACTCCTCGCCCTCGGCGCCGAGTTGGGGCAGGTTGCCCGCGATGTAGACGATGCCCTGCCCATCGGGCTGCGGCTGCGTGTCGCAGCACGAGCCGTAGGTATCCCGCGGCACCTGGTCTCCGCTCACGTCGACGACGAAGACCACCTTGACCACGTTGGTGGCGTCCTCGAACAGCACGTAGGAGCCCATGTTGGGCGCCAGGTCCACATCGGCTCCGCTCTGGGCCGTCAGTAAAACGACCTCGAGCGGATCTCCGTAAGCCAGGTTGATGTCCGCGTACGGGATGCGCATCTCGACGATCTTACCGGCGCCCGTCGGTCCGGCCACCTCGATGGCTCCGAGCGCCGCGTCGCTCCAGCTGCCCGCGCCGTCCGCCGCCTGCAGGCTCAAGGCCACCTGGCTGCCCGAGAAGTCCATCGCCAGCACCCTGGTCGGTCCCCCGACCTTGTAGACCAGCGCGCTGCCGTTCCGGGTCGTGTCGTTGGACGGGTCCGAGACGGTCTCGCCGGTCTGCACGTCGAGGATGTGCTTGTGGTTGAAGTAAGCCTCGAGCACGAAATCCGTGCTCAGCCGGGCGGTCAGGTCCTGGCTGGCCTCGATCCCGAGGTAGACCGCTTCGGTGTCATAGCCATAGTAGACCCGCACGATGTGATCGTTCGGGTTGGCGACGGCGCCCGAGTCCGAGTCGTTGAAGAAACCGCCCTCGGCGATCCACTCGGCCTCGTTGGGCACGAACTGCCCGTCGATGGTGGGCGGTTCGGTGAAAGGCCCCAGCGGGGTCTTGCCGGACTCCTGGATGATCACCGGGCAGATGAACTCCTCTATCGCCGGGTTGATCTCGCGCATGAAGGCGTAGACCCCCGCCAGGTGGGCCCGGAAGCCGCGATCGAAAGGCGTATCGTCATTGGCGGGCGTGATCATGTCCTGCCCGAACCACCAGAACCAGTCGCTGCCCTCGGCGGCGTACATCTCCTCCCAGGCCATGTAGATCTTGTACTCGTCGGAGCCCCGGTCCGGCGGAGGGTCGGCCAGCGGGTTGGGTCTGGGCAGGCCCGAGCGGGCCAGATCCTGGCGGGTGCGCAGCAGACAGCCCCAGGCGACGTTCTCCTCGGGCTCGCCGATCCAGATCGCGAAGGTCCCGTCGATCCAGGAGCCGGCGCTCAGGGGCTCCAGCTCGGTCATCGCGGTGATCGGATGGGCCGGGACGTTGCGCGAGGCGTTCCCGCGTATGTACTCGCTTCCGGTCACGGTGATGACCTCTCCCGCGTCGTAGGCGTCCTCGAGAGTCCGGTACAGGGTGTGCAAGAAGTTCTTCGCGTCGTGATCCCGGACGTAGTTCTCCCAGGCGTTCTCGCCGTCCATGATCACGGTCAGCAGACGGTCGGGCTCTCCCAGCGACGGCGCCTGGGCGTACACGTCCGTCATGAAGGTCCGGGTGGCCTCCTCGCCGGTCATTCCCTGGAAGCGAAAGCCGATCGCGTTGCTCAGCCCGTCGTCTCGAAAGACGATCGCCAGCTCGTCGTCTGTCGACCCGCCCGTGCCCACCTGGCTGTCGGCGTCGATCTTGTACGGAAACCAGTGGATCTGTCCCGAGGGTGTGGACTTGCCGAGCACGCCCTGTCCGGTGGCGATCCACTCGATGCCGTTGTCCGCGAACATGGGCACGACCGCCTCGGCCACCGAGCCCTCTCCAGGCCACATCCCGGCCGGCGGAATGCCGAACACGTCGGTGTAGAACTTGACCGCCTTGGCCACCTGATCGAAAGCGTCCAGCCCGAAGCGGTAGGGCGGATCGGGCAGCACGTCGAATGGCTGGTTCTCGCGCGCCAGGTCGCTGTCGACCAGCAGCGGCAGGATCGGGTGGTAGAAAGGCGTGGTGAGCACCTCGATCTGTCCCGTCCCCGAGTCCGGGTGATACAGCAAGTCCTGGTGGATCGGGATCACGTTGGCCATGATCTTGTACTCCTCGGCCACCAGGCGGTTGCAGAGCTCCTCGGTCACGGGCTGTCGCAACCAGAACGTGCCGTCGGCCCGCTCCTCGAGCACGTCGCTCAGGTCCACGACCCAGCCGTTGGGCAGCGCGACCGCGGAGCGCAGGAAGTCCGGATCGAACCAGGCGATCTCGAACCAGGCCTTCAGGTTCAGGAAATCCTCCTGCGTGTACGTCGTGCGCGGCTTGTCGCGCAGCTCCCGGTACTCGGGGAAACGCTTCATGAGCGCGTCCGACGTGCTCACGCAGCTCCAGGCGTCCTTGTGCAGCAATCCGAGCTGGCGCTCGCTGACCGTCTCGGCCGTGGGCGTGTCCATAAGCAGCAGGTCGATCCAGGGATCGGTCCTGCCCGCCCAGGTGGCGAGGAAGGCGGCCTCGTTCACCGATTTCGTCTGCACGTCCACGAAGGGGCCCAGCCGTTCGAGGTAGTAGGTGATCAGCTGGGTCAGCAGCACGGAAGTCAGGTTCACGTTGTAGTGCACCTTGGGATACTCGGCCAGAATCGAGGCCATGTCGTAGTAGTCCTTGGTGGCATGCTTGCGCACCCAGGGCGAGAGGAGCTGGTCCTTGACCGGGTCCAGGTACAAGGGCTGGTGCTGGTGCCAGATGAGGTCGAAGAACAGCGTCCGCTTGATGTCCTCGACCATGTTGCACGTCGTGGCCACGGGGTTGCCTGCCAGGTCGCGCACGCCGGTCACCAGCATGTCGTAAGTCGTGCCCTGTACGAAGCGCGTTCCCGGGGCCACCTGGAGCTGGACGTACGCGCCGTCCACGGACGCCGAGACGAAGGTGATCACGTCGCCCGAGCTGCCCTCGACGCTGTAGCTCCCGACCGAACCGGCCGTGGTCGGGTCGACCGGCTCGGAGAAGTGGGCCGTGATGATGCCCTCGCCCGGGCTGAAGGCGTTGAGCAGACACGGCGACGTGGTGTCCGGCCCCCCGTCGCCACCGCCGCCGTCGTCCCCTCCAGCGGGTCGGTCACCCCCGTCGGGCCGATCGACGTCCTGGCCGCTTGCCCCGTCCGCATCGGCGGTCGTGCCGCCGTCGTCCTGGCCCGTCGACGGGCGAGGGCAGCCACTTGCACACACAGCCAGGCCGAGGAGGGAGACCGCCGCGACCTGGAAGAAACGCTTGCCGTTGTACACGGGCGCCATCGAGCATCCTCACTTGACATCGAACACGAAGACCGCGCCGATCTGCTCCGGTGAGCTCGGGTTGTCGGCCGGCAAGGTCTGGTTCGACAGGTACTGGCCGTCGAAGTTCAGCAGGCGCGCGAAGACGGCCATGCGCGTGCCCTCTGCCGGCAGACCTCCGGCAAACAGGCTGGTCCACGGTACGGCCGCCTCGGCGAAGCTCTGCTCGCCCGTCGAGGTCTGGACCGTCGACACCAGCCAGGGAAAGTCGTCGACGGGCAAGAGCCCGCGCAGTCCTGCGTCCACGTCGAGCCCGGCATCCACGCCCGCCATGCCCTTGGTCGCCACGGCGAAGTCGGCCGCGAAGCCCGGTGCCGTCGCGACGCAGCGGGATGAGATGGCATCATCGATGCCCGTCTCGGTGTCTGTGCCGTGGTTGTCGGTCAGGTCGTTCATGTTGGCGATGCCGTTGGGGGTGCCGTGATCGACGTCCAGGTAGACCACGATCGTGTTGCCGGCCGTGCCCTCGGCAAAGCCCCGAATGCCGAGGTAGAGGTTGGTATCGTCGAAGGCCACCCACAGCGCCTGTAGCACGTTGCTGCCCCAGTCGCTGGCCGCGGCGCACTCCGCGACCTGGTGCTCGGCCGGCCAGTCGGCGCCGACGATGCCGTCGATGGTCGGCGTGTGGCGCAGCACGTAGGTGTATCCGCCCACCAGGCTGGTCTCGGGGTGTGTCGGGCCGGGGTTGACGACCCGCACCTGGACCGCGCCAGGCTCGTGGACCGGTGTCGTCACCTGCAGCTGATGCGTGTCCACGAATGTCGTCGCCAGCTCCTGAGAGTCGAACCAGACCGTGGCGCCGTCCTCGAAGGCGTTGCCCGATACGGTCACCAGGGTGCCGCCCAGGATGGTTCCCGCCGGCGGATCGACCTCCCAGATCTGGAGCTCGTCACCGCCGCTTCGCACCGTGACCTGGCCCGCGTTCTCGGGCTGGTAACCGTCCAGGGTGCCGGACTCGCCGTCGGCGTAGATCCAGGTCTCGCCGTCGTCCAGGCTGAATCGATAGGCGAAGTGGAACTGCCCGCTGGTGTCGATGTGCAGACTGGCCATGTACTCGTCGTTGTTGCCACAGGCGAGGCAGCTCAGATTGCACTCGGCGGGTGTCCAGCTCCACGCAGGCGTCTCCGGGTCATCCTCGGCCGGGATGGAGCCGACCGGGCCGTAACCGAGCTCGGCTGTGATCTGGCCCGTGCAGCCATCTCCGGGCGTGACATCCGACTCGTAAGCCTGGGCGAAGACGAGCTCGGAGTCCTGGCCGATGTCCAGGGTGAGCACCATCGGTCCCATGATGGCCGCCCAGTCCACGGCCGGCTTCTCGTAGACGAAGCCCGAGGCCAGCACGTCCTGCTGCAGGTCGGGGTTGACCACCCGAACGTCGACCGGCCCCTCCGCATGCGCCGGTGTCGTGCAGGCGATGGCGCCCTCGTCGAGCACCTGGATGTCCGAGGCCACCTGTCCGTCGAAGTCCACGTTGGCTCCGGCCGCGAAGCCTCCTCCGTGGATGACCACCGCCGTGCCACCCGAGGTCGGGCCGACCGCCGGCTCCACGTACTGGATCACTGGACCGGTGGAGTCGGAGTATTCGAAGCCGTTGGGGAAGCTGGCTGCGAGCCCGCCCGGATTGGTGACCGTGACCATCACGGATCCCGCTGCGTGAGCCGGTGTCGTGCAGGTGATCTCGCTCTGGCTGGCGACCGCGACGTCCGTCGCCAGGCTCGTGCCGAAGGTGATGCTGGCTCCATCGGAAAAACCGGTACCCGAGATGGTCACCGCCGTGCCGCCCGAGGTGGGGCCCACGCTGGGGCGGATGAAGAGGATGGCGGGCGCGCCGCCTGCCGAGTACGTGAAGCCGGAATCGAGCTCGCCCCGATCGCCGGACGGGTTGGCGACCGCGACCGTCACCGAGCCCGGATCGTGGGCGGGTGTCAGGCAGTTGATCTGCCCCGCATCGACGTACTCGACCTCCGTGGCCAGCTCGCCGCCGAAGCGCACGCTGGCCCCGTCTACGAAACCCGCGCCGTAGACGCTCACCTGCGTGCCGCCTTCGGGCGGACCGGTCGAGGGCACGACCTGGCTGACGGTCACACCCCCGGCTCCCTCGCAGACCACGACCGTCGTGTTCTTGATCCGGCCGCGGCTCTCGTTCTCCATGATGATGGGCGCGCTGTCCCAGACATCGGGTCCCTCGCAGTTGGTCCAGGCGCTGACGCCCTCGCTGAGCGCATCGACCCGCTTGTACTCGAAGTCGTCGATCAGGAAGACGAACTGCACGTGCTGGCCGGCGAACAGCAGCCCGTCGTGCTCGCCCATGTTCTGCGAGTGCCAGTAAGTATAGACGCCGTCGCCGGCCGCCTGGTCGCCCTTCTCGCCGTTGTCGAGCAGCTGGCGCTCGGCCCAGGAGTTCATGCTGCCCTTGAGGTAGATGCGGTTGATGGCCGGGTCGAAGGGCAGGAACATCTCGTGCAGCTCGGCGGTATCGAGCGCGACCCGGATGTCGTAGGTCCCGAAGGCGTGGATGTAGTAGCCCTGGGCGTCGAGCCGGTCGGTGCTGCCGGCCGGCAGGACGAACTCGCCGTTGGGGCCTTCCCAGATCCAGTTGCCGCGCTCGTTGATGGCGCCGTACTGGTACTCCTGGTCGAAGCTCGCGTCGGCCTTGACGTAGACCTCCACGCTGAAGACGTGATCCCCGGCGGATGCCCCGGGCATCTCGTGGCCTCCCTGGGAGATGGGCCCATCGTCGTAAAGCACCGGGTACGGTCCCTGCTCCCCGGCCCAGGAGCCGTCGTAGGTGATGATGTTGGTCTGATCGTCGTAGATGAACGACCCCTTCCACTGGATATCGCCGCTCGAGTAGGTCTGGTTGGCCTTGTCGTCGACGAAGAAGGTCACCGAGGCATAGCCCTCGGGCTTGACGTAGGTGGCCTGGCTGTCGCCGCCGTCCCGCCCGCCGTCCGTCCCGCCGCCGTCCGTCGGCCCGCCCGATGTGCCACCGCAGGCCGCCAGCCACCCCGCGAGAGCGAGCGCGGCGATCGACTGTCCTATCCTTGTCCGCATGCAGGTTCCTCCACGGGTTCCACGGTTCCGGAGGTCCATACTACCGCCAATCCCCGCAGACCGGAAGCACCATTGCTCGGCGGGTCCCTTGACTCACGGCCAGGCCTGTCCCAAGCTGTAAGATGACGCCGCCCAAAAGCGAGGTCCGGCATGCGCCAGCTGACCCTCATGTGCATCTTCTTGCTGCCCCTGCTCGCCACCTTGCCCGCAAGCGCCCAGCGCAGCGCGGACAAAGCCCGTCCTCTGGAGGGCGAGCTGCTCCAGATCTACCTCCGCGGCGATCTGGACGCCGCCATCGAGGCGGCGAAGCGGACTCCGGCTGCGAGGTCCGATCTGCTGGATCTTAAACGCCGTTACGAGCGCGGCCTCAGCCTGCTGAGCGAGAGCCAGCGACGCGAGGGCGCCGAGCTGCTCCTGTCGGTCCTGGAGACCGACCGCCGGCTGGCCGGCCCGGAGAGCCGATTCGGAAAGGAGCTCCGCAAGAAGCTCGAGCGGAAGGGCAAGCAGCTCTACGAGGAAGCCTACATCATCAAGAACACGAATCCGGAGAAGGCGCTCGACAATCTCGACACCGTCATGCGCATCACGCACCCGTCCAGCATCTTCCACCAGAAAGCCCGCCGTCTCAAAGCCAGGCTCGGCTCGCCGTCTCCCGAGCAGCAGGCCACGGCTGCACCGAGGCGCCCCGCCGAGAGCCGATCGCCGAGCTTGTCCGACGAGGCCCGAGCGCTCGCCGAGGCCGGCCACGAGCTCCAGAAGGCCGGCCGTTACGCGGAGGCAATCGAGCTATTCCAGCGCGCCTACCAGAAGCATCCCCGCGAGCATGAGCTGCTGCGCTTCATGGGCACGGCCTATGCCCAGAAGGGCGACCGGGAGAAGGCCTATCGCGCCTACAAGAAGTACGTCAAGGTCTGCCCGAAGTGCCCCTTTGCACCCCCCATCAGACGTATCCTCAAGGACTACGAAGACTGGAACGAGAAATGAGCATGAGATCGGTTCTCGTCGCGTGCCTGGCGTGCCTGGCCTCGGCCGCCTGCGAGCCCCGAGCGTCATCGGAAGGCGGGGACGCATCCGCGATGCCCGTGGCCTTGCACGGCGGACGAGCTCCTCATGTGCCCGACATGGCGATCCAGCACTACATCGACGGCGATCTCGACTCCGCCATCGCCGTGGCCTCCGACCCGCGGAAGCGGGCTCGCGTCATGCGGATCAGGCACCTCTACCAGGTCGGCCTTCGACTCTCCTCGGACCCGAAGAGCCTGAAGCAGGCAGCCGGCATGCTCGAGCAGGCGCGGGACCTGGATCATGAGATCGCCCCCGGGTCCATGCGGCAGAAGATCGACAAGGCGTTCGCCAGGTGCCTCCTCATCCTGGGCACGAACGCCTTCGTGCGCGATGACCCCGGCGCCCGCCGCTACCTCGACAGGGCGCTGGAGTGCGATCCGCAGAACGAGGAGATCCGCGCCCTGCTGGAGAAGATCGCCGCCCGGGCCGAGCAGCTCCTCGGCGAGGCTCGCGAACTCGAGAAGGTCGACCCGGTCCAGGCCGAGAAGAAACGAGCAGCCGCCCAGAAAATGGCGCGGGCGGAGGAGCCCGGCAAGCCCCTGTTCACCCGAACCGGAACGTCGCGGCGGCTGCGCCGCGCGCAGCATACCGGGACCGAGAAGCGAGACGCAGGCAGGCCGGACGGGACTGAAGACAAGACGGCCAAGGAGCTGCGGCGCGAAGGCATCCTGGCGCACAAGAAAGGCGAGTTCCTCGAGGCGATCGGCAAGTACGAGCGCGCCTACGAGCTCGAGCCGAGGGATGCCGACCTGCTGCGCCTCCTCGGCGCCGCCTATGCCCAGAAGGGCGAGCGGGCCAAGGCATACGAGTACTACAAGCGCTACGCGAGCGCCTGCCCCAAGTGCTCCTTCGCGCCAGCGATCAGAAAAATCATCAAAGACTACGAGGACGGGAAGCGCTAGCAGACGCCTGCGAGCTGCACACCCCGCGGAGGATCTCGAACCGCGATATCGCCCTGGAGTAGAGCCATGGAACGAAGACAGAGCTTGACGTTCGTCGCATGCCTGGCGTGCCTGGCCATGGTCGCCTGCGAACCCCAGGCGCCGCCGGGGCGCGAACCGAGCCATGACGAGGTGATGCAGGCCATGAAGAAGCACCGGCGAGCCATGCAGGGCTGCGTCGCGCAGCAGCGCAAGCGCGATCCGAGCGTGACCGGCACGCTCGAGATCGGCTTCACCATCGAGCCGAGCGGGCAGGTCGGCAAGGTCGACATCCTCAGCCAGAAGCACCGGGGAAGCTATGTGGCGGGCTGCATCAGCTACATCGTCAAGTCGATGCGCTTCCCGCCTTTCGACGGCCCGCCGAAGAGGATCGAGCGATTTCCGCTGCGCCTGTCGCCGGGGGCGGCCGGGAAAGACACCCTCGAGCAGACCCGCCAGGCACCCGACGAGGCGACCCGGCTCTACCTGGAAGGCGATCTCGACGCCGCCATCGCCGCGGCGTCGGAGTCGAGGTCGCGGGTCTTCCTCGCGCGGATCAAGCGCCTCTACGAGAAAGGCCTCACCCTGGCCTCCGACCCGAAGGAGCTGGAGCGGGCTGCCGTGATGTTCGAGCAGGCGCGGAAGATGGATCGGCGCTTCGCGCCCGAGCCCGGGGCTTTCCGGAAGAAGATCGACAAGGAGCTCGCCAGGTGTCTGGTCACCCTGGGCACGGACGCACTCGCGCGCGATGACCCCAAGACCCGCAGCATCCTCGACAGGGCGCTGGAGTGCGATCCGCAGAGCGACCAGATTCGCGCTCTGCTGGAGAAGCTCTCCGCGCGGGCCGAGCAGATCCTCGCCGAGGCCCGGACACTCGAGAAGACCGATCCGGCCAGGGCCGAGGAGAAGCTGACGACCGTGCTGAGATGGGCGCATGAAGGCGAAGCCCTTTTCGACCTGGCCACAGAGCGGCTGCGATCGCAGCCCGGACGAGATGGCGGATCGAGCAGCGGGGAGGCCGGGAAGACGGCGAAGGAGATCCGCACCGAGGGGATCGAGGCGCAAAAACACGGCCGCTTCCTCGAGGCGATCGCCAAGTACAGGCGCGCCTACGCGCTCGATCCGAGCGATACCGACCTGCTGCGCTTCATGGGCGCCGCGTACGCCCAGAAGGGCGAGCGGGCCACGGCCTACGAGTACTACAAGCGCTACGTGAAAGCGTGCCCCGAGTGCCCGTACGCGCCGGCGATCAGGCAAATCCTCAAGGACTACGAGGACTGGACCCGCTAACCGATCCCGACAGCTCGTCGCAGCGGAGGATCTCGAACCATGAGCGAGAAAAACTGGACCTGGTCCTGGCTCCTGCTGCTCGCCTGTCTGGCCTGGGCCTGCAGCGGCAGCAACGGCGCTGCGGACGCGGGCGGCACGGACGCAGCCGATGCGGGCGTGGATGGCACAACCGATGGCAGCGACAGCTCGCCCGACGGCGAGGACGGCGTATCCGACGGCAGCGACAGCTCACCCGACGGCGGGGACGGCGTATCCGACGGCAGCGACAGCTCACCCGACGGCGGGGACGGCGCCGCGGACAGCGGCGACACGGGCCCCGGCGAGCGGGTGCTCGAGGCGATCACCCTGCTCGGCGAGGGCGGCTTCTTCGGCATCTCGGGCCGGCTCGTCGGTCCGGTACACGCGGGCCAGGCCAGCATCGCCATCGGCGCCCACTACGCCGACGTCTCGGGCGGCGCAGGCGATCCGGTGCGCGCCGGCCGGCTGTACCTCTTCGCGGCCGACGCCTTCCCGGGCGCGCTCACGGACGCCAGGCTGGTGCTCGAGCCGCCCGACGGCGCGGCCGAGGGCGACTTCGCCTTCGCCTTCGGGGACAGCTGCGACCTGAACGCGGACGGCCACCCGGACCTGCCGGTCGGCAACCACCTCTACGGCCCCTCGGCGGCCCTGGCCGCCTGCGGGCGGGTGGTCGTCTTCTGGGGCGACGCGGCCGGCCTGGATCCCGGGCGCGCCACGCTTCACGGGCTCGACGCCGGCCTGCGCGCCAAGTCCGACTGCATGGGCCAGACCGTGCTGTGCGCCGACGTCGACGGCGACGGCATCGGCGACCTGGTGGCCGGCGGCCAGAACGCCGGGGCCGACGACACCGGGCTGGTGGCCGTCTGGCACGGCTCGGAGCAGGGACTGGCCGAGCACCCCGATCTGCTGCTCACGCCCCCGCTGCTGGAGAACCGCCAGTACTTCGGCGCGGAGACGCTGTGGGCCGACCTCGACGGCGACGGAGCCGAGGACCTCGCGATCGGCGGCTGGGGGCTGGTCAAGGGCCAGAGCGCGGGCGGGCCCCACACCGGCGGGGTGCTGGTCTACACGGGCGGCAGCGACTGGTCGGCCGGGCCCGGCCATGCGCTCTTTCCGGACGCGGACGAGGAGGCCTCCATGGGGGGGTGCGCAGCGCTCGCAGAGACCCCCGCGGGCCGCTTCTTGCTCGTGGGCGCTTCGAAAGCGGACGAGGAAGCCGGGGCGATCTTCGCCTATGCCCTGGGCGAGGGCTTCGGCGCGGCGCCCGTCCAGCGCCTCGATCCGCCGGCCGGCTTCTTCGGCGTCGGCTTCGGCAACTCGATCGCCTACGCGCCCGACTACTTCGGACGCGATCGCGGCGCGCTGCTGGCCGGCATGTACTACGCCGACGCCTCGCCGGAGCAGACCGGCACGGGCGCGGTGGCCGTGTTCGCATTCCGGGACGACGAGCCGCCCTTCGCTCCGCCCGGCTTGCTGATCGCGCCCGCGCCCGCGGGCATGGACGACTTCGGCCGGCACATCGCGCCGCTCGGCGACGTGGACTCGGACGGCCTGCAGGACTTCTTCGTGGGCATCGACTCCCACATCGAGGGCGATCCCTACGCGGGCGGCGCGCAGACCGGCGGGGTGATCTTCTACCACTGAGGGAGAGCCTTCTCCATGAACCGGATGAAGTGGAACTACCTGATCGACGTCGTCCTGTTCGCCCTGATGGGCGCCGTGGCCTTCATCGGCATCCTGCTCGGCTTCTTCACGGCCGAGGGCCCGGTCGCGGATCAGGGCCGCAAGTACGTCTGGGGCCTGCACCGGCACCAGTGGGGCGACATCCACCTGTGGCTCTCGATCGCGCTGGTGGTCTTTGTGATCCTCCACGTCCTGCTCCACTGGAGCTGGATCAAGTCTTGCACCCGCAAGCTGCTGCGCTCGGCCGCCGTGCTGGTGGCCATCCTGGTATTGCCCGCCTTGCTCATCGGGGCGGCCTGGCTGCTTTCGGACGAGGACGCCAGCTATCAGGGCTATGGAGCCCGGACCGGCCCTCGAGGCAGCCACTCCGAGCGCCCCGAAGCCCAAGCGCACGAGACCGAGGTGGCGCACGGCTCGAAAGACCCGAAGCAGGTGGAGATCCACGGCCGCATGTCGCTGGCCGAGGTCGAAAAAGAGACCGGCGTATCCGCCCAGGCCATCCTGGACGAGCTCGGTCTGCCGGCCGGTGCCCCCCTCGACAGCAGGCTGGGGCGCCTGCGGAGAGAGCATGGATTCTCCATGGACAAGCTGCGCGCGGTTATCAGCAGCCTGTCCAAGGGTACAGTGCTGGCGGTCGACAGCGATGGCCATGCAGAAGGTGCACACGAAAGCGCTCCAGCCGAAGGCCCGGGGCAGCGAAGCGGCGACACACGACACAGTGACCAAGTCGGCCGCGGCCAGGGACAGGGCCTCGGCCGCGGCAAGGGTCCCGGTCAAGGCCTCCACCAGCAAGCGATCAGCGGCCGATCCAGTCTCGCCGAGGTCGAGCGCCTGACCGGCGTGTCCGCCCGCGCCCTGGCCGAGCGCCTGGGCCTGCCCGAGGACGCGCCGCTGGACGAGCACCTCGGGCAGCTCCGCAAGCGGTATGGCTTCAGCATGCAGGACGTGCGCGCGGCGGTCGCCGTGCTGAAGAAAAGCGCAGCGCGTTAGCGCTCAGGGGCAGGCCGCCTCGTACTCGATCTCGACCGCGGCGTAGGCGGCGGGCTCGCTGCCGGAGCCGAACATGACCGCCCTGCGCTCCGGCGACCAGGACCAGTTCGAGCGCGCCTCGCCCTCGACCCGCACCGAGATGGCCTCCGGAGCGAGAGGCTCCGCCGAGAGCGCAAAGTTGCGCTTGAAGCCCACGCTCACGTCGACCACCCGGGCCAGGGTGTCCGAGAAGTCGGTCTGGCAGATCGTCTCGACCGCCCCGTGGGTCATCCGGGCGAGCTGGACGTAGCGCGGACCTGGATTCGCAGAACAACCCAGACCGGTACAATCCGGTGTCTGGCAAGCCTCGAGTATCCCAGCCGATGGATCGACACCCGCATAACGGATCTCGGTCGAGTCCGGATCGTCCGGGTCCTCCAGTCCGACCACGGCCGAGAAGGTCACCAGGCCCGAGACCGGCTTGAGCGAGCTCAGGAACTCGGCATAGCTGTCGACCGGGGTGAGCACATAGGGTCGCCTGTCTGGATCGTCTGGATGGAAAGAGGAGCCATCTGGACCAATCCCCTTTGACGAGTAGTAACAGACTCCCGCGCCCGTCATCGGAATGCTCTCGCTCACATCGCCCACCTCGCCGCAGTCGCCATCGTCCGAGATGACCACCACGGCCAGCCGGGACCAGGGGCGCAGAAAATCGGCCCGCTGCTGCGGGTCTTCGAGCGCCAGGCGCATCGCGGCCAGGCCGCGCTCGTAGCCGCAGCCATTGACACCCACCAGAGCCACGCCCCGCTCCTCGACCGGATCGTAGAAGCAGCTCAGGTTGTCGGGCCCGATGATCCGGCATTCGGGCGCGTCCTGGAACTCGAAGACAGGGGGATCTGCGTCCGGATCGATCACCTTGCCCAGCCGGTCCTGAAAGCGGCCCGTCTCGCCGGTCGCGTTCATGCAGCCCATGACAATCTGTCCCTCGCAGTCCGGGCAGCCCTCGGATCGCAGCCCGGTGGTCACCACGGCAATGCGGTAGTCCACCCCGCCGGGCTGCAGCAGCTCGACCAGCTTCGAGAAGGACTCGCCGAGCTGGATCTGCTCTCCCACCATGGATCCCGAGTTGTCGATCACGAACAGCACGTCGACCGCCCCCCCGCCGCCCTGGCTGTAGCGATCGACGCGCAGCTGGCTGCCCTCGCAGACGTAGGCAGGATCCGGCGCGAGATCCACCTCGCTGCTCAGCGTGACGCTTCCGGATCCAGCCCGCACGCCGTCGAGGCGCACCCGCTCGTAGCCCGCGGCTGCGAGCTCCAGGCTCCAGCTGCCCGCGGGCAGCAGCAGGCGGAAGCTGCCGTCCGCATCCGGGCGGATCACCAGCTCGCTGCCCGCGACCCGGACCTCGACCGCGCGCGGGTCGAGCCCCGTGCCGCGCACCGAGCCCTGGATCTCGCCCACCGACACCAGGTCCAGCGCGCCCAGATCGACCTCGCCCTCGCCGGCCAGCGAGAAGGCCCGCTGCACGCCCAGGGCCGCGCCCCACAGGCCGACCAGCACGCGCTCGCGCCCGGCGCGCGCGCGGAGATCGAATCGGCCCTGCTCGTCGGTGCCGACCTTCTCCAGCACCCCCTCCTCGTCCAGCACGAAGACCAGGGCGCCCGCGGCCGGGCCGCCGTCCAGCAGCAGCCGGCCGCGCACCGCGCCCACCCCGTCGAAGAAGTGATCGTTGGACAGGTAGCCGCAGCCCGGCGCGCCCAGCAGGATGCCCGCGATCCAGGCGAATGCGATGTTCCTATCTCGCGACTTCATCCCATCAACCTCCTACAAGGCCCAGCCCAGGCCGAGCATCAGATCCAAGTAACCCGTGTCCCGCGCCCCGGCCAGGGTGTGGATGGACAAAAAGTGGAGCCGGAGGTCGAGCCCCAGCGTCAGGCCCGACCAGATCCGCCAGCGGAGCTCGCCCACCAGGCCGGGCGAGAAGTTGGCGAAGCCCTGGCTCTCGTCGGTGCCCGAAATGCCGCTGCGCAGCAGGTGGATGCCGGCCAGGCGGGGGCCGGCCAGGAAGTCCACCGGGCCCCAGGCCGCGTGGAACATGATCTTGAGACCGTAGCTGATCTGGAAGATCTGCTGCGAGAAGGCCCGGCCGCCGACCTCCATGCCCTGCGAGGCGCCGGCCAGGCCGAGGTCCAGACCGACCTCCATCATCTCGATCGGAAAGCGCAGCCGGCTTGCCGAGATGCCGAAGACGGCCAGAGGCTGGACGAGCTCGCGCCGGACACCCGCGTCGAAGAAGCGCTGGTATCCGGCCTGGGCCTGGAGGTGCCAGTCGGGCAGCTCGCGCTCCAGCAGGCTCTCGACCGCGAGCTGCTCGCCCGCATCGAGCTCCACCTCGTCGTCGACGATCACCGCCCCCCGCCCGGCCGCCCGCAGCACGACCCGGTGGGAGCCCGGCTCGACCACCAGGCGGGCGGGCAGGGCGCCCTTGGGCCGGCCGTCGACCTCGATCTCCAGCCCGCTCAGATCGGAAGCGAAGGAGAACAGCACCGGGTCGCCGCGCCGCTGTCGATATCCGCTGAGCACGATCGGATCGGCGCCCGAGACGCGCGACTCCACCTGGGGGCGCTGCCGGCCCCGGGTGTAGTAGTAGGTCCGGGCCATGGCGTGGGCGTGAGCCTCGCTGGCGGTGATCGCCCCGTCGCCGTCCGTGTCCTCGCCCGCGAGCGCCTCGAGCAAGAAGTGCGTGTAGATGTCGTGACCCAGCTCGTCGTCCTCCCGGGCGGTCTCTCCCCAGGCGCAGGCGGTGAGCACCATCGAGGCCTGGCTGATCTCCTCCAGCGGCCGGACGAAGAACGCGCCCTTGGTGCTGCCGAGCTCGCGGGCCAGCGGCCCCGGCAGGGCCGACTTGCCCGCACCCGAGTGGCAAGAGGCCAGCACGAGCACCTTGCGCGCAGACGGCAGCGCCTCGAAGCGGGCCACCAGGTCGCGCACCCGCAAGCCGGTCCGCCCGATGCGGTCCTGGTCGGTGTCGGAGAGCACCAGGTAGCGCGCGAGATGCCCGTCCGGGCCGCGCGCCAGCGTGCCGTGGGTGGAGAAGTAGACCAGCACCACGTCGCGCTCCGAGCGGTTGAGCCCGGCCAGGCGATCGAGCGCGGCGCTGAGCGCCACGAGCCCTGTACCGCTTTCGGAGTCCAGCAGCTCGACCGCGTCGAAGCGCCCGGCGGCCGGGTCCTGGAGCAGGCCGGCCAGGGCCCGGGCGTCTGCGCGGGGGTGCTTGAGCTCGGGCCAGCGCGGATCGGCAAAGCGGTCCACGCCCACGACCAGCGCCAGGCGCCTGGGCTGCAGGGCCGCCTCGACCTGGGCGCTGCTCAGCCCCTCGAGCGGCTCGAGCCCGCCCTTGGGCCTCGTCGTGCCGCAGGCGCCTGCGAGCAGCCAGAGCCCCAGGGCGGCCGCAGCCGCCCATCTGCGCGTGCAGCTCGAGCCCTGTCCTCCGCGATCTCGATCTCGAAGCCCGGCCGTTCGAGCTCCTCCAGGCCCTCGCCGGCCGGCCCGCTGACCAGCTCTCGGGCCCCTAGCAGCCAGGGCCGCCCATCTGCGAGTGCAGCTCAAGGCCTCTCCTCCGCGATCTCGATCTCGAAGCCCGACCGTTCGAGCTCCTCCAGGCCCTCGCCGGCCGGCCCGGCCAGCAGCTCCAGGGCCCGCTCGGGCGATACGTCCGGCGCTGCGCAGCCGGCCGCGAAGCGCAGCCGGCCCCGCTGTCCGGCGAGCGAGAAGGACGCGGGCCGGCCGTCGATCTCGAGCACCCGGCTGCCGGCGGGCAGCACCGGCGCCGCCTGCGCCCCGGCGGGCACGAGCAGCTCGGCCTTCTCTCCCAGTCGGGCCAGAAAGAGCCGGCAGACCCCGCCGGTGCGCAGCTGGAAGACCAGCCTGGCGCTGCCGGGCACGCGCCGGCCCGGGCTTCCCGGCACCACCTGCAGCTGGCCGTCGGGCCCTCGATCGACCAGGCCGAAGCCGAGCTCGATCTCGGCCAGGCCTGCCTCGCCCTTGACCCGCTGAGACGGGCCGTCCGCGGGCACGGGCCAGAACAGGGCCGCGACCAGCAGCAGGGAGGCCGCCGCGGCGCAGGCCACCAGGGCCGGAAGCGCAGCGAGCAGGCGCCGGGCCCGAGTCGGGGCTTCGCTCTCCAGGGCGTCCAGCACGGCTGCCCGATCGGGCGCAGCCTGCTCGGGCACACGCTGTGCTCGCTCGAGCAGCGCCCACAGCCGCCCCTCCGTCTCCTCGTCCAGGCCGGCCAGGAAGCGCTCGCAGGTCTCGCAGTCCGCCTGGAGGTGATCGAGCAGCGCGCGCTCTGCGCGCTCGCCCAGCCGGCCGTGAAGCAGGTCGGCAAAGAGCCTCTCGTCCAGGTGGCGCATCCGCATGCTCTCCTCAGCCGCGCAGGCGGCGCAGCTCGCCCAGCCTCAACAGCAGCCTGCGGCGCAGCTTGCCCCGGAAGCGGCTCAGCCAGGTAGTCACGCTGCTGGCCGGCGCGTCGAGCTGCTCGGCGATCCGGCCCGTGTCGCAGCCCTCCAGGTAGAAGAGGCGACCGGCGGTCTTCATCTTCGACTTGGGCATGGCCTCGATCTCCTCGACCAGGATCCCGTGCTTCCAGGCCGATTCGCGCTCGGCCTGCGGGCCGGCCTGGAGCACTCTCTGCTCCTGGCCCCAGGCGGCGGCCTTGGCGCGCCGCTGACCGCCGCGCTTCATCCAGGTCAGGCAGCGCCGCCGGGCGATGGCAAAGAGCCACGGGCCGAAGCGCTCGGGCTCGCGCAGCTTCCCCAGGCCGCGAAAGGCCCGGACGAAGCTCTCCTGGAGCACGTCCTCCGCTTCCGACTCGGCCAGGCCGGCGAAGCTCAGGCACAGCCGCAGCACCTGCGGCCGGAAGCGCTCGTAGAGCGCGGCCATCGCCTGCCGGTCCGCGCGCCGGGCCCGCTCGACCAGACTGGCCAGCTCTCCTTCCACGGCCTCATCCACAAGACCCTCTGGAGCGCTTCGATGTCTCGACATTATCACCCGCTCGCGGACCTCAGAGGATCATACTACGATCGGGCCGCGCTGCGCACCGTGACCGTGGGGAAGGCGGTCCGGATGTCGGCCAGCTCCAGCAGCTGCTTGATGCGCCGGTTGACCGCGTGGCGGATCTCCATGATGCGATCGAGGTCGACGATGTAGTAGACGACCTGGAAGACCAGGGCGCTCTCCCCGAACTCGACGAAGTGCACGCTCGGGTCCTCCCGCGTGCCCTGCTGCTCGGTCACGGCCTGGCGGACGAGCTCGGCCGCCCGATCGCACTGCTCCGCCGGGGTGTCGTACTCGAGCCCGAGCTTGAAGACCACGCGCTCGCTCGGCCGGGCCGAGACGTTCTCGACCACCGAGGTCGTGGCCAGGGAGTTCGGCACGGTCACCAGGTGGCCATCCCAGGTGCGCAGGCGCGTCGCCCGCATGCCGACCTGCTCGATCTTGCCGCTGTGGCCCTGGTACTCGACCGAGTCGCCCACGCGGAAGGGACCCTGGAAGAAGATCGTGAAGGCGCCGAAGATGTTGGCCAGCAGGTCCTTCGAGGCCATGGCCAGGGCCAGACCGCCCAGGCCGAGGCCTGCCAGGATCGATCCGATCTCGAAGCCCAGGTTGCTGAGCGCGAAGAGCGCGGCCACCACCCACACGCCCACCTGGATGACCGAGCGCAGCACGGGCACGAGCTGATCGTCCATGCGGCTCTCCGTCTTGCGGGCGTGGTCCTTGACGTAGTAGATCACCAGGCCGTTGAGAAGCCGGGTCGTCGCCAGTGAGCCGAGCAGCGTCCAGGCCACCAGAAAGACGGCCCACACCAGCCGGTCCAGCCAATCGGCCAGCACGAGCACCTGGATGCCCGCGTGCAGACCCGCCAGGAAGACCAGCAGGAAGATCACCCGCGAGCCCACGCCGGCCACGAGATCGTCGAGCCGGGTCTTGGTCTCCCCACTGCCCTGGATGACCTTGGCCCGGATCACCGCGCTCGCGATCCAGGCGACGACGAGCGAGCACACGGCCACCAGCAGGGCGAGCAGGTAGCTCTTGAGCGAGTTCCCCCAGAAATCGATCTCCAGAAAAGCTTCCAGGCTCTTCACGTCGCACCTCCCAGGCGAGCGGGCCCACGGCCCGAAGGATGTTCAGCGCCACAGTCTCACCCGCCACGCGCGAGGACTTCAAGAAGTTCCGCCGGAAAGGACGGGCGATCGCGCCGCGGAGGGGTCGGGATCTCCAAGCCCTGTCGATCCGGGACGCCAGATCGCCGTGCGAGTCGAGGAGCTGCGCTTCAGCTCTCGTCTGGGGCTGGCTCGGACGCGCCCTCGTCGCCGGTATGCTCTTCGCCGGAGCCCTCGTCCGTCGCCTGGCCATTCCCCGCTTGCATGCTCTTTCGCACCTCGGCGATCTGGTCGAGCAGGAAGGATACCTTCTCGGCCAGAGGCCAGACGGGCTGTTGCTGCTGGAGCTTCTCCAGGAGCCCGGCGGCCCCGTCGAGCTGCGCGCGCTGCTGGCTGTGGCCGAATCGGGTCAGCAGGCTGAGCGCCTCGAGGTAGTCGCGGTAAGCAAAAGGCGTCTTGGCGCCCTGCTCCACTTCCTCCAGGCTGGCGCGGGCCTGCAGGGATAGCTCGGGCTCGTCCGCTCCCATGTCCAGGAAGCGGCGGTAGCAGTTGCGGGACTCCTCGAAGTTGTTCAGGTGGCGATAGGCGTCGCCCAGCATGAGCAGGCACAGCCCGTAGAACTTCTCGAGCTGGTAGCGCCCCCGGTAGTACTCGCACTGCTCGACGGTCAGCATGTAACCGGCCCTCTCCCCGCTGGCGTGGGCCTTCTTGGCGGCCAGGTAGCAGGCCGTGTGGCTCGCGCACGGCGCGGGCGCGTCCGGATCGAAGACCGGCCGCTCGGTCTTCTCGAGCGGCGGCCGCGCCTCTCGGTCGGGCCCGGACAGCTCGCCCGCGTCCTGTCCGCTGCCCCCATCCACCTGGCCTGCCCCCAGCGCATCGTCCGGCAGCACCTCCGGCCCGGAGGGGCAGCCCAAGACGATCAGGCCCGCACACGCGAGGGCGCACGCCGCGATCGCAGTCTTCACGGCGCACCTCCGCTCTTGTGAGACAGGTAAGAGCCGATCGGCTCGGCGAAGCTCAAGCCCATCCAGGTCCCCTTGCGCGAGAGGTTGAAGCGCAGCACGCCGATCACCTCGCCGGCCTCGTTCAGCAGCGGCCCTCCGCTGCACCCATCGGCCACGAAGGCGTCGGTCAACAGCAGCGCATCGACCTGCCGGCCCTCGTAGTCGATCGATCGACCCGTGCCTGCGAGATTGCCCGAGCTGAAGGCCGGCAGATGATCGGTGAAGACGTCCACGTATGGAAAGCCGACCGCGAAGACCCGCTCTCCGAGCCGGGGCGCAGCTTCCGCCAGGCGCATCGGTCGGATCTTCCCGGCGTCCACGCTCAGCACGGCCAGATCGCAGTCCCGGTCGGTCCAGACGATGCGGGCCTGCAAGGGCCGACCGCCGTGCAGCACGGAGATGCGCCGCGCATCGACGATGCCGGCCAGCACGTGGGCCGAGGTCAGGATCCGGCCCCGCTCGTCGACGAAGAAGCCCGTACCGTACTCGTAGCTCTCGCTCAGCTTGCCCGAGCTCATCTGCTCGTCGACCTTGACCTTGATCTGGACCACGGAGCCGACGACCGCATCGAGCGGTGGCGCCGCGACGGGAAGGGGCTTCGGCAATGTCGACGCGATCGGATCCGGACAGCGACAGGGCGGCGGTGCGCAGCCGCTGCCCGAGACGCCGAGAAGCAACCAGGCCACGGATGCGGCCAGCCAGCCGGTACGGCGCTGACTAGACCTAAAACAAGCGCGGCTTTCCAAGCCGCGTTTGTTTTCAGGGCTGGCCGCCCGAAGGGCGGTCGTTTTGGGGTGAAGCTGC
>JAFGRB010000192.1 GCA_016935365.1 Deltaproteobacteria bacterium
CCAACGTCCCAACGTCCCAACGTCCCAACGTCCCAACGTCCCAACGTCCCAACGTCCCAACGTCCCAACGTCCCAACGTCCCAACGTTGGGACTGGCGGAGCGCTTTTTGGATGCCTTTTTAGACGCGCGGGTGCTGCTCGGGGGTATCTCCCACGCCGGCGTCGAGGATGTTGCGCCGTCATTGCCGAGTTTCGTAGATGAGCTTCTGTCGATCAGGTGGTATACAAGGAGGGGCCTGCTCAGTATTCTCCGTGATACCCCATGCGAACGACCGGGCCACAAAGGAGTACGGCGTGAAGAAGACCTGTCTGACCTTATCGCTGCTTCCCCTTCTCGTCCTGGCCTGCAGCGACGGCGGCCCGGAGGATCCCGGGGGAGAGTGCGGCGATCCCGCGCTGCCCGGGCTCATCCGCTTCGAGCTCGCCAACCTGGGGGTGGCCGAGGACGCGGGCGCGGCCGAGATCAAGGTCCAGCGCACGGTGGGCTGCCTGGGCGCCGCGAGTGTCAGCTATGCGGTGGTGGGCGGCACGGCCGTCGAGGGCGTGGACTACCGCCTGGAGCCGGGCTCGCTCGCCTGGGAGGACGGGGACGCGAAGAACCGGATCATCGAGGTGCAGATCCTGGACGACGACATCATCGAGGGCGACAGGAGCCTGGAGCTCGAGCTCACCATCGACAGCGGCGACGACGAGCTGGGCGATCCCCACACCCTCTTTGTGACCATCCTGGAGGACGACATCTCCGGACCGGCGCCGTTCCGGGTGGCCGACATCAACACCTCCGGCACCGACTCGTCCCAGCCCTGGTGGTACATGTACCCGGAAGGCCCGCCCGTGCTGGACGGCGTCACCTACTTCGCGGCCGACGACGGGGTGCACGGCCACGAGCTGTGGATGAGCGACGGCACGCCGGCCGGGACGCGGATGGTCAAGGACATCCGGCCTGGACCGGAGGGCTCCCGCCCGGAGGAGATCCTGCTGGCCTTCGACCGGATCTACTTCCACGCCGATGGGCCGGAGAGCTCGGGCCTGTGGAAGACGGACGGGACGGAGTCGGGCACCGTGCCCGTCGCGGACCCGTCCAGCGAGATGGCGGACCCCTACGGGCGCAACGCCGCCATCGGGCCGCGGCGCTTCTTCGTGCGGGATACGGGCCTGTGGACCAGCGACGGGACGCCGGCCGGGACCTCTCTGCTGCGCGAGTTCAGCTCCGAGCCCGACGAGCTGACCGTCTTCGGCAGCGAGCTGGTCTTCGCAGCCGACGACGGGGAGCACGGCATCGAGCTCTGGCGAAGCGACGGCACGCCCGGGGGCACCAGCCTGGTGGTGGACCTGGCGCCGGCCGAGGCCTCCTCCGGCCCGGAGCGCCTGGCGGTCATCAACGGCCTGCTGCTCTTCAACGCGGATGACGGCTCGGGCCGTCGGGCCTGGCGCAGCGACGGCACCGGGCCGGGCACCGAGGTCATCTCCTCTCCGACCCACGACGACGTCCTGCTCTCGGAGCGCATCGCCGCGGTGGGCTCGCTGCTCTACTTCACCTACGGCGTGTTCTCCAGCTACACGGAGCTGTGGAAGACCGACGGCACGGACGAGAGCACGGTGGTGGTCCGGGAGATTGGCCCCAGCACCCAGGGCTCCTATCCTTCCCAGCTCACGCCCTGGGGCGACCTGCTGTACTTCAGCGCCACGGACCACGAGCACGGCTACGAGCTCTGGCGGACCGACGGTACCGAGGCGGGCACCCAGATGGTGGGCGAGATCAGCCAGGACCAGCACATGGGGCCGTCCGCCCTGCTGGTGGTGGGCGATTACCTGCTCTTCGCGGCCCCGGTGGAGGTCAACGACTCGGCCCTCTGGCGGACCGATGGCACCGAGGCCGGGACCGTCAAGATCGCCGACATCGATCTCGCTACCGAGACCAGCGTGCTCCTGGGCGGCCGCATGGTCATGACCGCCCGCGACGGCGCGCACGGCATTGAGCTCTGGCGCTCCGACGGCACGCCCGGGGGCACCGAGCTGGTCATGGACATCAACGCCGTCCCCCGTGGCTCACACCCCACCCCGGCCGCCGTGATGGGCTCCAGCCTCTACTTCGGCGTCGACGACGGCGAGGGCAGCGCCCTGTGGACCAGCGACGGCACCGAGGTGGGCACCCGCCGGGTCCACGAACGCTACGCCGGAGACAGCGCGCCGGTGGCCGCGGGCGATCAGGTCTTCTTCACATCCTGGGAGGGGGAGACCGGCATGGAGCTCTTCGTCAGCGACGGCACGAGCGCCGGCACCCACCTGGTCGAGGACATCAACCCGGACCCGGCCCGGGGCGCGCAGCCGAGCTGGCTGACCGCCATGGGCGGCCTGCTCTACTTCTCCGCCGACGACGACGTGATCCACGACGCCCGCCTGGGCCGGGAGCTCTGGGTGAGCGACGGCACCGAGGACGGCACCCAGATCGTGCTCGACCTGAACCCCGGCAACCGCGGCAGCAACCCCTCCGAGCTGATCCTGGTAGACGGCAGCCTCTTCATGGCCGCCCACGGGCCCGACGGCAACGAGCTGTACCGCAGCGACGGCACGGAGGCCGGCACCCAGCAGGTCATCGACCTGGCCCCGGGCAGCTCGAGCGCCGATCCCGAGCTGCTGACGGCCGTGGGATCCCGCCTGGCCTTCGTGGCCAGGGACGACACCCGGCGCTGCGTCTGGGTGAGCGACGGCACGCAGGCCGGCACCGTGCGGGTCTATCAGGGCGAGGCGGAGGAGATGGCCGCCGCCGGCGAACAGCTCTTCTTCGTGGTGGGCGAGAGCCTCTACGCGAGCGCCGGCCAGGCCGACGACGCCAGCGCGCTCTACACGCCGCCGGACTGGGGCAGCGTGGCCCTGCTGGCCCCGCTCGGCGATCGCATGCTCTTCTACAGCCGGGGCGACAGCGTGGACCTGTGGATCAGCGACGGAAGCCCGGAAGGCACTTCGATGCTCAAGCAGATCCGGGCCGACCATTCCCGCGAGCAATCCAGGCAGCACGGCGTGCTCGGCGGGGTGCTCTACTTCGCCGCCGCCGACGGCGCCCTGGGCGAGGAGCTGTGGCGCACGGACGGCACCCCCGAGGGCACCTACCGCCTGGCCGACCTCAGCCCGGGGCCCGGCTCTTCATCGCCGGCCGGCTTCGTGGTCATGGGCGGCACGCTGTACTTCAGCGCGCACGACCTGGAGTGCGGGCGGGAGCTGTGGGGCTATCGACCCTAGGGGGAAGAGGACCAGCGGTTCTCCGCGCAGAAGGACTCCAGCGCCTCCAGCAGCCGCCGGCGCTTCTGCTCGGCAGTGGCGTAGCTCTCGCGGGAGAGCTCGAGCTGCACCCAGGGCAGCTCCGGTGCATGCCGGCGGATGGTGTAACCTCCGCGGAAGGGACGGTTGATGGATACCCGGCAGCCGAAGCTCTCGCCCAGGCAGCGGATCATGGATCGCAGCAGATCCCGAGGGCAGGTGTGGCCATCGTCGGAGAGGCAGATGCGCGGGCGCTTCCGAGCGTGTCTCGGCGGACAGCCGCGTTTTCCCGGCTGGCGCTCCGCCATGGTGTGGCAGTCGATGCCCAGACGCGCCCTGGGCGCGAGCCGCGTCAGCTGTCGATGATAGGGCCGGTGGTAGCGGCGCAGGAGCAGATCGCGCAGCTCGGGCGGAGGCTCCGTCTGGTAGACGGGCGCGCCGCCGCGGCGGGTGACGGTCTTGATGGCCCCGTCCTCGCCGGAGTCGTCCTCGGCGCGGTTCACGTCCACGATGCTGCGCGCCACCGGGCAGCTCACCAGGCCCGCCACACGGTCGTCCAGCGCGTAGATCTCGGAGGCGTCCTCGTCGCTGTCGGCGATCAGCTCTTCCCGGCCAAGGCGGCAGAGGGCGTCCACCTCGGGCGGGATCTGGAGCCCGGCGTGGGGCAGCGCGAGCAGCAGAGGTAGCTTCCGGTCCGCCATGCGAGAGCAATGTATCCTCGGCCGGCCGGCCGGCGCAACCGTGCGCCCGACGTATCGCCCGGCGCAGATCATCGCGCCCCTTCGGGAATAGACGCTGCCCGTCTCCGGTTGTGGGGCGGAAAACCAGGAGGGAGGAGCGGGCATGAGGACCTCGATCTCGTATGTTCTTTCCATCGCGGCGATCTGGATCGCGGGCTGCGCCACGACATCGCTCACGCCGGTCGGCACCAGGGCCTACCGTCCATTGCTGGCCGGGGACGAGGTGACGGTCTTCTCGGCCGACACCGACGTCCGCGAGCCGTTCGAGGTCGTCGGCATCATCGACTACGCGAATCCCGGCAAGTACCAGGTTCTCACGCTCGGCGACGCGCTTCCCGAGCTCCTGGACAGGGCGAGGGTGGCGGGGGCGAACGGGATCATCATCGACCGGACGGAGCTCATCCGCTCCGGGATCATCAGCACCGGGATCGCCGTCCGGGCGAGAGCCATTCGTCTCACGGGCCGCGGGTCTCCACCGGCGGCGCCGTCCGAACGCGACGTGCCGTAGAGCGCTCCACTCGAGCGGCGTCGCTCGCAGTCGCGCGCTACGGCGGATCGAGGCGCAGCGCCCGAGTTCTTCGAGGGAGCTGGCGTCGACGGCGAGAGGTGGGGGGGCGACCCACCAAGTGGGGGTTTCGACCCACCCGTTCTTCCGGTATCAGCCGACCTGCTTTCGGTCGGATTGTCCCGTCTGTCCGGGCGGTTGAGGCGAGGGGCTATCCTGGCACGGCCCGTGCTTGTCAATTGCAGCTGCCATTGCGTTCTGAACGCTCGACTGGAACAGGAGGTCGCTCATGCGTATGGCCGCAGCGATTTGCGGGATCTTTCTGCTGGTGGCCTGTGCGGACTATGTCGGCCCGCAAGGGCAACCCGACGGCTCGGACGGCCTCGCCGGCGAAGATCGAGATGCGGGCTCCGACGCGGGTGCTGACGCCGAACCCGCGGAGTTCTGCAGCGGGGTGGCCCGGGTGCGGGTCGACGAGGTCCAGTACGACTCGGTAACGGTCACATCCGAGCAGCTGATCATGAACTGCTGCGAGGGGGCCTTCCTGCACTTCCACCTGAGCGACATGAACCTGGTGGTCATGATCAAGTTCGCGGGAGGGATGTGGGAGCCCTTCGAGATCGAGCTGGATGGCGATGGGGCGGATCCGATCGTCTCGATCTGCCTGCAGGAGGATCCCTGGGACTGCGCACCGCTGGCCGGCTGGCTGAAAGTCGAGTGTGAAGACGATGACTGCTACGAGAGCGGATTCAAGATCTCCCTGTGCGGCACCGTCACCGACCCGACGCCCTTCCAGGAGCTCGCTTTCTGGGTGGAGCGTCTCCAGGTGCTGCCCTACTCCTGGTGGGAGCGCTGGGGCATCTATCTGCTCGAAGACGACGGCATCGACGCAGCCGAGGCAGCCGACATGCCGCTTTCGTCCCTGAGCCTGAGGTTCGAGCCCCAGATCGATCTGGGCGGCATCGCGTACTACTCGGGATCCAGCCACACGATGGTCTTCAGCACCTGGCTCGGCAGCGGCCTGCTGCGAAACCTCCCCGAGCTGGGGGTCCGCGGCGTCCCCTTCGTGGTCGTGGTGGACGAGCAGCCGGTCTACCTGGGGGCTTTCTACTCCAGCCTCTCGTCGACCTCCTTCGACCATCCGGTCATTCTGGTGGACGAGGTGGAGAACACGTACAGCGCGGTCATCCACCGCTCCTATGCGGGTCACCCGGGCAGCCCGGATCCCCGCTCGGATACCCGCATCTTCCAGCTCTTTCGGGAAGCCGGCAAGCTGGCGCCCTGACGGTCGACAGGCGCCCGCCTTGGCCTCCCGCCCCTTCCTGTGCTAGATTCAAGCCTGGAAGCGGAGATTCATGGCCGGCGGATTCACGAGAGACGGCGCGGTCCAGGAGCAGATCGACGCCAGCATCGACGACGCGGTGGCCCAGGTGCGACGGCGCTTGCCCAGGGGCGAGAGCCTGAGCGAGTGCGAGATCTGCGGCGAGCCCATCTCCGAGAAACGCCGCCAGGCCGTCCCCGGAGTGCGGCTCTGCCTCGCCTGCCAGCGGGAGAAGGACGCCCGGCAGAAGATCGTGGTGGGCTACAACCGCCGCGGCAGCAAGGGCAGCCAGCTGCGCTGAGCCGCTTCAGCGGAGATTCAAGACGCGGGCTTCATCGCAGGCCCTCCTCGAGCCTGGCGATGGCCGCGGCCAGGGTTTCGTCCCGCTTGCAGAAGCAGAAGCGCACCGAGCTGCGGCCGCCGCTGCGCCGATCGTGGAAGAAGGAGTTGGGGATGGCCGCCACGCCGACCTCGGTGGTCAGGTGGCGGCAGAAGGCCAGGTCGTCTTCGAAGTCCAGCCCCGAGATGTCGATGTTGGCGTAGTAGGTCCCCTGGGGCCAGAGCACGTCCAGACCGATGCGCTCGAGGGCCTCGCACAGCAGCTTGCGCCTGGCGGTGTAGTCGGCCAGCAGGCCCTCGAAGTAGGCCCTGTCCATGGACAGCCCGTGGGCCATGGCCAGCTGCAGCGGGCCCGGGGTGGAGAAGGTCAGGAACTGGTGGGCCGCCCGGACCGCCGCGGTCAGCGCTTCCGAGGCCACCGCCCAGCCCACCTTCCAGCCGGTCATGGAGAAGGTCTTGGCGGCCGACGAGATGGCCACCGCCCGGTCGGCCAGCTCGGGCACCTGCAGCAGGCTCACATGCCGGCGTCCATCGTAGACCAAGTGCTCGTAGACCTCGTCGCCGATGGCCACCGCGTCGTGGCGCTGGCACAGCTCGCCGATGAAGGCCAGCTCGTCGCGGCCGAACACCTTGCCGCAGGGGTTCTGGGGGTTGTTGATCAGGATGGCCCGGGTGCGGTCCGAGAAAGCGGTCGCCAGCCGATCCCGATCCAGCTCCCAGCTGCGGTCGACCAGCGGCACGAACACGCTGCGGCCGCCGGCCCGGGCCACGATGGCCGGGTACAGGTCGTAGGCCGGCTCCAGCAGGATCACCTCGTCGCCCGACTCCACCAGCCCCAGCAGGCTGGCCGCCAGGCCCTCGGTGGCCCCGGCGGTCACGGTCACATGGCTGTCCGGATCGACGGCCAGTCCTTAGAAGCGCCGCATGCTGGCGGCCACCGCCTGGCGCAGGGCCGGCTGGCCGGGGGACGGCGAGTACTGGTTGGGCCCGGCCTGGATGGCCTCCACGGCCACCCGCCTGACCTCATCGGGCCCCTCGAAGTCCGGGAAGCCCTGGGAGAGATTGACCGCGCCGTGGGCGATGGCCAGCTGGGTCATCTCGGTGAAGATGGAGGTGCCGAAGGGCCGGATGGGCGCGGCGACCTGGCTTCCACGGCAAGGGGTCTGGCTCACGGGGACAGTCCTCCTGTCGGGATGGAGTCAGTATGGCACAGTCTCTATGGCAGCCGCACCCGCAGCTCGCCCCGGGCCGCGGCGGCGTCCAGCCTTGCGGCCCAGGCCGCGAAAGGCTCCTCTTTCGGAAGCTCGAGGGCGCCTTCGGTCGAGGCGTCCACCAGGTCGAAGGTGAGCCCCCGGGGGCGATAGCGCACGAAGGCGCCCAGGACCGCGCTGTCGCGGCGCAGCAGACCGCCGGTCGCGATCTGGATCTTGCGATAGCCGGCCTCGGCGCAGGTCGCGAGCAGGCTGGCCACGGCCGCTCCGGGCACAGCCCGGTCGCACTGCAGGATGACGCGGCCCGGAAAGTCCTCCTCGGGATGCAGCTCCTCGAAGTGCCGCCGCTGTCTGGCGAGCCTCTTCGACAGCTCGGAAAGCGGTCGCAGCCCGCCTTCCGCCACCTCGTCCATGCGCCCCAGCCAGAGACCCTCCAGGCACACCCGACCCGCGCCCGCGATGAGCACCGGCGAGACCTCGAGGTCGCGACCGTGCTTCAGCTCCGGCAGGTCGATGTCCGACTCGACGAAGATCACCTCTCCCGCGCTCGGCGGACCGCGCAGCAGGCTCATTGTCTTGTCCGCGTCCGCTGCGTGATCGCGGGTGGCGACGAAGCCCGCAAGGCCCAGGAGAAAGACCAGCAGGCTGGCGATCACGGCCGCGCCGCCCGGCCGGAGACGCCGCTCGGCCTTGGCGACCGTGACAGCCGCAAGCAGGCCCGCAAGCGCCAGGCCGACGAGCGAGGCCAGGACGAAGGGGCCGAGGCCGGGCAAGGACTCGTACACCTGCCCGAGCAAGAACGTCCGCTCCGCCACGTCCGCGTAAGCCTGCGCGGCGACCCCGCGCATCAGGTCCAGGTTGCGCCAGGCCAGGCCGGCCCCCAGGAGCACGTGGGCCAGACAGAGGCCGCCCACGGCGCCCAGGGGCAGACTGGAGATCCTCTCGCGCTTCCGGGCGCGCGACCAGGCGATGAGCACGAGGACGAAGCCCAGCAAGGCCAGGCCGGCCGCGGCCGCGGAGCACAGGACATAGATGCTTCGAAAGTCCGAAACGCCCTTGCTCAAGAGGATCGCCTTGTCGCCGGACAGCGCGCTGCCCATGGCGTCGAGGACCGCGGAGCGCTGATGGTGCACGAAGAACAAAAGCGACCAAAGACAGGCCTGCGGCAGCAAGACGCTCAGCAGGGCGAACCAGCGAAGAAGAGCGCGACTTTCGTTCCGCGTGTCTTCCACGACCGCTCCTAGTCCAGCATCAGCACCAGGCTGAAGTAGTCGTCGAAGCGCAGGTAGTCGACCAGGGCCACCAGACCCAGGCCGACGCCCCCGGCCAGCAAGAGCGCCACCGCCACGGCCGCGGCGGGCCGCCCGGTCTCAGCCTGCAGCCCGGATGCGCGCCACAGGCCGCGCATCAAGAAGACCGCGCCCAGAAAGAGACCGGCGCAAGCCATGATCAGACCCGGCGTGGCCGCTGCGCCCGCCCGGCCCATGCGCATCGCGGCCAGCTCGGCCGCGGGGGAGGACCCGGCCTCGGCGATGGCTCGCTGCACCTCCGCCCGGCCCTGCGCATAGGCGGCCCAGGACCATGCCAGGCCGGCCAGAGAGGCCAAGAAGCTCGAGGCGGAGATGACGAAGCTCGTCTTGTGGGAGGCGCCTCGCTCGCTCGTCATGAACCCGCTCCTCTCCCGACTGCTTTCGAACGACTTGCGCCCAGACGTTCTTACCTGTCGAGAGCGCAGCCGTATCGTTATTCTACAGCAGCTTCTGCATCCGTGCTATTTTATTCTGCGATGCAAGCGCCTGCGCTGATCCTCGGCATGCTGGTGGGGCTGGCGGCGGCCCCGGCGGGTCGCGAGACGCCCGGGCCTCGCTGGCTGGCGTATGTCACCCGGGGCAAGACGAGCGCGATCTACCTGCGCAACCTGGTCACCGGGAAGCAGCTCGCGGTCCGTCGGGTCGAGAGGCCCGGCCAGGGCTTCAGATGCCTGCAGTAGACCGCGGACGGCAGCCGGCTTGTCTATCTGACCCGGCCCGACGCCGACAGCACCGAGATCCCCGCATCTTCCAGCTCTTTCGGGAGGCCGGCAAGCTGGCGCCCTGACGGTTGACAGGCGAGTGCGAGCGGCGGCAGGATTCCAGGGTGAAGAGGAAACGGGATGCCGGGAAGAAGAGCGACGGCGCGGATCCGAAGCGCGGGTCCAGGCAGATCGAGCAACTCGTCTCGAAGTCGGCGAGCGCACGCGACGACGCCTACCTCCGCTTGAACGACTCGCTCTACGCTGACGGGAGCTGGACGGCCCCGGGGCTCGAGGCGATACCGCAGCTGCTGGACATCGCGGAGTCGAGCAAGGAGGGCGCGCATCGAGCCATGTGGCTGCTCGCCGACATCCTCGCTGGCGGGCACGCGCGCGCCATCGAGCACGGCCTCGGCGAGGATGCGGCTGCGGCGGAGGCGGAGGTGGCTCGACGGCTCGATGCCCTGCTCGGTCAGCTCGCGAGCAGAGATCCGCGCCGTCGATCGGCAGCGGCGCTGGTGCTCGCGTTCGCCGAGGGCCAGGCAGGAAGAGTCGCCAGCGCGCTGGGCGCACGGCTCGCGGAGGAGAAGGACGCCTGCGCGAAGGCGAGCATGCTCATCGCGATGGCGCTTCTGGCGAAGTGGGCTGGAGCAGAAGTCGACGCCGATGCCATCCTCGCCGTGCGGCGAGAGCCCGACTCGGCGCTCGCTCGGGGAGCGGCCGCACTGGCGTCGCTGATGCTCGGAGCGCGCGGCTGGAAGAAGTCTCTCGGAGAGGGATTGAGAGACTGGCTCGTTGCGGACGTCGACCTGGAGGCCTTCCCCTGGTGCCGCGGCAATTCGCAGTGGTTGCTCGCGCAGGTCGCGCGCGCCGGAGGCGAGGGCGCCGTGGAGGAGAGCCTCGCGGCCCTCTGCGAGATCGCGAGGTCCGAGCCCGATCTCGACGCCGCGACGCGCGCCGCTCAGGCCGCGCAGTTCCTGTGCGGCTTCACGGAGCGCTGGCAGGAGACCGACGTCGCGCCCGTCGACGAGCTGGACGACAGGCAGAAGACAGTGGCGGAAGCCCTCGCGGCGCGGGATGGCTTGCGCGGCGTCGGCTGGGGCATGCCGCCTGCGGCGCGCGACCGCCGTGGTTGGCTGGGGCTGGCGCCCCCGAGGGTGATGGAGAAGCCCGTCCGCGGACAACCGCTGTGGCGTCTGTGGCGGTCGCTCGCGGAGCAAGGCCAGGCCGCGCAGGGCATACCGGAGTCGATCGCCGCGGATCTATCTCCCGCCGAGCAGCTCGACGCCGCCGTGGCGCTTCTGCTGGACGCCTACCGGGTTCGGCAGCTCAGCGGAGCGTGGGTGTCCCTCGAGGACATGCTCGCCTTGCTGGAACGAGCGGGAGACGTGACGGACTGGGCGGTCTCGATGGCCGGCGAGCTGGGACCTCGGTTCGCGGCCCGGCACGAGGTGGAGTGCGGCATGCTCTTCGCCGCGCCGGCGGAGGTCGCCTTTCCGATCTTGCTCCCGATCGCACGCGCCGGACGCGCCATCGAGCCGGGCTGGGACGCCATGGTCCCCTGGGCGCCGGCGGAGCTCGCGCGTGAGCTTTTTTTACGAATGCCGGCCGAGCGGCGAGAGGAGCGCATCCATCAGCTCCTGACCGTCTTTCCCAGCATGGCCACGGAGTACGGGCTCGAGCAGGTCTTGCCGCTGCTGGACATCGTGTCCTCGGCGCGCATCGTCGCGGTGCTGGCAGGACGGCTCGGCAACAAGTTCGTGAAGCGGAAGCTGGGCGCGAAGAAGGTCGCGGCTCTTCGGGCTCAGCTGGATGGGGAAGCTCGTCGTTTCTAGCCCCCGGATGTTCAAGCCTGTGCTATCGTTCGAGGATGCAAGCGCCTGTATGGATCCTCTGTATGCTGGTGGGGCTGCTGGCGGCCCCGGCGGGTCCCGAGACGCCCGGGCCTCGTTGGCTGGCGTATGCCACCCGGGGCAAGACGAGTGCGATTTGCCTGCGCAACCTGGTCACCGGGAAAGAGAACACTGTCCGTCGGGTCGAGAGGCCTGGCCAGGGCTTCGACTGCCTGCAGTGGACCGCGGACGGCAGCCGGCTGGTCTTTTTTTCCCGGCCCGACATCGACAGCACCGAGGTCGTGTCCTTCGATCCGGCCACCGGGCGCCAGACGGTCACCCGCCTGGGCCCGGAGATGGAAGGCGTGGAGTGCAGCGGCAGCATCATCGATCCCGCGGGCCGCTACCTGGCGGTCGTGGATCGGGGCGGGCCGGCTCTGCGCGTGATCCGCCTGGGCCGCGGGGAGCAGGTGCTGGAGCGCGCGCTGCCGGGGGAGTGCTGCGAGGATGACGGCGGCGGCCTGGTGTGGCTGCCCGGCAAGGCGGACGGGCTGATGGTGTGGTGCCGCGAGCAGGTGCGGATCATCGGCCTGAAGGGCGAGCAGCGGGTGCTGCGCACCGAGAGCCCAATCCGCTCCATCCTGGGCTGGGTGCCTGGGCGAAGGCGGTACCTGGTCGCCCGGGCAGATGGAAGCGGAGCGCCCGCCTTCTTCGATCCCCGGACCGCTGGCCTCGAGCCCATCGCAGCGCCAGCCGGCTTCTGGGCGCGCTACACCGTCCGCGCCATCGACCGGGCCGGGCGGGTGCTGGTCCTGGAGCAGGGCACCGACGAGAAGACGCGGTTTTTGACATGGCGCATCGGGAGCACACGGCCCGAGCCGTGGTTCGCCATGCGCTACACGGAGATCCCGACGCTGGCACCCCGGGTGCACAGCGGCACCGTGGCCCTGGTGGTCAAGGGCAGCACCTTCCTGATGCCGGGAGGCGACATCCACGTGGCCCGGGTGGGCGAGCGGCTCGGCCAGGCCGTGGCGAGGGCCCGCCGGCCTTCCCTCCGGGAGACGGTCACCTGCCACAGCCCGGTCTTGCGGCCCGCCGGGCCGTGACGCGCCCGGTCGCTATCGAGCGCCGGTGCCGGGCTCTCGCTCGATCACCTCGAACTCCACCCAGCCGCCGCGCGCGTAGACCTTCCAGGCCGTCGGGGGCGGCCTCACCGCCCGCTCCGAGGCCGCGACGACCAGGCGCTCGGGCGCCACACCGAGGGCCACCAGCTTCTTCTTGACCGCCTGCGCCCGCCCGAGCGCCAGCTTGCGCTTTTTGGGATCGCCCGGCCCCTCGTGGCCCAGCAGCTTGATTCGAAGATCGGGGTAGTCGGCCATGACCTCGGCCACCACTTTGAGAAGCGCCTTCTGCCGCCGGTCGAGGCGCGTCGAGCCCGGCCGGAAGCGGACGGTCTGTCTGGGCGTCGAGTGCGGCGCTGACGTGATCTGGACGGGCCGTAGTGATTCGTCCCGCTTTCGTATCCAGACCTCGATCCGACGGCACCGCTGCGGGCAGCCGTGCGGCTCGCAGTGGATCGGCCTGGTCTCGCCGTAGCCCACGGCGGTCAAGCGCCCGGGCGCGATGCCCTTGTCGACGAGGTACTGGCGGACCGCCGAAGCGCGGTCCTGGGTGAGCTGCCGGTTGAACTCGGAGGACCCGCGGCCGTCGGTGTGGGACTGGATCTCCACCTGCCGGATCGAGGCGTCGTTCGCGAGCAGCGCGGCGAGCTGGTCCAACACCCGGAAGGATTCGGGCCTGATGGTCGCCTTGCCCGTACGGAAGCGGATCTTCTCGAGCAGGCGGATCTGCTCGCCCTCGACCCGGACCAGCGGCTTGCTCTCCTGGGCTCGGAGCGGTCCGAGCCCGATGAGGAGGCAGGCTGCGAACGCGCGAATCGCGGCTGTGTTGGGGGTCATCGCACTCCCTCCCGTACTCGAGTATACGACAAAAGCGTCCGCTCTCCTTGCTTGCAAACGGATATCTGCTCCATTATCGAGGCTCCACAGGAGGCGCCATGGAAGAGAACACGCGCGGTGTCTGGAAGGCTATGGCGATCGGGCCGGCGAGTTTGCTGGTCGTCGCCGCGCTCGTCTTGCTGCCGATTTGGTGCGAGTACCGCGAGGAGCTCCACGGGCACGGCGAGCAGCTCGACATGCTTTGGGCCGGCTGGGCTTTTCTGAGCATCGAGCGGGTCGAGCACGAAGACAGCCCGGACGGCTACCGGCTGTCGCTCGTCGACCCGCTGGGCGGCTCGCTGCTCACGCGCCGGGTGCTGGACGTGGAGTCCGGCCAGCCAGAGTGCCGCTTCGCCCCGCCGGGACGTCTTTGGTGTCGCTGGAACGGCGAGATCAGCTTGCTGTCCGCCCAGAGCTTGCAGACCATCGCAGACTGGCAGGCGCTCCGCGGTCTGCACGCGAGCCTGAAGGGCGGCCTGTCCCCGTTCCAACCCCAGGTGGATCCGCAGAGCGGCGATCTCGTGGTGGGCACCAACGACGGGCTCCGGGTGCGGATCGATCCCAACCGGCTCGCCGCCGATCAGGCCGGGCAGGAGACGCGCTTTCCCGGCCTGGGCCAGCGATCCCAGGTGACGGCGAGCTCGCGCGAGCTGGATGAGGTGCGCTACGACTTCGAGGGCCACAGCGCGACCGACCGGCAGGTGCTCAGGCGCCGCGGCCCGCGCGACCGGGACTGGGTCGAGCTCCAGTTCAGCGCCGAGGCGGGTCCGGACAGCCCGGCCTCGGTCTCCTACCTCAAGGCCGAGCTCATTTGCCCGCAGGACACGCGCACCCGCGAGCCGGGCAGGCTCCAGGACCCGCCCGGCCTGCTGATCGCCCACCAGACCAGCCTGGACGACGAGCAGGCGAGGCGGCTCGTCACCCGCGTGGATCTGGAGGGCAAGCCGCTTTGGACCTGCGAGCTGCCGCTCGCACAGATCGAGGCCGCCTTCCTGGGCGCTGACCGCCTGGTGTTCTCGCTCCGGCGCCGGGTCGAGCAGAGCCTGGCCGTCGATCTCGCCTCGGGCCGGCTGCTGTGGACCTACCCGCACTGACAGCGCGCTCTATCCTAACCGGCACAGTCGTCGAATAATCGCGGCACTTCCGTCATTTTGGGGCCTTTTTTGACGGATGCACCGTAAAAAAAAGACCATTTTCCGCTTGAAGGTCAAGTTCGACCCTAGTTCTTCAGCTGCTTGTAGCTCAGAAAGAAGCTGCCGCAGGGGTCGATCGGCTGGCCGATGATCATCAGGACGTAGTTCCGGGGGGACTTCCAGCGCGTGAGCGCGTTCTTGCCCGAGCCCAGGCGCATGCTGGGAGGGCCATAGCGCCTCTTGGCCGCCTCGTACACGGGCCCGTGGAGCGCCGGGTCTGCGAAACCCGCACTGATGGAGTCCAGGACAGCTTGATCATCTCGAGCCCGCGGTCCTCCTCGAGGGCCAGGATGCTGCCGGCCGCAGCCTCGGTATCCGGGCCGGGCCTGCCGGGCCGCGCCGAGGCCGGGACGACGATGAAGGCCGGGCTGCGGCCCAGCCGGCCGTCCGTGTAGCCCAGCGCGACCCGGCCGCAGCCCCAGGGGCTTCGCATGATGCTGAGGCCGAACTTCGGCGCCGTGCCCCAGGAGCTCGTCTGGACGCGGCCGGTCCGGACGAAGTCGGGCGTTCCGTGGCGCGCAGTCGCGAGCTGCACCAGCTTCTCGTAGGCCCCCGGGTCCTCGAAGCCGAAGACCATCATGGCCAGGCTGCCCCGGCTCACGGAGTAGCCCGCGCAGTCGGGCCGCAGGCCGAAGACATCGAAGGGGACCGCGTCCTGGTAGTAGTCCGAGAAGTCCCTGGCCTCGTGGCTGAGCTGCCAGTCTCCGATGATCGGGCGGGCCTTCTCCATGGGCAGCCCGAGCGGCAGGGCCTCGGGCACCGGGATCCTCTCCGCCTGCGGCCGGGCCGGGGCTCGGGCAGGGGCTCGGGCGGGCGGCTCCCGCCTCTCTTCAGGCGCTTGCTGGCCCTGGCAGCCGAGGGCGGCGGCCAGGAGGACGGTGCTCCATCTCACGGCTCGGCGCATCGCGCTTCGCTCCTTTGGAAAACAGGGCCCTTCAGCAGGTGATGTGGAAGATGGCGTTGATCTCGGGCCCGAAGTGAGCGTGGAAGTACTCGACGGCCTCCTTTGTCTTCAGGATCACGAGCTGGACGTGCCTGCGCTCGGCCTCGGCCTCGAGCTCCGGGACCACGGGCAGCCGGCCGTACATGCCGGTGCCGATCACCAGGGTCTTGCACTTCCAGGGGATGGCCTCCTGGGGTGTCAGGGGCGTATGGCCGTACTTGTCTCGCTGCTTTTTCGACGGGCCCTTCTTGCGCTTGCGCACCTCGCCGCGCTCGATCACGATGTCGTGGTCGTAGACGCGGCCGCGGACCGTGATCTGACCGAACTTCTCGTAGACGATCTCGGGCGGCGAGGCGGGTTCGCCCTCGGCGGACAGCGAGGGGATGAGCAGCGTGAGCATGAGCAGGGTCATGGGGAACTCCTCTCGCGATAGGCGTCCACGCCGTACTCCAGAGGCGGGCCGCCCGCCTCGAAGGCGCCGATGTCGGGCCCCGCGCCCTGGTAGCCGTCGTTGAAGTTGGGGATGACCCGGCCGGCGTCAATCCCGCCGCAGCTCGCGTTCAGCGGGTAGTAGCCCACGGTCGTGCCGGTCCCGGATGCCGCTTCGTAGTCGAAGGCGATCTGGGCCGAGAGGTCCAGGTAGTCCCACCAGGTCTCGCCCTGGAGTTCGATCCCGTTGCTCTCGTGGGGCCGGAAGGCGCAGTCGTTTTCGTCGTAGCGGCCGTAGACCATGTCGTGGTCGAGCTCGTTGGTGCAGCTGTTCGCGTTGTCGCTGAAGACCGTGCCGCGGGTGAAGTGGGTAAAGACGTTGTTCCAGCCGATGTGCTCGAAGGTCTGCCCGCCCTCGGACTTGATCCCGCCCCGGGCCCCCAGCCGCAGGACCTGATCGGGCTGGGTCGGGGCCGGGTTGAGATCGGTGTTGTGGAAGACATAGACCCGGCCCCCGTTCCACTGCGTCTCGCCGCCGGTCTTGATGTAGGGGCCCCGGTTCCAGTCGTCGGACAGCTCCTGGAGGTGGCTGCGGCGCATCTCGCCGCCCGTGTTCCGCCAGATGTAGGTGGGGCCGACCGAGACCGGGGCGATGGCGATGTGGGTCTTGGTGTGCTCGATGAAGTTGCCCCAGATGCGGACGTTCCTCCCGCCGCCCTCCGCCTGGATGCCGTCGTCCCAGCAGTTGGCGACGTAGTTGGCGTAGATGTCGGAGTCGCGGCCCGGGTTGCCGTTCGGGCTGTCGTTGCTCGAGCCCGTCAAGGCGTCCTGGTAGTAGTGGCCGAGCTCCGAGTACATCTCGTTGTAGCGGATGACCTGATTGCCGGGGCTGTCGTGGAGCCGGATCGCGGACGGGCCGGCCGGGTGGCCCAGATCCCAGCTCTGGGCCGTGCCGCGCGGGTGGTGGATGCGGTTGCGCTGGATGACGAGGCGCGCGACCTGGCCAGACTCGATCGCCCCGCCGCCCTGCTCGTCGTGGCCCCAGCCGCTGATGTCGCACTCCTCGATCACGATGTCGTGGGCCGCGCCCCGAAAGAAGATCCCGTGCTCGTCGCCGGCCCGGAGCGTGAGCCCGCGGATGATCGCGTAGGCCGCGCCGTCTTCGATCTCGATGTCGGCCCGCGCGCTGCCGCCGACGTCGATCGCAGCCGTCTTGCCCGGTTCGTGGGTGTAGAGGGTGTAGCCTTCGGGGCTGCCCCCGCCGCTGATCACGAGCGCCTCGCTCGCGCTCTCCGGCAGGTAGACGGTCTCGCCGATCGGGAACGACTCGCTCCAGGTGTCGACGACAAGCGCGGTGCGCTGGGCGGTGCCGGCGAGCTCGAGCTCGATCTGGTAGCGGCTTTCCGGCTCGAGCTGCACGATGCTGCCGCGGTACTCGCCGTCCCGGGCGTCGAACCAGAGCGGCAGCGCCTCTCTCCACGCGGAGTCGGCAAACAGCCGGTATCGGACGCGGCAAGCCCGATCCGCGGCCCCGCCGGCCGGGGCCCATGTCAGGCCGACGCAGTGGAAGGTGGGCACGGCCTCGGCGTCCGGAGGCGGGGGCAGGTCGCCGCCCTCCGCACCGCCGTCCTCCAGGGCGCCGTCGTCTGCGCCGGCGTCCCGCGAGCCGGCGTCTTCCTGGCCAGCGTCGTCTGCGCCGGTGTCCTGCCAGCCGCCGTCCGTGCCGGCGTCCTCCTGCGCGCTGCCGTCCGCGCCCGCATCCCCGTCGCTCCCGACCGTACCGGAGCAGGCCCCGATCACCATGGCGAGCATCCATGCGAGCAGGCACCGGCCTGCGAGGAGATCGCGTCTCATGCCTTCTCTCCTGACATGATCGGTGGAGAGGGAGATTATAGGCTCTCGGGCGCCTCTTTGGCCAGCTGGCGTTTGAGCCAGATGTTGTAGGCCAGCATGAGCACGGCCGAGCCCAGGCCGATCGCCATGAGCACGGTCCAGCCGAGGGCGTTCTGCCCGGACTCCAGCTCGAGCAGGCCCAGCGGGCCCTGGAGCGCGGCGTGGTGCAGGGGCCCGGCGGTCGCGGCCGCGGCCAGGGGCTGGCCCAGCTCAGCGCCGAGCTGGGCGCTGACGCTGCGCAGCGGCGCCCAGAAGATATCCAGGTGGGTCGTTGCGCCCTTGCACATGATCTCGTTGAAGATCAGCGCGCCGATCGGGCCGCCGGACAGGGCGCCCAGGGCCATGGGCAGGTTGGCGTAGCCCAAGAAGAGCCCCTCCTGGCCCTTGGGGGCCAGCGCACCGATGTACTCGTAGGAGCGGGCCGAGGCGAAGAGCTCGCCGAAGGCCACCAGCCCGACCGTGGTCATGCCGACCAGCGAGGCGATCGGGAAGACGTGCGCGAAGAGATCGACCGAGCTGCGCACGCCGCCGTCGCAGAAGAAGAGCGGGCCCAGGTTGGCCAGCATGGACAGGCTGATGATGATGATGCCCACGATGATGGAGTTGATGGGCTTCATCTTGCCGAAGAAGTGGGTGACGAGCAGCTGGAAGAAGACGATCACGAAGGGGTTCATCGTGGTGTACATGTCGACCGGCGGATCGAACTCCAGCACCCGCTCCCAGTACATCGGCAGCACGTTGTAGACCTGGGCGTAGAGGAAGAAGAAGCCCACCGAGGCCAGCAGGAAGAGCGTGAAGCGCGCCGAGCGAAGCACCAGGACCATGTCGGCCAGGATGCGGCCGATCGGCTTGCGCGGCTTCTTTTCCCCTGCCGGCAGGTCGGCCTCGGGATCGCGGTACAGCAGCAGCACCACGAAGAAGGAGACGATGCTGAAGAAGACGCCGACCGCGAAGATGAAGCTCATGTCGAGCTGCTTGCGCACGATGAATGCGATGAAGCGACCCACCAGAGAGCCGATGTTGATGACCATGTAGAAGATGGCGAAGGCCAGCGTGGCCCGCCGGCCGGCGGTCTTCTGCACCGTGCCCGAGATGCAGGGCTTGATGACCGAGCCGCCGGCCCCGATCAGCAGGATGCCGAGGATGACCGCGGCCACGACGTCCCCGCCGGCGCTCACGTCGGGCTGGGTGAGCGGGCCGAGCTCGCCGAAGCCGAGCCAGACCGGCGCGCCCATGGAGAAGTAGCCGATGGCCAGCAGCACGAAGGCCACCAGGAGCGAGCGGCGAAAGCCGACCTGGTCTGCGATCGTGCCGGAGAGGATCGGCAGGAAGTAGACCAGGCCCCAGAGCAGGCTGTTGAAGGTGGCCGGCCAGTACTCGCCCAGGCCCAGGCGGCCGAGGTAGATGACCACGAAGGAGGCGACCGCGTAGTAGGCCGCGCGCTCGAATAGCTCGGTGGTGTTGGCGGTCCAGAAAGAACGGTGGAACTTGGGCTTGCCTCCTTCGGCCGGGCTCGACTCGGGTGCCTGCGATTCCGTCATGCCTGCCTCCTTCGCTCGGTCCGGCGTTCATACCGCGCGCCATGCGGGCGAGTCAAGCCGCCGCGCAGAGACCAGAATCTCGAGCCCGTTCGCCTATCGGGTGAGCAGACCTAGCGGCGGCACCGACTGGAGCGGCTCCGGCCGCAAGCCGGCTGCCTGAAGGATGGCGTTGGCCGCGAGCAGGCCAGATGAGGCGGCAGCTTCCATGAGCATGGCCGGAAAGGGGAGCTTGACCCAGTCGCCGGCCAGGAAGAGCCCGGGCAGCTCGGTCTCGACCTCGGGCCGCTGCGCGTGCAGGCCGGTGTGGAAGGCCGTGAAATCGGTCCGGATCTGCAAATGCTCGTCCAGGATGCGGCAGCCCGCCATCTCGGGAAAGTAGCGCTCGAACTCCTCGATGAAGCGATCCCGGATCCGATCCGTGGGCACGTGATCGGGCACCGCATAGGAGTGCAGCTCGTAGATCCCCCCGCCATGGCGCTGCGTCCATGCGGCCGAGCTCTTCTCCAGCCGCTCGTAGATCGATACCGAGTCCAGCACCTCGAGCTGGTCGGTGATCACGAAACCGGGCAGATCGCGCTCGATCGCCCGATCGGTCCAGATGCGCAGCACGGCATAGCGTTCGCCGGAGCGCAGTCCGCCGAGCTGACGGCGCAGTCGCGGGTGAGGACGGGTGAGCTCGGGCGATGCGTCGGCGATGCGCCTCGTCCCCACCACGTCCGTCGCCAGGATCGCCCGGTCGAAGCGCTCTCCGCAGACGAGGAAACGACCGTCCTGGTAGCCGATCGACTCGACCGGTGTTCCTGTGTGAACCCGGGCGCCGTGCTTCGCGAGCTGCGCTTCGATGGGGCCGAGCAGGCTCAGCTCGTAGCTGTCGTCCGGGTAATCGTAGATAAGGCCTCCGTCGTGGCCGAGGAAGTAGAAGTGGAAGCTCTTGACCAGCTCGGCAAAGGACATCAGCCGCGGCGAGGCGAAGAAGGCCCGGGCAAAGCTCGAGAAGACCAGCCGCAGGCCGTCCGGCAGGTCGACCGCGCGGGCGAAGTCGTCGAAGGACACGTGATCGAAGCGCCGGAAGGTCCGCTCGGGGTGATACTGCAGCAGCGCGATCAGGCGCATGGTGCGCGGGTTGCCGAGCACCTCGCCGAGTGTGAAGACCTTGCGGCGCAGCATGGAGAGGATGTTGAGCACGGGCGTGTTGGCGATGCCCGCGAAGCTGTACTCGGCTCCATCGAGGGTCAAGATGCGATAGTCCTCGATGGGCCGGAAGCTGTCCGTGATGCCGAGCTTTCGAAGGAAGCGGTTCAGGTTGTAATAGTGACGGAAGAACGCGTGGAAGCCGTGCTCGACAAAGGCCTGCCCGCCGCCTCGAAGCGCGACCGGCCACGCGCCGACTTTTCCGCCCAGGTAGTCCTCTTTCTCGAAGACCGAAACCGAGAAGCCGCGCTCGGCCAGCGTGCAGGCAACGCAGAGACCGGCCAGCCCGGCACCCACCACGGCGACCCGACGTTCGTCTCCCTCGAGGCGCAAGGGCAGGGATTCGTCTACTCGATTGACCGGATGGACATAACCACCCAGGCGAGACTCGATCCATCGCGCCACGGCCGACCTGCTCATCGCACTCTCCTGATCCCGATTCTCGTTTGCCGGCAAGCGCTCAGGGGGTGGAAAACCATCCCTGAACGGTTCCGTTTGCCCTTATACTCTCGGACGAGGAGGGTAGCAACAGGCATGGCGGACATCCGTGGAGGCGACATCGATGTGCTCTTGGTGGGTGCGGGCTTGCAGAACAGCCTGCTGGCGACAGCCCTGGCGCATCACCGGCCCGGATTGCGGATCGAGCTGATCGAGGCTCGCCCGGCGATCGGTGTCGAGCACGCCTGGTCGTTCTTCGAAAGCGACGTGCCGAAAGAATCCTGGCCCTGGCTCGATCAACTGATCGTCAAACGCTGGCCCGCACACGAGCTGCGCTTTCCCGGCTACACCCGCATCATCCCGCGGGCGTACTGCACCGTGGGTGGTGCTCGCCTGGCCGAGCGCGTCGAGGAGCTGCCCGGCGTCGCGATCGAGTGTGGCCGCGAGGCAGTCGAGCTGCGCCCCGGCGAGGTGCTGTGTGCCGACGGTCTGCGTCTGCGCGCTCCCTTGATCATCGATGGGCGCGGACCGTCGAGGCCGCCGATGGAAGGGGCGGCCTGGCAGAAGTTCTTGGGTCTGGAGCTTCGCCTCGCTCGCCCGTGCACGATAGCGCAGCCGATCGTCATGGACGCCACCGTGGCGCAGGACGACGGGTATCGATTCGTCTACGTCTTGCCATTCGCAGACGATCGCGTGCTGGTCGAGGATACCTGTTTTTCAGTCTCGCCCGATCTCGATCCGGCTCTGTTCCGCGCCCGGGCGCTGGCATATGCCGCCAGTCTCGATCTGGAGATCGAGACCTCGATCCGCGAGGAGCAAGGCGTGCTACCCATGCCTTACCGCGAGACCGCGCAGGGCCTGGATGCCAATCCGCTCCAGCGCGGAGAAGAGAGCGCGTTGCTCCGGGCGGGTTTTCGCGGCGGTTGGTATCACCCGGCCACGGCATACGGCTTTCCGGTCGCCGTGCGCCTGGCCGATTGCGTCGCGCACCACTTCGGCGCGAATCTGGACACGGGCCTGCGCGAGCTGGCTCTAGAGATCGCGTCCCAGTCCCGCTTTGCACGCCTGCTCAACCGGATGCTCTTCCAGCTCGTGCCCGCTACTTCGCGCTGGCGGATCTTCGAGCGCTTCTACCGCTTGCCCGAGCCGAGCATCGCGCGCTTCTACGCCCTGCGGACGACGCTTGCGGATCGCGCTCGGATCCTGGTCGATCATCCCCCTTTCGCATCCTGGTTTCGTCTGCCCGGTGCAGGAGGCGTGCGCGCATGAGGGTCATACTCGCGGCTCTGGCCTGCTTGTTCTGTGGTGCGTGTGCTGTGAAGCAGCCGCACAGGATCGGGCCCGCGGGTGAGGCGAGCGCGGCCAAGGCCGATCTCGTGGTGCACATCCAGGGCTTCAAGAAGGCAGAGGGAGTCTTTCGGGCCGCATTGTTCGACTCAGCCCGGGGCTTTCCAGGCGAGCATGAACGGGCGGTCGCGACCCGGGTGGGGCCGGTGCGCGATGATGGCGTGCGCCTGGTCTTCGAGGATCTGCGAGCCGGACAGTACGCGTTGGCCGTCTTTCACGATCTCGATGATGACGGCAAGCTGGGCACGAGCTGGGTGGGCATCCCGAAAGAGGGCTTCGGGGCGTCGAACAACCCGAGCGGATTGGGGCCGCCGTCCTTTGATGAGGCTCGTTTCACCTTGGCGCCGCCCGAGCTCGAGATCACGATCGATCTGCGGCATCTGTGAGGCCCCGGCTTCGGATCCAGTCGGCCAGCGGGCCGGTGATCACACGCGGAGCGCGGCGCAGGGCGGCCAGGTCGCCGCAGCCGCACAGAAGCATGACCTGCGCGAGCTCCTCGACGAGTGGTGCGAGCGCACGCTCCACACCCGCTTCGCCACCGGAGTACCAGGCCTGCAGCAGCGGTGCGGCCAGACCGACCAGGTCGGCCCCCAGCGCGATGGCCCTGGCAGCGTCCAGGCCGTGACGCACACCGCCCGAGGCGATCACCTTCAGATCCAGCCCCCCCATCTCCGCCACGCTGGCTGCGGTGGGAATGCCCCAGCCGACGAGCGGGCTCTGTCGGTCGGTCGAATCGCCGCTGCGCTGAAGCTCGGTCGCCACGAAGCAAGTGCCTCCAGCGCCGGCCACGTCTACCCAGCCGACACCCGCGTTTTGCAGCCGCGCGGCTGTCTCGCGGCTCAGCCCGCAGCCGCACTCCTTGACCATCACGGGGAAGCCGAGTCGTTCGACCAGGCGCGCAATGCCGTCGAGCGTGCCCGCGAAGCGCCTGTCCCCGCCAGGCTGGACGAGCTCCTGGGCGGTATTGAGGTGGACGCACATGACGTCGGCCTCGAGCCGTTCGAGCAAGGCCCTCAGTGCGTCGATGTCGACGCGTGCGAGCTGGGCGCCTCCCAGGTTGCCGACCAGCGGCACGCCGGGCGCGGCTCGGCGTACGGCGTATGTATCGATGCAAGCGGGATCCTCCAGGGCAGGCCGCAAGCTGCCCAGGCCGAAGGCCGCGCCGATGCGCTCGGCACAGCGCGCGAGCGCGCGGTTGATCTCCGCGCCTTCCTCGGTACCGCCCGTCATCGCGCAGATCATCAAGGGCGAATCCAGCTGGTGTCCGAAGAAAGTGGCGCTCAGATCCAGCGCGTCGAGATCCATCTCTGGCAGTGCCTGGTGCACGAGTCGGACGCAGTCGAGCCAGGACCCCTCGGGTCCTGTAGGGGGCCTTCGACCGGGTTGGAATGCACGCAGGTGATCTCGCTTGCGTGTGGAGATGTCATCTTGGCTCATCGTCAGTCTCCGCCGCTCGCCTCGACCAGCGAGGCCGTGGCTGGTCTGGTGGGCTCGTCACAAGGTCTGGGACGCCACCACAGCGCTCCGCAAGCGCGCAGCAGCAGGCCGAGCTTGCAAAGGCGCGAGGTGTGAGCCCTGGCCGAGATGGAGTCGTAGCCGCTTCGGGCGATCCGCTTTCCGATGGCCGCATAGACCAAGCGTGCTGCCCGGATGGCGGGGCGGCAGTCGCCCGGCAGCCGGCTGATGCCGGAGTCGGCGCGCACATACAGCTCTGCTGCCACATCGAGCAAGCGTCGGACGACGCACCCGAGCTCGGGGCTGAAGCGCGGCGCTGCGCGCAGGCGCGCTGTGTCCACGCCTTCGGCCGAGAGCCAGTCCAGCGGAAGATAGATCCGGCCGGCGCGGGCGTCTTCTCCCACGTCGCGACAGATGTTGGTCATCTGCATGGCCAAGCCGAGATCGCACGCCCGGGCCAGCACACTTCGGTCGCGCACCCCCATGAGCAGGGCCATCATCACGCCCACGCTGGATGCCACCCGGGCGCAGTATGCTTCGAGCGCTTCCAGATCGCTGTAGGTCCTGCGCTCCGCGTCCCAGAGGAAGCCCTCGAGCAGCGCCCGCGGCACGCTCTCTGGGATGCATCGAGTGTGGACGACCCGACAGAAGGCCCGGTCGACTGGATCCGATCTCGGGTGATCTGCGTAGATGGCGTCCAGCCGCGCGTGCAGCTCGGATACGGCGCGCTGCGGATCGCTCCCCATGTCGACCGCGTCGTCGGCCACCCGGCAAAATGCATAGACAGCCGCGGCCGGCTTGCGCACACGTGCGGGCAGGATGAGCCCGGCCGCAGCAAAGCTCTTCGAGCCGGACTGCAAGATGCGCTGGCAGTGGCGGAGATCGTCGAGCTCGGAGCTTTTCACGGCTCGCCTCGGAACGAAACCGGATCGGGCACGACCTTGTCCAGCACCTTGGCCGAGGCCAGGACACCGGGCAGGCCGGCGCCCGGGTGGGTGCCCGCGCCGACGAGGTAGAGCCGATCGATGTCCTCGGAGCGGTTGTGGGGCCGGAAATAGGCGCTCTGGGTCAGGATGGGCTGCAAGCCGAAGCAGGCGCCTCGGGTGCAGGCCATGCGGTCCTGGAAGTCCTGCGGGGTCGTGACGCTCGAGACCTGGACCTCGGTCTGCAGATCGGGCAGGATCGTGTCCGCCAAAACGCGCTCGATGCGCTGCCTGTATGGCTCGGCTTGCGCGACCCAGTCGGTTTCGCTGTCCAGATCGGGCACCGGCGCCAGTGCATAGAAGGAGTCGCAGCCCGGCGGCGCCATGTCGGGATCGCCGGCCGTGGCCCTGTGGAGGTAGAGGCTGAGGTCATCGGCCAGATGCTTGCGGGTGAAGATGTCGTCGAGCAGCTCCCGGTAACGCGGCCCGAGCAAGATGGTGTGCTGGGCGAGATCGGGATACTGGCGCCGGGTTCCGAAGTACCACAGGAAGCAGCTCATCGACTGCTTGCAGCGCGACAGCTTGCGATCCGTCCAGCGTCGGCGCGCCACCGCGGGCACGAGGTGCCTGTAAGTCCAGGTCGAATCGGCGTTGGAGACGACCAGGTCCGCCGGGATCACCTCGCCGCTCTCCAGGCGCACACCTCGGGCGGTGCGGCTTTCGACGAGGATCTCGGCCGCCCGGCTGTTCAGTCGGATCCGACCTCCCATGCGTTCGAGCAGATCCGACAATGCGCTTACCAGCGCACCGATGCCGCCTCGCGGATAGCGAACGCCCCAAGCCTGCTCCACGTGGCTGATGAGGCAGTAGATCGATGTCGTCGTGAACGGGTTGCCTCCCACGAGCAGGGTGTGGAAGCTGAGCACCTGGCGGATTTTCTCACTCCGAACGTGGCGTGCGACCACCGAGTACACGCGCCGATAGCTCTGGAGGCGGATCAATGCTGGCAGGATCCGCAGCATCGAGCCGATCGAGTCGAAGGGCTGATCGATGAGACCGAAGCCCATGTCGAAGATCTTGCCGCTGAGCGCAATGTAGCGCTCGTAGCCCGCCACGTCTTCGGGCGCCACCCTGGTCACCTCCGCCAGCATGGACTCGTGATCCGATTGGTAGTCGAAGGTCGTACCGTCGTGGAAGCGGATTCGATACAAGGGGTGGACGTGCCGCAGATCGACGTGATCGCTCATGCGCTCGTCGGCCAGCTCCCAGAGCTCCTCCAGGAAGTGCGGGGCGGTGACGACGGTGGGGCCGGCGTCGAAGAAGAACCCTTCTCGGCTGAAGGCATAGGCCTTGCCGCCCGGCTTGTCGAGCTGCTCGAGCACGGTGACCGCGAAGCCCCGCGCGCGCAGACGTATCGCGGCGGCCAGGCCGCCGAAGCCCGCTCCGATGATCACGGCGTGGGCAGGCATCGCAGCCCTCAGGCGCTCAAGGCGCTGTCGCTGTCGGGTTCTCGTTCACAGGCAAGCACGCGCTCGACCGCGTGGCGCATCGCCGGCGGGCAGAGTCTGGCGACCACGAACTCGAAGAGCTCGACCAACGACCGGCGATCGGCACAGGGCGGGATGCTGTCTCGGGCCTGGAGCGAGAGCCGGTCCAGGTGGGCCAGGGCCCCCAGCAAGCCGTGCTCGCTCACGGCGCTCGGGCGCCCGAGGGTCCGATCGCGACAGATCGGCTTGCCGAGGGTGGCGCAGTCTCCGATGCGATCGGCGAGGTCGTCGGCCACTTGATAGGCTTCACCCAGCAGCTCGCCACAGGCTGCCCAGGGCGCCACCGGCGAGCCTGCGGCGATCGCTCCACAGGACGTGGCGGCTCGAAAGAGCGCAGCCGACTTGCTGCGGTGGTAGCGCTCGAGGTCCACCCGGTCCTCGGACTCCCAGGCCTGGCCGGCCACGATGCCTTCGGCAGGGCCGCTGGCGCGGGCGATGATGGCCAACAGCTCGGCCAGGCGCGCAGCGTGTGCTGTGGGCTGCCTGGCGAGCTGCTCGAAGGCGGTCACGATCAAGCCGTCGCCCGCCAGCAGGGCCAGATCCTCGCCGAACTCCCGGTGCAGCGAAGGCCGCCCGCGGCGCAGCACAGCGTCGTCGAAGCAGGGCAGATCGTCGTGGACGAGCGATGCACAGTGGATGAACTCCAGGGCGGCAGCCGCGGCGTCGCCAAGCCGTGGCTCGTCTTCGCCGCAAGCCACCGAGACAGCCAGGCATAGCCGCGGGCGTATGCGAGCACCGCCCGGGAAGACCGCGTGGCGGAGCGCTTCGGCCAGGCGCGGCGGCGCGTGCGTGCAGGTCAGCTCGAACGCTCTCTCCATCGCTGCTTCGATTCGCGTGCCGAGATCCATGCGGCCCTCCCCCAAAAGGATATCCAAAGTCCGCAATTAGTCAAAGCGAAAACGCCACACGCCGAGCAGAAAGAAGACCGCCGCGAAGGCCATCAGGGCACCGAGCTCCGGCAGGATCTCGACCACGCCCTGTCCGCGTACCAGGATATCCTGGAAGGCGTCCAGAGCCCAGGCGTGGGGTGTGGCCAGCCCGGCGCTCTGCATGGCCTGTGGCATGATGAAGCGCGGCACGAAGCAGCCGCCGAGCGCCGCCAGGGTGAGCAGCAGCAAGATGGTCAGGTTGCGGGCCTGGGCCTCGGTGCGCACCAGGGCGGCCACCAGGACGCCCAGGCCGGTGGCCGATGCGGAGGCGGCCAGACCCACCAGCACCAAGCCGCCAGGAGAGGAGCCGAGATCCAGGCCGAAGATCAAGCGTCCCGCGGCGAGCATGAGCGCGATCTGGATCAAGTTGACGAGGTAGTAGGGCAGCAGCTTGCCGGCCAACAGGACACCACGCGAAAGCGGTGCGGCCAAAAGGCGCCGAAAGGTGCCGTCGCGCTTCTCACGCAGAACCGATTCGGCGAGCAGCACCACGATCCAGAAGATGCCAAAGAGCGTGTAGCCGGGCACGTTTTGCTGGAATGCGTCGGGTCTGACCACATGCTGCATGCTGGCCGGTGCGACGCGCATCAGGCGCACCGGGCTCGGCGTCTGTAAGCTGGTGAGCACGTCGGTGCGTACTTTGTTGCGGATCCCGTCGAGAGCGATGGCGGGCATGGAGCCTCCGAAGCGTTCGAAGAGGCTGTCGACGCGATCGGGCGTGAAGGCCTGGAAGGAGAGCCGCTCGCACAGGCCGCGGATCGTACCCAGCAAGGGCTCGACGACTTGGTCGCCGAGAGCTGGATCGGACACGAGCTCCACGGCGATCGGATCGCCGGCTCGGCTTCGAAGTGCCCGCGAGAGCCCGGCTGGCAACACCAGGCCGATGCTCCGGTCTCCCTCGGCGATCAGGTGCTCCAGGGATTTTCTGTTCAGGTCCTGCCCTTGAAAGCGGCGTTCGACGGCGATGGCTTCCATCTGATCCAGCTCGGCCAAGAGCTTCGATGCCAGCGGTCCGCCGTCCAGATCGACGACCGGCAAGTGGATCTGGCGGCTGCGCTGCTCGGCGAATGGCTCAGCCAGGGCGTAGCTCATCAAGACGACGAAGCCGAGCGGCAGGAGGAAGACCAAGAGCACCGCGGCCGGGTCCCTGATGAAGATCTGGAGCTCCTTGATGGCCAGCGCTTTGATCTGTAGCCACATGGAATTGCTCTCAATCCCGCAGCGACTTACCGGTCAGGTGCAAGAAGACGCTCTCCAGGTTGGGCTCCAGCGCCTCGAGCGAGTGGATTGTCGCGGATCGCTCGTGGCACAGCCGGGTGATCTCCAGCAGCGCAGCCTGCGTATCGGAGACCCGAATCCGGAGCACGCCGTCGCTCGTGTCGAGCGAGCGCACCGATTCCAACTCGGCGAGCGGTGCAGCCATCGACTCCTGGCCGGAGCAGGCCAGGTGGATGACACCGCTGCCGAGCAGCTTCAAGAGCTCTGCGGTGGTGTCGACGGCCAGGATGCGACCCCCATCCATGATGGCGACCCGGTCGCACAGGCGAGCGGCCTCATCCATGTTGTGGGTCGTATAGATCATGGTGTGACACTCGGCTCGCATCCGCTCGATGTGCTCGAGTAGCAGGTTGCGCGATTGCGGGTCGACGCCCACCATGGGTTCGTCCAGCAGCACGATGCGCGGTCGATGAAGCAGGCTGGCCGCCATGTTGAGCCTGCGCTGCATACCGCCCGAGTAGCTGCGCACCGGATCGCGGGCGCGGTTCGACAGCCCCACGATCTCGAGCACGCGGGCGATGCGCTCGGAGAGGGCTCGGCCGCGCAGTCCGTAGATGCGCCCGAAGAAGGACAGATTCTGCGTGCCGCTCAGGCTCGGGTAGAGTGCCAGCTCCTGGGGCACGATGCCCAGGAGGCGCTTGACCCGAGCCGCATCGCGCGGGAGTCTAAGGCCGCAGAGAGAAATCGTGCCGGCGTCGAAGCTGGTCAGGGTAGAAAGCACGGCCATGGTCGTCGACTTGCCGGCGCCGTTGGGGCCGAGCAGGCCGAGCACCTCGCCTTGCTGAACGGTGAGATCGACACCGTCGATGGCCTTGCGCGATCCGTATCGTTTGACGAGGCCGCGGATCTCGACCAGGCATTCGTCCGAAGCGCATTCTGCACAGCTGCAGTCCGAACCCGCCATGACCACTCCCGGGGATTCGCGGACGATAGCACGAATCGTTGGCTTCGCTGCAAGGGATTTCTCGTCCGGAGCTCACGCTCAGGTCGGGGTGCAGCGGCAGTGGCCGGCCGAAGGCCGGGTCATACACCCCTGAACGCTTGCGATTACTGGAACAGGGGAATAGATGCCGCGGTAAAACCTGTTCCTCCTCCGCAGGCCAGCGGACCCTTGACGCGCTGTCGGCCATGGGTGCTAGTCTCGGCAAGGGAGGTCCATCATGCGTGCCACGTTTCGACTCTTCGCGCTCGTCGCGGTGCTGTGCGCGGGGCTGGTCTGGTCCTCGGCCCCGGGCGCGCAGCCGTCCGGGCGCTTCTGGAACGAGCCCGGCAGCGAGGGGGAGCCCGCCTTGCCCAAGGGCTACAGCCCCCTGCCTTCCCTGTCCGGGCTGGTGCAGCAGCTCAGGCCGGCCGTGGTCAACATCTACACCACCCAGGTGATCCGGGCCCGGCCGATGTCCGATCCCTTCGCCGGTCTCTTGGGCCGCTCCGATCCCTTCGAGCGCTTCTTCCGAGGGCAGACGCGGGAGTTCAAGCAGCGCTCGCTCGGCACGGGCTTCATCATCAGCCCGGACGGCTTCATCGTGACCAACCACCACGTGGTGGCCCGGGCGGACGAGATCCGCGTCCGGCTGGTCGACGAGCGGGCTTTCGACGCCAAGCTGATCGGCTCGGATCCCGGAGCCGACGTGGCCCTGCTCAAGGTCGAAGCCGACGGCAAGCTGCCCGCGGCCGTGCTGGGCGACTCCAGCCGGCTCGAGGTCGGCGACTGGGTCGTGGCGATCGGCAACCCCTTCGGGCTGTCGCACACGGTCAGCGCCGGGATCATCAGCGCGACCGACCGCCAGATCGGCCGCTCGCGCTACAGCGACTACGACGACTTCCTCCAGACCGACGCCTCGATCAACCCGGGCAACTCGGGCGGCCCGCTCTTCGACACGGCCGGCCGGGTGATCGGCATCAACACGGCCATCGTCGGCCAGGGCACCGGCATCGGCTTCGCCGTGCCCATCAACCTGGCCAAGGAGCTGCTGCCGCAGCTGCGCGCCACCGGCCGGGTCAAGCGCGGCTGGCTCGGGATCGGCATCCAGGACCTGACCGAGGAGCTGGCCGAGCGCTTCGGCGCCGAGCCGGGCAAGGGCGTGCTCGTGAGCCAGATCTTCGACGACAGCCCGGCCGAGCGCGGGGGCCTGCGGGCCGGGGACGTGATCGTGTCCATCGACGGCAAGCCGGTCGCGGACAGCCGCTCGCTCGGCCGCCAGGTGGCCGCCGTCATCCCCGGCAGCCGGGTCCGGGTCGAGCTGATCCGCAACGGCAAGACCCGCCACCTGCGGCTCGAGGTCGGCGAGCGCGACGCGCCCCATGGCCGCGGGCGGGGCCTCGAGCCCGAGCCGGGACCGGTTCCCGGTGAGGGCGGTGAGCTCCTGGGCCTGCAGCTCGCGCCGCTGACCCCGGAGCGGGCCCGGCGGCTCGGGCTCGGCGAGGAGGTCAGGGGATTGGCGGTGCTGGAGGTCTCTCCGGACGGTCCGACCGCCGGCATTCTCGAGCGCGGCGACGTCATCCTGGAGGTCAACCGCCAGCGGGTGACGAGCGAGGCCGAGCTCGCCCGCGCCTTGAAGCGCGGCCTCAAGCAGAGCTCGGTGCTCCTGCTGGTGCAGCGCGGCGCTTCCCAGGTCTATGTCGTGATCCAGGGCAAGAAGTAACGGCGCACGGCGGTGACCCGCCAGTCGTACCTGGCGCCTACTTCCCCAGCTTGCCGGTCAGCTCCCGGAGCATGTCCTGGGAGGTCTCGAACTCCTGCTCCGGGAATGATGCCTCGTGGGTGGTCAGGGCGGAGCGGCTGCCGATCTGCTGGCTGAGGATCTGGCGGATGCGACCGAGCGGCACCTGGGCGGAGAGCCGGTCGGTCTCGGGCATGACCAGGACGAAGACGTCGTCGTCGATGCGGTAGATGCGGTCCACCTCGCGCAGGTTCTCCACCAGCGCCGAGGCGACCGTGTTGATGATGTCCATCGCCTCCCTGACCCGTTCGGTGCGGAACAGCTCGTCATAGCCATCGATGCGCACCATGGCGCAGGTCAGCTCGTGGCCGTAGCGCCGGGCGCGCTTGAACTCGTAGTCGAGATCGACCCGCAGCAGGCGGAAGCCGCCCACGTGTCCGGGGCCCCGGGAAGAAGACGACTTCTCGCCGGCTGCTCTCTTCGGCAGGCGGCTGTCCATGACCGTGCGCACGCGGGCCTGGAGATCGAACATCCGGAACGGCTTGGTGATGTAGTCGTCGGCGCCGAGCTCCATGCAGCGGATCTTGCTGTCCAGATCGCCGATCGCGGTCACCATGATGACCGGGATCCTGGCGGTCTCCGGGTTCGACTTGATCTCCGCGCAGACCTCGAAGCCGTCCTTGACGCTCATCATGATGTCCAGCAGGACCAGGTCCGGCATCTCCTTGCAGACGAGATCGACCGCCTTGGCCCCTTCGTGGACCTCCACCACCACGTAGCCCGCGTTCTCGCAGATCTCGCGCATCAGGGCGGCGTTGAGCTTGTCGTCGTCGACGACCAGGATCTTCTCGTGCATGATGTCTCTTCCCAGGCGCATGGCGATTGCCGGCTAGAGATACTCGTCTCGCCGCTCGGCCAGGTTCTCGAAACGGGTGTGCTCGCCGAAGAAGCGCAGGCGCACGATACCGGTCGGGCCGTTGCGCTGCTTTCCGATGATGATCTCGGCCACGCCCTTGTCCTCCGAGTCCTCGTTGTAGAACTCGTCCCGGTAGATGAAGATGATCACGTCGGCGTCCTGCTCGATGGCGCCGCTCTCGCGCAGGTCCGCCAGCTGGGGCCGCTTGTTCTCGCGGGACTCGACCTTGCGGCTCAGCTGGCTGAGCGCGACGACCGGGACCTGCATCTCCTTGGCCAGGCCTTTCAGCGAGCGGGAGATCTCCGAGATCTCCCGCTCCCGGCTCTCGGACTTGCTGCGGGCGGGCTGGGCGAGCTGCAGGTAGTCCATGGCGATCAGGCCCAGCTCGAGATTCTGCTTGGCGAGCTCGGACTGCAGCCTGCGGGCCCGGGCGCGCATCTCCATGACCCGGATTCCGGGCGTGTCGTCGATGAAGAGCTGGGCCTCGCTCAGGATGCCCGCGGCTCGAGCCAGCCGCCCCCAGTCGGAGTCGCTCAGGATTCCCTGGCGCAGCCGCTGGAAGTCGACCCGGGCCTCGGAGCACAGCAGGCGCATGGCCAGCGACTCCTTGCTCATCTCGAGGGAGAAGAACAGCACCGGCACGCGACCCTGCAGGGCGACGTTCTGGGCGATGTTGAGCGCCAGGCTGGTCTTTCCCATGGAGGGCCGGGCGGCGATGATGATCAAGTCGGCCGGCTGCAGCCCCGAGGTCTTGTCGTCCAGACCCTTGAAACCCGTCGGCACGCCGGTGTACTGGGCCTTGCGCTCGTAGAGCTTCTCGATGGTGACGAAGCTGTCGCGGATGAGGTCCTTGATCGGCACGACCCCGGCTGTCGAACGTCGCTGGGAGACGTTGAAGATGAGCTGCTCGGCCTGGTCGAGGTACTCGTCCAGGTCATCGCTGTCCTCGAATCCGGCTCGCAAGATCTCCGTCGAGGCGTGGATCAACCTGCGGGCGATGGCCTTGTCGCGAACGATCCGGGCATAGGTGTCGATGTTGGCCGCGCTGGGTACGCTGTCCGTCAACGATGCGATATAGGTCGCACCCCCGACTTCGTCGAGCTGCTTCTGGGCCTTGAGCTTGTCCTCCAGGGTCAGGTAGTCGATGGCTTCGTTCTTCTCGGCCATCTCCTGCATGGCCGAGAAGATCCTCCGATGGGCTTCCCGGTAGAAGTCCTCCTCGCCGACCAGATCGACCACCTGGTCGAGCACGGCGTTGTCCAGCAGGACGCCTCCGAGGACCGAACGTTCGGCCTCGATGTTTTGGGGAGGCAGTCGCCCGGCTGCGGGTTCGGCGCTCATGGAGACGAGTCCGGAGCTTACTTGGCCACGACCCAGACCTTGAGCTTGCCGGTCACCTCGGGGTGGAGATGCACGTCCACGGTGTAGACGCCGAGCTGCCGGATCGGCTCCTCGAGCAGGATCTTCTTGCGCGAGATCTTGACGCCTTCCTGGGCCAGCGCCTCCTCGATGTCCCGGGCGGTGACCGAGCCGAAGAGCTTGTCCTGCTCGCCCACCAGGACCGGGATCGTGCAAGACACCGAGCTCAGGTGCTCGGCCAGGCTGCCCGCATCCTGGCGCACCCGCTCCTTGTGGCGCTCGATCGTGCGCTTCTGGTGCTCGAAGAGGTTGGCGTTCTTGAGGCTCGCCTGGACGGCCAGCTTTTTCGGCAACAGGTAGTTGCGCGCATAGCCGTCCGCGACGGTGACCAGCTCGCCGATCGTACCGAGATCAGGAATGTCTTCGCGTAGGATGACTTTCATGTCTCATGCTCCCGGTGCGCTCAGGGCGAAGATGAGGTGTAGGGCAGAAGCGCGATCTGTCTCGCGCGCTTGATGGCCTTGGCCACCTGCCGCTGGTGATGGGCGCAGTTGCCCGAGATCCGACGCGGGATGATCTTGCCGCGCTCCGTGATGAAGAGCCTCAGCAGCGATGGATCCTTGTAGTCCACCTCGATGCTCTTGTCGGCGCAGAAACGGCAGATCTTCCGCCGCGGGAAGGGGCGTCTCTTCTTGCGAGGGCCTTGCATGATCTAGTCCTCCTCCATGTACGAGCTGGAGTCCTCGTCCTCGGGCTCATCGCCCTCGTCATCCATGCTCAAACGGTCGTCTTCCCGGTCGTCGCTCCCTGCGGCCTCCCGTTCGTTCGCCTCCGCCTCGGCCTCGGCCCGCGCGGCCTCGGCCGCTGCCCGGGCGGCAGCCTGCTCTGCCCGTGCGCGGTCCTCCGCCGCCTGCTCTGCCAGGCGGGCTTCCACGTCGACGCGATCGGCGATCTTGACCGTCTGGTAGCGCACCACCGGCTCCATCATGCGCAGGTTGCGCTCGATCTCCCGGATGGCATCGGGGCCGCTCAAGTAGCAGAGCTGGACCATGATGCCCTTCGGGTTCTTGGCGACCTCGAAGGCCAGCCTCTTCTTGCCCCATACGTCGCATTTGAGAAAGCGGCCGCCGTCTCGCTCGACCAGCCCCTTGATGCGCTCGTTGACCTGGACGACGTTCTCGTCGCTCAGCTCGGGACGCAGGATGTAGAGGGTTTCGTACTCCCGCATCGCTTGCATGTGCTCCTCCTTCCGGTTTGAGCAGCCCCCGGGTCCACGCCCGGGAGCAAGGAGTTGTCCTGCGGGCATGCGGGTGCCCGCAGACGGTATCGCATGCGGAGCGCTCGGACGCTCCGCGCTTTCGTGTTCTTCAGGGGGTGGTGAACCCCCCCCCTGAACGCTCTCCGGGTCTCCACGGGTTGAAGCGGTTCATGGCCGCGATCAGCCCTTCGGTGACTGTGCAGCAGGCCGCCTCCGCCGCTCGCTCCACGAGCCCGGCGGCCGCATCCAGCTCGCCCGGCTCGAAGGAATCCAGCACGAAGTCCGCAGCTTCTCGCGCGCCTGACGGACGGCCGACACCCATGCGGATGCGGCAGAACTCGGACGAGCCCAGCTGCTCGGCGATGGATCGCACCCCGCGGTGTCCGCCATCTCCACCTCCACGGCGGATCTGGATGCGGCCCAGCGTCAGGTCGATTTCGTCGTGGAGCACCAGGACGCGTTCCGGAGGCACCTCCAAGCTGCCGATCGCCGCAGCCAGCGAGAGGCCGCTGAGGTTCATGTACGTCTGCGGCTTGAGCAGGCACACCTCGTGTCCGGCGATCCGCCCCCGGGCCAGCTCGGCCCGGAAGCGCCGCGCGCCCCAGCGCAGGCCACACCGCGCAGCCAGCCTGTCGGCGGCCCGGAAGCCCACGTTGTGCCGCATGTCCCGGTACTCCTCACCCGGATTGCCAAGACCTGCAATGAGAAAGAGCATGGAGCATCTCGCTCCTGGACGCGCGGCTCTCCCGCGTCCCACCCGCGCAGCAGCGCGGGTCTACTTGTCCTTTTTGTCCTTGTCGCCCTCGGCCGGCTTGTCCTCCGGTGTGGCGGTCTCGCCCTCGGCTCCCTCGACGGCCTCGGCAGCGGCCTCCTCCTCGGGCTTCTCCTCCACCGTCGGTGCCAGCACGGCGCAGATGGTGAAGTTCCGGTCGTAGATCACCCGCACGCCTGCGGGCAGCTCGATGTCGGCGACGTGGACCACGTCTCCGATCTCCATGTCGGACACGTCGACGACCACCTTGTCGGGGAGGTTCGCCGGCAGGGCCTCGATCGTGACCACGCGCCGGGCCACCTGGAGCACGCCGCCCAGTTTCACACCCACGGGCCGGCCGGAGAGCTGCACTGGCACCTTGCGTTCCACCAGCTTGTCGGTGTCGACCCACAGGAAGTCCACGTGCACCAACGTGCGCTCGACGGGATCGCGCTGCAGCTCCTGGATGAAGACGGTGCGGTCCTCGGCGCCGTCGAGCTGGATGAGCGTGTTGAGGCCCCGGGGCCCGCCGAGGATCTGCGACAGCTCCTTGGGATCCAGCGCGAGGGGCATCGTCTGCTTGCCTCGTCCGTAGCAAACCGCGGGGATCCGACCCGATCGGCGGATCTGCTTCGTCGACTGGGGTCCCAGCTCGGTCCTGGGCTCCACTTTCAGCTTCGGGATGTCCATCGGCTCTTCGCTCCTGTCTGTCGACCCGGACGGCGCTAGACGAACAGCGACGTGACCGAGTCCTGCATGTGAATCCTCCGGATGGCCTCGCCGAGCAAGGGGGCCACCGAGAGCACCTTGATCTTGTCGCACTTGCGAGCCGCCTCGTGCAACGGAATCGTGTCGGTCACCATCAGCTTCTCGATTGGGGACGCCTCGATGCGCTCGATGGCCGGCCCCGAGAGCACAGGGTGGACCGCATAGGCCAGCACGCGTCGGGCGCCGTTGTCCATCAGGGCCTGGGCGGCCTGCGTGATGGTGCCGGCCGTGTCGATCATGTCGTCGACCAGCACGGTGTCCTGCTCCTCGACCTCGCCGATGATGTTCATGATCTCGCACTGATTGGGACCGCTGCGGCGCTTGTCGATCACGGCCAGGTTGGACTTGAGACGCTTGGAGTATGCCCGGGCTCGCTCCGTGCCGCCGGCGTCTGGAGAGACGATGACCGGCGGTCGCTCGAAGCGGCGCCGCATGTCGTCGAGGATGACCGGGGCCGCGTAGAGGTGGTCGAAAGGGATGTTGAAGAAGCCCTGGATCTGGCCCGCGTGCAGGTCCAGCGCCACCACCCTGGAGGCCCCGCTGGTGCTGAGCATGTCGGACACCAGCTTGGCCGTGATGGGCGTGCGCGGCTTGACCTTGCGGTCCTGCCGGGCATAGCCGTAGTACGGGATGACCGCCACGATCTGGCTGGCGGAGGCCCGGCGCATGGCGTCGATCATGATGAGGAGTTCCATCAGGTTGCGGTTGACCGGCTGGCAGGTGGACTGGACGATGAAGACGTCCCGGCCCCGGACGTTCTCTCCGATCTCCACCATGATCTCGCCGTCCGAGAAGGAGCCCACCTCGCTCTTGCCGAGCGGGGCGTTGAGGTACTCGGTGATGGCCTCGGCCAGCGGCCTGTTGGCGTTGCCCGTGAAGATGAGCGGTGCTTCTGTCTGATACACGGCTCGATCCTCCCGCAGGTGGAGTGCTCCTCCGCTCGGGTGGGCGCGATGGTCCAGCCCGGCGGTACGTCACGTCGAGACTAGCCCTGGTCTTCTCCCGATGGAGGCTCCGTCGAGTCTGGCTCGTCGGACTCGGACGTCTCCTCGCCTCCGCTCAGCTTGCGGTCGCCGACCTCGGGAGGTGGGGCGCCGGTTCGCTCGAGCTCACGGCGATACTCGGCGAGGACCTTGGACTCGATCATCTCGCGCGTCTCCGTGTTGAGCGGGTGCGCGGTGTCCTTGAAGGTCCCGTCTTTGCGCTTCTTGCTGGGCATGGCCACGAAAAGACCGTTGTTGCCCTGGATCACCTTGAGATCCCGTACGACGAAGCAGTGGTCGAAAGTGATCGTGGCGTAGGCCTTCAGCTTCTCTTCGTTCACGGGGAATACCCTGACTTCAGTGATTTCCATGGTGGACCTCCCATGTCCCCCCGGGCTCCGGTGAGACGCAAGTTGACAGCATCACGTTGACCGCTTTGCCGAGTTGATACCCTTGACTTCCATGTATGTCCAGCCCTGCTCCCGCTTCACGCTTGCCAGCGCCCGCCGCGCGGCGGCCTCGCTCGCGAACAGGCCGAACACGCTGGGTCCGCTTCCGCTCATCGCCGCACACGCGGCGCCGGATCCTCGCAGCGCTCTGCATACCCTGGCAATGTCCGGATGCAAGGACTCCGCCGTGGCCTGCAGGTCGTTGGCCGCCAGTGCGGCGATCCGCTCGAGCCCCAAAAATGGGCCGTCATATCTATCATCGTCCCGTGGTGATGTCAACGGGAAATTGGCGCTTTCAAAGACCCGTCGGGTCGACAGGCCATAGCGGGGGGAAGCCAGGACGAGCCAGAAAGGCGGCAGGTCGACCGGCGCGAGGCGCTCCCCCACACCCCGGGCCCAGCAGGGTCCGGGCTGCAGAAAGAAGGGCACGTCGGCGCCCAGCGACAGGGCGAGCGAGGCCAGCTCGTCATCCGGCAGCGCCTGATCGGAAAGCCGCTGCAGGGCGCGCAGCACCGCCGCGGCGTCCGAGCTCCCGCCGCCCAGCCCGGCCTGGACCGGGATCCGCTTCTCGAGCTCGATCTCCACGCCGAAGCGAGCCCCGCTCGCCTCGAGGTGGGCCAGGGCGGCCCTGGACGCCAGATTGTCCTTGTTTTCCAAATCGATGCGATCGGGACAGCGCAGGCGCACACCGGCGTTCTCCCCGCGCACCACCTCCAGGCTGTCGCAGAGGCCGATCGGCGCCATGAGGCTTCTGAGCTCGTGAAAGCCGTCCGTTCGCCTGCCGAGCACCCTCAGGACAAGGTTGATCTTGGCCGGCGCCTGGATGCAGAGCCTGTCCGAGCCCACGCCACGTCCTCCGCCACCGATCATGCACGAATGGCTGCCAGGCCGCCAGCAGAACCTGGAGCCTGGACGTGTTGCACAGCAAAGCAAAATCTGGCAGCATCCGGCCTGGAATCTGACCCTGTGGAGGCAGAGCATGCAGCGCGCTGCATTCACGTGGCTGCCCGTCTTTTTGGCCTTCCTCGCCTGCGAGCGCGCACCGACCGGTCCGGAGGCGTGCTACCGGGCCTTCCACGCCGCGATCTCCGATGGCGATTGGGACGGGGCCGTCGTCATGCTGACCCCCGAGGCCCGGACGCGATTCGAGCGGGTGGGCGCGCAGCTGGCGGTCGCGCTGGACGAGGAGGTGCCCGATCCTCTGGCCTTCTTCCTCCGGGGCGTGCGCGCCGAGGTGGTCGGGCCGCTGCGGGAGGTCACGCGGCTGGATCGCGGCGAGAGCGGCCGCGCGACGCTGAAGGTCGTGGCCGGCGACTGCGAGCTGGACGGAGGAGGGCAGTGCGTCCAGCGCGAGGTCCACCTGCGCGAGCTGGGGGGCAGATGGCTGATCGAGCCCGAGCTGCCCGACTCGCTCGGCAAGGCTTCGCGCGCCCCGGTGAAAGGAGTCGAGAAATGAAGCGCCTGTGGTCCATCGCAGCGGCTGCCGCTCTGCTTTCGGCCTGCGGACCGGCCAAGCAGAAAGGGCCCGAGGGCGGCGAGCAGGCCGCGGAGCCCGCGGTGAGCCAGCCCACACCGGCGCCCGCCCGCGGTCTTGCGCTCTCGGTCACGCACAGCATGATGGGCGAGATCCTGCACCTGCTCGAGGGCGTCAGCATCTACCGCCGCGACATGCCCCGGGACGTCTTCAAGGCCTTCGAGGCGCGATACGGGCTGGACGCGGGCGATCGCAAGCTGCTTCGGCGATTTGCCTTCGCGCGCAACGAGCTGTGGGAAAAAGACGGCCGCGGCGAGGTCGAGCGCAGCTTCGCCAATCCGTTCGGACCCGAAGGGCTCTTCCCGCCCGCCGCACCCGGCCTGCAGGCGCGCTTCTGGCTCGCGGTGGTGGATTCGCCAGAGCCCGCCGCCGTACGCCGCTCGCTGGCCGGCATCGTCGAGCCGAGCGACGCCGAGAGCATCGCCGCCGCCCTGCAGCAGTTCACCCCCCGGGTAGCCGAGATCCTCAAGGCGGCGCCGGGCCATGCGGGCGCACCCGAGAAGCTCCAGGCCCTGCTGGCCCGTCCGGACGTCGTCGGGCTGATCGAGTCGCTGTCGCGCTTCTGCGGCCTGGAGCCCGCCGATCTGCGCATCCAGATCCATCCCCTGTGGCTGCCCGCCGAGGCGACCGCGGAGGCCTTCTCCTGCGGCGATCACGTCTTCGTCGGTCTGCCCGAGGGCCGCGGCCCGGGTCCCATGCAGCTGGCCCTGTGCGTGCGCGAGCTGCTGCGCTGCATGCTGCGCAGGCTGCCCGCCGGCACCAAGGCCCTGGCCAGCGTGCGCTTCGTCGAGCGGGCCGGCTGGCAGGCGGGCTCCCGAGATGACTTCGCGCTCGTCGAGGGGCTGCTGGATGCAGCCGGCTACGGCCTGGCCGCACCCCTGGCCGCCGCGGGCCCGTCCGAGGTGCCGCCTTGGCCCGGCGCGGACGCCCGCAAGCGCCTGGCCGAGCGGCTCAGCCCGATCCTGCGCAAGCACCTGGCCGACGGCCGGAAGCTCGACGGCGTGTTCGCGCTCGAGGCGGCCCGGGCCCAGGTCGCAGCCAACCCGCCCAGGCCGGCGCACTTCGTCGACGGGGCCATGGTCATCGCCCAGGACGCCGCGCTGGCGCCCTTCAAGGCCAAGGTGACGCGATGGATCGTGTGGAAGTTCCCGCCCACGCAGCGCTACAACTACCCCCGCAAGCTCGACGAGGCGCCCGGCCGCAGCGTGCTCATGGTGCTCACCCCGCGCGATCTCAAGGAGCTTCCGGGCCGTTTCCCGAATCTGCCCAAGATCCAGAAGGCCATGGCCGAGGCCTACGAGGCGCTCAAGCGCAAGCGCGGCGTGATCGTCTGCCTGCCCCGCGCGTCGCGCGGCTACGTCTTCGTCATGGCGGCCAAGGGGCCCAAGGCCATGCAGGCGGTGGCCGATGCTTTCTTCAAGCTCGAGGCGGTACCGGGCAGGCCGGTCGAGGTCGACTGAGTACCCCCCTGTACGGCGACCGATGTGCTAGCATGTGACGTATGTCGAGCCGGCTTCTGCTTCCGGTATGCCTGGCCGCCTGCTCGCTGTGCCTCGCGGCCTGCGCGGATCCGGTCCTGCACGGGCTGGATGCGGGCCTGGATGCAGGCGCCGGCGAGGACGCCGCGGATGCGGCCGACGGAACTGCAGATGCAGATGAGGCAGCGGACGGCGGGGACGGCGGAGCGCGCTGCGAGGCGATCGCCGTGCTGGAGCGCGGCGAGCTTACCGTGGATGGCGAGCTGCGGGAGGTCGTGCTGGGCGCCTGCGAGCGCCATCGCTACACCTTCGTGGCCGCCTACCCGGCCCGGCTCGAGCTCGAGCTCGAGGTGGACGAGCCGCTCGGCGCGGCCCGGGCGCTGCTCCTCTACCCGGACGCCGAGGCGGGCGAGCCGCCTATCGCCGCACTGTCGGCGCTCGAGCCGGGCGAGCCGGCGGTGGGCCCCCTGGCGGTGCCGCGATCGGGCGAGCTGGTGATCGAGCTCGCCGCCTTCGAGCCGGAGCGTACGGGGCGCTACAGGCTCTGCCTTCGCTGCGCAGAGGGCTGCGAGCTCGAGTGCACCCGCTTTCCCATCGTGCTGGTCCACGGCTGGACGGGCTGGGACGAGATCGGCTCTTACACGTACTTCTACGGCGTGCCCGATCACCTCGAGCGCCGGGGATACGCGATCTACGTCGCCAGCCTCGACCCCTACAACTCGGTCGAGCTCCGCTCCGGGCAGCTGGCCGCGCAGGTCGAGGCGACCCTGGCCGATGCCCGCGCTCGCAAGGTCGACCTCATCGCCCACAGCCAGGGCGGGCTGGATTCCCGCAGGCTCATCAGCACGCTCGGCTTCGGCGATCGGATCTCGGCGCTGGTGACCGTGTCCACGCCCCACCGCGGCACGCCCCTGACGGACGTGGCCCTGGGCGTCCTGCCCGGCCCGGGCGAGGAGGCGCTGGCCTTCCTGCTCGAGTGGCTGGGGGCGACCGCGGTCGGCAGCCAGTCGGACGCGATCGCCTCGTTCGAGTCCATGACCGTCCAGTTCGTCGTCGAGGACTTCAACCCGGCCAACCCCGACGACGACCGGGTGGCCTACGTCTCCTATGCCGGACGGACCTGTCCGCTGGGCATCAGCTGCGGCGATGTCTGCGACGTGGAGATCCGCTGGTCCTACGACCTGCTCTGGCTGCTGGCCGGCGCGAACGACGGCGTCGTCCCGGTCGACAGCGCCGTGTGGGGCGACTACCGGGGCGAGATCCCGGCCGATCACTTCGACGAGATAGGCCAGTTACTAGGCGTGACCGGGCCCAACTTCGACCACCAGGTCTTCTACTTGCAGCTCGCCCGCGACCTGGCCGCCGAGGGTCACTGAGCAGCTGGTAGCTCTGTGATCACTCGCTGGTCTGCCCGTCGCCGCACGCCTCTTCTCCGTCGATCTCCTGGTGGATGGTCACGTGGGCCGGGGCGAACTGCTCGGCGATCCGGCACTCGAGCGCGTCGGTCACCGCGTGCGCCTCGCGCAGCGAGATGTCGGCCGGGAAGACCGCGTGGACGATCACGTAGCGCTGGCTGCCCGCCTTGCGGGTCAGCAGCCGGTGCCAGCTCAGCACGCGCGGCTCGGCCTCCAGGATGGCGCGGATGGCGGCTTGCTCGGCCTCGGGCAGGCCGTGATCCATGAGCTGCTGGGTGGCGTTGCGCACGAGCTTGATCCCGATCACCCCGATCAGCACGGCCACGGCCAGGGCCGCGAGCGGATCGAGCCAGTCCCATCCGCTCAGCCAGACCGCAGCCATGCCGCAGGCCACGCCGGCCGAGGTGTACACGTCGGTCGCCAGGTGCTGACCGTCTGCCTCCAGGGCCAGGGAGTCCTCCTCCCGGGCCACCTTGAGCAGGTAGCGCGAGACGGCCAGGTTGGCCGCCGCGGACACGGCCATGACGCCCGCGGCCAGGCCCAGCATCTCCACGGCCGCACCGTGGACGAGCTTGTCGATCGCCTCGTAGACGATCCACACCGCCGCGACCACGATCAGCAGCGCCTCGATGGCGCCGGCGATGCTCTCGGCCTTGCCGTGGCCGTAGGGGTGGTCGCGGTCTGGCGGCAGGTCCGAGATGCGCACCGAGAAGTAGGCGATCAGCGCGGCCACCAGGTCGATGCCCGAGTGCAGAGCCTCGGCGATGATGCCCACCGAGCCGGTGACGATGCCGGCAGCCAGCTTGCCGGCCGTCAACAAGGTGTTCGAGGCGACCGACAGGCTGGCCGCGCGCGATTTGCGGGAAGATCTCAAGTCGCGGGCACCCAGACATTGTCGCGCACGACGAGCTCGCGCTCGTCGAGCAGCACGCGTCGTCCGCAGCCGCCGGGCCGGAAGTCCGCCACGATGTCGACGTGCTGGGCCGACTTGTTGAACACGCCCGCCTCGACCAGATCGGCAAGCGTGCGTTTCCCGGCCTCCGAGGCCGGGTCCTCGGCGAAGCAGCTCTCGTAGCTCATGCCGATGGCGATGTGCAGCGTGCCGCCGACTTTCTCGACGAAGAGCGGGTGCTTGAGCACCCGATCGAAGCCGGGGTTCATCCCCAGCGCCACCTCGCCGAGCCGGTGCGATCCGTCATCGGTCTCGATGATCGCCGCGAGCTGCTCGCCGCCCTGCTCGGCCCGGTAGTCGGAGATGCGCCCGCCCTCGAGCTTCAAGTAGATGCCCTGGATGTCGGTGCCGCCGTAGTGCACCGGCAGGTCGATGAAGATCTCGCCTTCGGGGCTTCGGGCGTCGGGGCTGGTGAAGACCTCGCCGTCCGGGAAGTTGCGCAGCCCGTAGGACATGACCGCCCGGCTCGGCGTCAGATCCATGCGCAGCTCGAGGGCGCGGCCATCCGGGTGGGCGGTCTGGATGCGAATCAGCTTCGCCTCGTCGAGCAGCGGGGCGATCCGCTCCTCGGCCGCTTTCAGCGGCCGCGGGTCGGTGGTCGAGGCCCGGACGATGAAGGCGGCGTACGCGTCGGCCGGCATGCCTTCCATCTCGGCGAAGGCCGGTGTCGGGTAGAGGGTCAGCACCCAGGGCTTGGCCAGGCGCAGCGTGGAGAAGGGCCGGTCGGCGGAAGCCAGCTCGGCCTGCTTGCCGGCGTCCAGGCCGCGATAGCGCGACGGATCCTCGGCGCCCAGGATCTCGATGTACTTGGTCATCGACTCGTAGCGCGCCCGGTGCCAGTCCGGGACCCGCTCGAGCACGGACGCCGGGCCGTGCCGGGCCACGGCGGCCGACCAGACCCGGCCGCGCTCGTTGTTGGGCGGGATCAGGTAGACGTCCGGCACCCCGCCGGCCGCGAGCACCTTGCGCTCGAGCACCTCCATGAGCGGCCAGCAGATGCGCTCGCCCTTGATCATGACCCGGTCTTCTGCGTCGATCCCGCCCAGGCTGTGGTCGAGCAAGTAGTCGGTCCAGCGCTCCAGGGCGCCCTCGTCGATCCCGATCTCCTGCACCGCGGTCCTCCTCTGCCGTGTGAGCTCTCCGCAGCAAGGAAAGCAGGCTTGTGGCCGGCAGGTCAATAGGTCTGGTGATTGTCGGCAGACTCTTCTAAGCTTGACACCGCTCGATGGAGGATGGCAATGGACTGGCTCAAGATCCGCGAAGCGCTGGCCGCGCCGGTCGGCACGGCTTTTTGCGTCAAGGGCTGGGTGCGCACCCGGCGCGACTCCAAGGCCGATGGCGGCCTGTCGTTCATCGCGCTCGGAGACGGCACCTGCTTCGATAGCCTGCAGGTCGTGGCCCGGCGCGAGCTGGCCAACTACGAGTCCGAGGTGCTCAGGCTCACCGCGGGCTGCGCCGTGGAGGCGGAGGGCTCGCTGGTGGCTTCGGCCGGCAAGGGTCAGGCGGTCGAGCTCGCGGCGACCGAGCTGCGCGTGCTCGGCTGGGTGGAAAACCCCGACTCCTACCCCGTCAGCGCCAAGCGCCACAGCTTCGAGTACCTGCGCGAGGTGGCCCACCTGCGGGCCCGCACCAACACCTTCGGCGCGGTGGCCCGGGTCCGGCATTGCCTGTCGGTGGCGATCCACGAGTTCTTCGACCGGCACGACTTCTACTACATCCACACGCCGATCATCACCGCATCGGACTGCGAGGGCGCGGGCGAGATGTTCCGGGTCAGCACGCTGGACCTGCTCGACCTGCCCAGGACCGCCGATGGCCAGGTGGACTTCGACAAGGACTTCTTCGGTCGCGAGGCGCACCTGACCGTCTCGGGGCAGCTCAACGTCGAGACCTACTGCCTGGCGCTCAGCCGGGTCTACACCTTTGGGCCCACCTTCCGGGCCGAGAACTCCAACACCAGCCGGCACCTGTCCGAGTTCTGGATGATCGAGCCGGAGATCGCCTTCGCCGATCTCGACGCCGACATCGAGCTGGCCGAGGACTTCCTCAAGTCCATCCTCGATGTGCTGCTGACGAGGCGCGCCGATGACATGGCGTTCTTCGACCAGCGCGTCGACCCGGGCGTCGTCTCGCGCCTGCGCGGCATCGTCGACAAGCCCTTCCGGCGCATCAGCTACACCGAGGCGGTCGACGAGCTCGGAAAGGCGAAGCGGGACTTCGAGTTCGCGGTCGAGTGGGGCGCGGATCTCCAGAGCGAGCACGAGCGCTACCTGTGCGAGGAGCGCTTCGACCAGCCGGTGGTGGTCACCGACTACCCCAAGGAGATCAAGGCATTCTACATGCGCCTGAACGACGATCACAGGACCGTGGCCGCCATGGACGTGCTCGTGCCGCGGGTGGGCGAGATCATCGGCGGCTCGCAGCGCGAGGAGCGCCTCGCCGTGCTCGAGCAGCGCATCCGCGAGGCGGGCCTGCCGGAGAAGGACTACTGGTGGTACCTGGACCTGCGCCGTTACGGCACGGTGCCGCACGCCGGCTTCGGGCTCGGCTTCGAGCGGCTGGTGCAGTTCTGTACCGGCATGGCCAACATCCGCGACGTGATCCCCTTTCCCCGGGCTCCCAGGCAGGCCGAGTTCTGAGCCCGCAGCAGGATTGCATAATTGCACCAATTTTTGAAGATGGCTGCATTTTTGCAACATACCGGAAGAGGAGACGATGCGCGATCCCTGGAATCGCAGCCGTTCTGCCCGATGAGAGGATCTGGCATGGCTCGTGCTTTACTGCCGGGCGGTCGGAGCCCGAGAGCTGACCTGGACGTGCACCTGGAGGCCCGCGCATGATCATCGCCATCGCGAGCGGCAAGGGGGGAACCGGCAAGACCACCTTCGCGGTCAACCTGGCCTACGCGCTGGCCGATGAGGGCGAGCGGGTCAGGCTCCTCGACTGCGACGTGGAGGAGCCGAACGATCACCTCTTCGTCAAGCCGAGCTTCTCCGAAAGACGGCCGGTCGAGGTACCCAAGCCGGTCTGGAACGAGGCGTGCACCGCCTGCGGCCAGTGCGCCGAGGCCTGCCACTACAATGCCATCGCGGTGGTCAAGGACCAGGTCCTGATCTTCGACGAGCTCTGTCACGCCTGCGGCGTCTGCAGCCGGGTCTGCCCCGAGGGGGCGCTTTCGGAGCGACCGGTCGAGATCGGCTCGGTGGAGATCGCCCCGGCCATGCAGCCGTTCTTCTTCGCGCACGGCACCCTGAACATCGCCGAGGCGCGGGCCCCCGCAGTGATCCAGGCCGTGAAGAAGCTCGTCGATCCAAGTGCCATCTGTCTCATCGACGCCTCGCCGGGCACCTCGTGCCCGGTGGTCGAGGCCGTGAGCGGTGCGGACGTAGCGGTCCTGGTCACCGAGCCGACGCCGTTCGGCCTGAACGACCTGCGCCTGGCGGTGGGCTTGACGCTGGAGAGGGGGCTGCCGAGCTGCATCATGGTCAACCGCTCGGACGGGCGGGATGCGCTGATCGAGGCATACGCCGAAGAGGTAGGGGTGCCCATCGTCGGGCGGATTCCCTTCCGGCGCGAGTACGCCGAGGCTTACTCCGGCGGAGATGTGCTGGTGCACGCCTTTCCGGAGCTGCGGGCGGAGCTGCTCGCGATCTTCGGCCGGATTCGCGCCCTGGTCGGCAGCCCGGTGCCCGCCGTGCCTTCGCAAGAGGACTTCTCGGCCCGGGAAGGCGTGATCGAGGCGCTGACTGCCGGCACGGCGGAGAGCTACACCGAGACCACCATCATCAGCGGCAAGGGCGGCTCCGGAAAGACCACGGTCGTCGCCTCGCTGGCCATGCTCGCGGACGGGATCGTCCTGGCCGACAACGACGTGGACGCGGCCGATCTCCACCTTCTCATCCCGCCCACGGTCGGACAGGCGCACGACTTCGTCGGCGGTCTTCAGATGCGCATCGACGAGGCCAAGTGCACCGCCTGCGGCGAGTGCGCCGAGGCCTGCCATTTCAGCGCCATCCGTTGCCGCGACGAAGAGGGCGAGACGCGATACCAGATCGACGAGCTGGCCTGCGAGGGCTGCGGGCTGTGCGGCCACGTGTGCGAATTCGATGCCATCATCAGCCAGCCCAAGAAGACCGGCCGCTGGTACCTGTCGAGCACTCCCCGGGGGCCCATGGCGCACGCGAGGCTGGGCATCGCGGAGGAAAACTCCGGGCGGCTGGTGACCCAGGTGCGCCAGGCGGCGGCCGGCCTCGCCAGGAAGCTCATGCTGGGCCGCATTCTCGGCGACGGGCCTCCCGGGACCGGCTGCCCGGTGATCGCGTCGGTCAGCGGAGCGGACCGGGTGCTGATCGTCACCGAGCCCACCGTCTCGGGGGTTCACGACATGGAGCGCGTGCTCCGGCTGGCCGCGCACTTCCGCATCCCGGCGGGGATCGTCATCAACAAGGCCGATCTCAATCAGGAGCAAGCCGAGCGGATCGAGTCGATCGCGCGGGAGATGGGGGCCCGGATTCTGGCCCGGATCCCCTTCGACCGGAACGTGAACGAGGCCTTGATGGCTGGCCGTACCCTGATCGAGCACGGCAAGGGGCCGGCCCGCGAGGCGCTGATCGGCCTGTGGAACGAGCTGAAGCGTAACGATCACGGAGAGAACGAGACAAAGGAGAGCCAGTCATGAAGATCGCAGTCACCGCCACAGGACCAACGCTCGACGACGCGGTGGAGTCGCGTTTCGGCCGTTGCGCCTACTTCCTGATCGTCGATCCGGACAGCCTGGATCTGGAGCCCATCGAGAACCCCAACACCGCGGCCGGAGGCGGTGCGGGGATCCAGTCGGCGCAGCTCCTGGCCGGCAAGAACGTGACGGTGGTGCTGACCGGCAACTGCGGGCCGAACGCCTTCCGGACTTTCGGCGCGGCCGGGATCCAGGTGATCACCGGCGTCAGCGGCCCGGTGCGCCAGGCGGTCGAGCAGTTCAAGTCCGGCGCGCTCTCCAGCGCCTCGGGCCCCAGCGTGCAGGATCATTTCGGCATGGGCGGCGGCGGCGGCCGGGGTATGGGCGGCGGCGGTGGCCGGGGCATGGGCGGCGGCGGCCGGGGTATGGGCGGCGGCGGCCGGGGTATGGGCGGCGGCGGTGGCGGCATGGGCGGCGGTGGCGGCATGGGCATGGCCCAGGGCGGCAAGGAAGAAGAGATCGCCGCGCTCAAGCAGCAGGCCGAGGCCTTGCAGGCGCAGATGGGTCAGATCCTGGAACGCATCGGGCTGCTCGAGAAGGGCGACTGAGCGAGACGGTCGGCTTTTCCTCCCCCCCGGCTACCGGCGCAGCCCCGTCCTTGAAGTCTTCCGCTGCCTCGCGATACGATTGCATCTATGAGCATGATCCGCAGCGGAGGTGCAGTGCCATGAAAGGATGGTTGGCTGCTGCCATCGGAATACTGGTGGCCTCTCTGAGGCTGTCCGGCTGCAGCGGAGACGGGCGCGAGTGCGACTACGACACGGACTGCACCGGAAGCCAGGTTTGCCGAAACAGCAAGTGCGTCGATCCGGCCGACGCCTGCGAGGGCGTGCGCTGCGAGCAGCCGCCCGGGGATGCGGCCTGCTACGAGCTGCCGGGCGAGTGCCTCGACGGCACCTGCGTCTACGCTCCGCTGGCGAACGAGACGGCCTGCGAGAGCGACGACGGCTGCATCCTGGAAGGCGCCTGTCTTCAGGGCGTGTGTGCGGGTGAGCCGATCGATTGCAGGATCCCGCCGGGTGCGAGCTGCGTCGACGATAGCACTCTGCGCACCTATGCATCGAGGGGCGAGTGCGTCGAGGGCGAGTGCGTCTACGGATCGAACGACGTGACCTGCTCCCGGGGCTGCGACGTCGATCACTGCATCGACGAGCCCTGTGCCGGCAAGATCTGCAACGGCCCGCCGAATGACCAGTGCTACCCACCGACGGGGGATTGCGTGGCCGATCCGGATGCGCGTTGCGTGTACACACCGCTGGAAGACGGCACGGGCTGCGATGACGGCGACGCCTGCACATTGCAAGACGCCTGCACCGGCGGCCAATGCGGCGGCGAGCCGATGCAGTGCAACAGCCCGCCTCCGAACAGCTGCGACGGCGACGTGGCGATCATCTACGAGCGCCACGGGACCTGCCGGAACGGGCAGTGCGAGTACGGCTCCCAGCGGGTCGATTGCGGCGCAGGCGGCTGCCAGAGCGGGCAGTGTGCAGAGCCGTGCGCCGGCGTGGTCTGCGACAGCCCGCCCAACACCCAGTGCTACGAGGCGACGGGCACCTGCGTGGCCTTGCCGGACGTGCACTGCGAGTACACGCTGCTCGGTGAAGGCGCGGACTGCGATGACGGCGACGCTTGCACGCTGGACGACAGCTGCAGCGATGGGGTGTGCCGCGGGACGTCCGTGCGGTGCGACGATCCGCCGGACGACTACTGCGAGGATGCGAACACGCTGGCTGTCTTCGAAAGCAGCGGCACCTGCTGCGAGGGGGAGTGCGAGTACAGCTTCGAGCTCGAGGTCTGTGAGCACGGTTGCTTCAATGGCGCCTGCTGCATTCCCGGCTCTTGTGGAGCGCATCGCTGCGGCGTGATCTCAGACGGCTGTGGTGGCACGCTCGACTGCGGCAGCTGTCCGGATCCGGACCAGGACTGCGAGTCGCACGTCTGCGTCTGCAACAATACGCTCTGCGCCGGAGACTGCTGCGCTCCTGGCCAGTGGTGCGACGACGCGATCTGCCATGACTGTGACAGCGACCAGCACTGCGGGCCGAGCTGCGTCGACTGCTCGGCGAACAGCGACGGGCACGCCTGCATCGGCGGGGCGTGCGGTTGCGCCTCCGAGAGCGACTGTTCCTATCCCCGTACGTGCAATATTGGGGCTGGCCTGTGCGTGGTTCCGGAGAGCCTGTGCCACGATGGAGTCGACAACGACGACGACGGGCTGACGGACTGCGCGGACGACGACTGCGACGGGCACATGTGCGACCTGAGCTCGGCGTACGGCGCGGCGTGCTATCACAACAACTGCCGTATGTGCGAGGAGTTCACCTGTGAGGACAACACGGACTGCCCGCCGGGCTGTGACTACTGCAACAGGGACAACTTCTGCGAGGGCGCTCACTGAGCGGCTTGATCGGAGGACGATTCTCATGAGCCGATGGAAACTGGGCGCGATCGGGTTGCTGGCGATCAGCTTCGGACTGGCCGGCTGCAGCGACGATAGCTACGAGTGCAGCTTCGACACCGACTGCGCAGGCAGCCAGGTCTGCCGCAACCGCATATGCGTCGATCCGGACGGCCCCTGCGACGGCGTGGCCTGCGACCAGCCGCCCGGGGATGCGACCTGCTACGAACTGCCCGGCGAGTGCATCGCCGGGCAATGCAGCTATGCACAGCTCGCGGACGGCACCTTCTGCGAGAGTGTCGATCCCTGCGCTACAGACGGCCTCTGCGAGCAGGGCCGCTGCCTGGGCGATCCGATCGTCTGCAGCA
>JAFGRB010000193.1 GCA_016935365.1 Deltaproteobacteria bacterium
AGGCCCCAGCGGGGCCTTCCAGACGTGCAAGCCCCCTTTGGAGGGGGCTTCCTAATACCTCGCCCTCTGGGCGAGGTTGATTATTCGGACTTCCGCTTTCTCCATCCTCTGCGCAGCAAGGATCCCAGCTTGTAGCCCACCGGCACGAACCAGAACAGCGCGGCCAGCACGGCCGCCCAGGCGCCGGCGCCGATCTGGCGCGGGCTTGCGATCGACAGCTGCCACTCGAAGGGGTTGTCGTTGATCAAGTAGGTCCAGGTGGACGCCGGGCCACGGAGCTCGTTTGGATCCAGCTCCGGGCCCGAGGCGCGCGCGGCTTCCAAGCTCTCGGCGACGCTCGTCTCGACGTAGGCCTGCATGTCCTCGAAGGCCGCGGCGGCATGCTCGAGGTAGATCTGGAGGGGATCCCGGCTTCCGACCACGTTCAGGTAGGCGGACTCGCGGATGTCGGCCAGGTGGGCCAGGAAGCTGCTCCAGCCGAGATCCAGAAAGTGCAGGCCGATCTGGCGCTCGCGCTCGGCCAGGGCCACGGCGCCGAGCTCGGCGAGCAAGGCCGCGTGCAGGTCGGGCCTAGAGCCTGCCAGCAGGCCGGGCTCGCCCGCCGCGAGAACGCGGCTTCTCGCCTCGTGCTGCGCGCGGCGCTTCTCCTCGGCATAGGCCGAGTAGCTCCACAGCGTGCGCCGGATGTCCATGTTCTGGCCCTCGATGATGTTCTGCACCCGGGCCACGTTCCGGTGCACGGCCGGGTCCTGGATCGGCCGGCCCGGCTCGATGCGAGAGGCGCGCCGCGGCGCGATCAGCTCACCGATCCCGAAGCGCTGCATGAGGGGGTCGGCCAGGGAGATGAAGAAGCGCGACACGCCGGGATCGCCCTGGCGGCCGGCGCGGCCTCGCAGCTGGCGGTCGATCCGCCGGCTCTCGTGCCGGTTGGTGCCGATGACGTACAGGCCGCCGCTCTCCACCACCCGCTCGCGGCTGCGCTCGTCCGAGCCGCCGAGCCGGATGTCCGTGCCGCGCCCGGCCATGTTGGTCGAGACCGTGACCGCGCCCGGTGCGCCGGCCTCGGAGACGATGGCGGCCTCCGCCTCGTCGTTGGCCGCGTTGAGCACCGCGCAGTCGATGCCGGCCGCCCTGAGGCGTCGGGCGAGTCGCTCGGACTCCTGGACGCTGCTCGTCCCGATCAGCACCGGCTGGCCCCGGGCGCGGGCGGCGCGGACCTCGCGCTCGACCGCCGCGTGCTTGGTCTCCAGGTCGGCGAACAGCACATCGGGGCGATCCTCGCGAATGCAGGGCCGGTTCGGAGGGATGATCGCGGTGTGCAGGTCGTAGAACTCGGCGAACTCCCGATCCGCGGGCAGGGCCGTGCCGGTCATGCCGCTGAGCTTCGGGTACAGGCGCATGAAGTGCTGGGTGGTGATCGAGTTGAGGACCCGGCCCTGGTCGGCCAGACAGAGTCCCTCCTTGGCCTCCACGGCACGCTGCAGGCCGTCCGGCCAGTGGCGGTCGCGGTGCACGCGGCCGGTGAACTCGTCGACTTGCTCCACCCGCCCGTCCCGCACGATGTAGTCCACGTCGCGCTCGAGCAGCACCCGGGCGTGGAGAGCCTGGTTCAAGCGTGTCAGCAGGCCGAGGTTCTGCGGGGCGTGCAGATCGCCGCTGCCCAGCAGGCGCTCGGCCTCCTCCGCGCCGGCCTCGGTCAGATAGACGTTGCGCCGGTTCTCGTCGGTCTCGAAGTGCTCCCCCGGGCGGAGCGAGCCGGCCAGGCGGGCGAGGCGGGTGCGCTGCGCGTCGCCGGGGACGTCGTCACAGCCGGCGATGACCATGGGCACGCGCGCCGAGTCGATCAGGATCGAGTCGGCCTCGTCCACGATGGCGAAGTGCCGGGGACGGAGGATCGCGTCCTGCGGATGCCGGACGATGCTCTCCCGCAGGAAGTCGTAGCCGGCTTCCTTGGCCGTCAGGTAGGTGACGTCCGCCCGGTAGGCCGACCGCCGGGCCGCGGCGTCCATGCCCTCGGAGATGGATGCGACCTCGAGCCCCAGCCGCGCGTAGACGGGCCGCATCCAGGCCGCGTCCCGCGAGGCCAGGTAGTCGTTGAAGGTCAGCACGTGCACGCCGCGGCCCGAGAGCGCGTTCAGGCAGGCCGGCAGCACGGCGGCGAGCGTCTTGCCCTCGCCGGTCTGCATCTCGACGAGCCGGCCTCGGTGGAGGGCCAGCGCGGCGATCATCTGCACCTCGAACAGGCGCAGGTCCAGCGACCTGGCCGCCGCCTCCCGCGCGAGCGCATACGTCTCCGGCAGCAGCGTGTCGGGCGACTGGCCGGATCGCGCCCGGCGCCGGAGCTCGGCAGCGCGCGAGACCAGGCCGCGATCGCTCGCGGCCTGGAGGTCCAGCTCGCGCGCCAGCGCGTCGATCCGCTCGAGCTCGCGCGCGTAAGCGCCGAGGTCGCGCTCGACCGTCTTGCCGCGGAAGCGGTTGACCCGGTCCGCGATCCGGGTCCAGAGCCCGGTCTTTCTTCTCATCGCTATTCCCCTGTCTGCTGTCCACGCCGGCCTCGGGCCGGGTCGAGAGTCGTCCACGCTGCTGTCGAATCGGATCAGCAGATGGGCAGGGGAGGGCTCAGGCCGGAGAAGCCGAGCCGGTCTGCAGCCTGCGCCGGTGGAAGGATCCACCGGCCCAGCAGGACCGCGGCGGGCTCTGCCGGCGAGCACGCGGTCCAGGGTGCCGGCAGGACCGGGTCGGGGAGATCGGGGTACAGGGGCAGCAGATCGCGCCCGGTCGCGTCCGCCTGCGCGCAGATCCGCACCTGCTCCTGTCCGTCGAGGCCGGGCCGGGGGCTGTGCTCCAGGGCCGCGAGCTGGAAGAAGGCGAACAGCAGGCCCAGGCGGAGCCACGTGGCCGGGGATGCGATCCGCGCGCGCATGCCCCCAGCATGGGGTCTGTCGGGAGCCTTGTCAATGCCCGGGCGCTGTCCTAGCTTTATGCGGATGGAACGGATCGTCAGGATCGTGCAAGCGGCGAGGCGCGTGCTCGAGCGCAAGGGCGTCGCGTGGATGGCCTGGAAGCTCGCCATCGGCCTCGCCACGGTGGGCTGGGTCGCCCTGCTCTACATGCCCGTGTCCGAGTGGACCTCCGGCCGCCATCACGATCTGATGACGCCGCTCGACAGGGCCATCCCCTTCGTGCCCTGGACCTGGTGGATCTACTTTCCGGGCTACCTCTTCGGGCTGTTCGTGGCCGTGGTGGCCATACGGCGCGATGCGGTCTTCTACCGCACGGTCCTGGCCATCATGATCGCCCAGGTGCTCAACTCGGCGATCTACCTGCTGCTGCCCTCGACCTACCCGCGGCCGCTCGACTGGCAGGGCGCGGGCCTGACCGCCGAGGCCATCCGCTGGTTCTGGACCGTCGACCCGCCCAACAACACCTTCCCGTCCTCGCACGTGACCATGGCCGTGCTGGCGGCCTGGGGTCTGTGGCGCGAGCGGAACCCCTGGCGCTGGATCCCGAGCGCGACCGCTTTGGGCATCATCCTCACCGTGCACACCGCCAAGCAGCACTACTGGATCGACACCCTGGCCGGCATCGGCATGGCGCTCGCCTGCGGCGGGGCCGTGTTCCGGCTGCTGCCCCTGCGGGCTTGCGACGTACGAGAGAGCGATGCAGGATCGCTCCCGATGGCGAGCGATCCATCGAGAGGAGGAAGCGATGTGGCGTGTGTTCATGGTCATTAGCCTGATTCTGGGACTGAGCAGCACAGCGATGGCCGACTGGGTCAAGGGCGATCCGCTCGAGGTGAAGTGGAAGGGCAAGTGGTACCCGGCCAAGATCATCGCGATCAAGGGCGCTGAGTACAAGATCCACTATGACGGTTTTGCGGACAGCTGGGACGAGTTCGTCAAGGCCGGCCGGATGCGCCCGGTCGGCGGCTGGAAGGTCGGCGCCGAGCTCGAGGTGAAATGGAAGGGCAAGTGGTACCCGGCCAAGATCATCGCGACCAGGGGCGCAAAGTACAAGATCCACTACGACGGCTTTGAGGACAGCTGGGACGAGCTCGTGCCCCTGCCCCGGATGCGCAAGAAGTAGCGCACTGAGCGAAGGGGGCGAGGGCCCCCTTCGAGCTCTCAGTGGTGGCGGCGGTGGCGGTCCCGGCGATCGCGCCGGTCCTCGCGGAGCTCCTCCCGGCTCTCGCGCAGCTCCTGCCGTGCCATGGTGATCAGCTTGTCGAGCAGCACGCCCTTCTTCTGGTAGTCGGCCGGGCTGGCCTCGCCGCGCTTGAAGAGCTGCTGCATGTCGCGGATCTGGACGGCCACCGCGCGGGTCTTGCGCGCGTCGCGGCGCTTCTCCCGGGCATCGTGCCTGTCGTCGCGGGTGCCGGAGTGCGCCTCGCGGCGCGCATCAGCCGCCTCGCGCTCGGACTCGCGCAGATCCTCGCGGATCCACTCCCGGAGGCGCCGGTCGGCGTCCTTCTCGGCCCGCTTGTCGTGGCGCTTCACCGCGCGCTTCCAGTCGCGGACGATGTCCTCGATGCGCCGCAGGTCGCGCTGGTCGTCTCGCACCTCGCGCTTGTCCTTGTGGACCTCGGAGCCGCCGCGCAGGCGCTGCGCCTGGGCCGGCATGGCGAACAGCCCGCAGAGGCCGAACGCGAACGACAGCACGAGTGCTCGGGGTACTCTCAGCTTCATCTCTTGTCTCCTGAATGAAGGGTTCATACTGCTCCTGGAAAGCCAGGACAGATAGATCGTCTTCGGGAGGGGATCGAGAGTCAAGAGGCTTGTAAACAGGACACCTTGTATCTGTTAGTCGTGCCTCGGAGAGGCGTCAGAGCTTGTTGAGCGAGCGCAGGCGCATCATGTCGCCGAAGGAGGCCTTGAGCCGCAGGCGCCCCTGCAGGTAGGCGCGCTCTCCGCTGAGCTCGCCGGCCGAGAGCGCCCGCAGCGTCCGGGTGTCCATCTCGTAGCAGATCTCGGCCGTCGCGACCGGGCCGCTCGCCTTCTCGGGGGCTGCGGCCCGGCCGTCGGCGAAGACGATCAAGTAGTGCTCGCCGATGTCCGGGAAGGAGTACTGCATGGTCTTGTTCCAGCCCTCGAAGTTGTGGCGGACGGCCTGGCAGCCGAACTTGGCCTGCTCGGCCGAGAGGATCTCGAGCAGGGCCGCGCCCCGGATGCTGGGACCGCGCTCCTCGGGCCTCGCGGGCGGCGGCCTCCGGAGGAGCCGCGCGCGCCAGGCGCCGAGCCTGTGCCGCACGCGTGCCGAGAGCGATGCGGGCCGGGCGCGCTCCACGGCCAGCCCGCGGGCGAGCAGATCCGCGGCCGCGTCGTCGAGCCCGAGCGCGGCCAGCTGCTGCCGCGAGGGCAGCCCGCTTCGCACGTCCCAGCCGCGCAGCGCGTAGTACTCGTCCCGCACCCGCAAGAAGTCCGCAAGCTCGACCCGGCGCCCCCGCTGGGACACGATCCGTCCGCCCGGGCCCGGGGCCAGCAGCTCGGGGTCGGCCACGTGGGTGTCGATCGGCTGGCTGTGCCACTCGCTGCACAGCACGTCGTCGCTGCGCGCCCGGTGCCCCTCGCGGAGCAGGATGGCCCGCTGCAGGTTGAAGACCCGCTCCCCGATGCGGTAGAGATCGGCCTCGCTGAACTGCGCGCCCAGGGCGGCCGTGAGGATCCGGCTCTCAAAGCTCGGATCGCCGGCGTGATCCTCGCCGCGGGGCACGTCGATGAGCGGGAACATCCAGTCGCACAGCCCCACGCTCTCCTTGGCGAGCTGGCGGTCCTGGATCCGCCTGGCCGCCTCGGCCTTGCCCTCGAGGGTGGACATGTCGGCCGCCAGCTCGCTGCCCCAGAAGCGCTTCGCGATCCGGCGGGCCACCTGGCTCGAGATGTGGGCCCCGGGCACGCTCTTGGCCCAGCTCGACCACTGCGAGAGCACCAGGCCCGCCTCGTGGAGCTGCTGGATCGGCTCGCGGGTCTCGAAGGGGAAGAGCAGGGCGTTGACCGTGCAGTAGCGCGGGTCGTAGGGATCGCTGCGAGACAGCAGCGCCTCGGCCTCGGGGCCGCAGGCGCGGGCCGCGCCCTGCGCGCCCAGGCAGAGCAGCTCGCCGAAGCCCTCCCGCCTCGAGACCTTGCCCACCAGGTCCTCGATGAAGTCCAGGCTGCCGAGCGCGTCGAGCGCGAGCCCGCTCTGCCTCACCAGGTCGAGCCCGGCCTCCCGGCAGCGCAGCAGCCACTCGATCAGCGACTGGATCTCCCAGGTGTCGACCCCGTGGGCGTCGCAGACGCGCATGGCCAGGAAGGGCACGTCGCTGTCGGCCCCGTAGTGATCCCAGGCGTGCTGCAGGTAGAAGAAGCGCGACTGGCACATGAACTTGCCGCGCGTGCCGTCGTCGGCCGTGTAGGTGACCCGGGGGCAGTGGCCCATGCAGGCGAAGCAGACGGCCTTGCGCGTCTTCGGGCCGTGGGCCATGAAGTCGAGCCCCCAGACCTTGACGTTGCCGCGTTTGTAAGAACGGATCTGGCGGTCGATCCGCTGCAGGCTCTCGCGGTCGGCCGGCTCGACGCGTCGCCGGCTGCCGCGCACGGCCACGGCCTTGAGCCCCTTGGCGCCCATGACCGCGCCCATGCCGCCGCTGCAGCTCGCGTCGCCGTCGGCGAAGACCGTGGCCAGCGGCACGCGCTTCTCGCCGGCCGGCCCGATCGCCATGACCTTTGAGCCGGGCGCGGCGCGCGATTCCATCCGCGCCCGGGCCTCGACCGCGCTCGCGCCCCACAGGTCCGAGGCCGGGCGGATCGCGACCGCGTCGTCCTCGACGAAGAGGCAGACCGGCTCCTCCGCCTTGCCCTGCACCACCATGCCGTCGAGGCCGCAGAAGCGCAGCTCCGCCCCGAAGCGGCCGCCCAGGTTGCCGTAGCAGAAGTGGTCCCGGCCGCCGTGGCCCGGTGCCGGCAGCGGGCTCTTGCCGAAGATGCCCCAGCGCGAGCCGCCCAGCCCGCCGGGCATGCCCGCCAGCGGGCCGACCGAGACGATCAGACGGTTGGCCTGGTCGTCGAAGCGGCAGCCGGGCGGCACCTCGTCGTGGTAGATGCCGGTCGCGAGCCCGCGCCCGCCCAGGAAGCGCTCGGCGAGCCGGCCCGTGTCCTCGAGGGACGTCTCGCCCGAGCCGAGATCGACCCGCAGGAACTTTCCGGCGTATGCCTTCGGCAAGCCCATCGCCTGTCCTCGCCGGCGGCAGTATGGACCAATCCAGCCCGCGAGACAATGCCGGGCCGGCGTGGACGCCGGTTCATCGCCGGATCGCTGAGGGAGTCTCTATCACTCCGGTGTGACCTGTGCGGTGAACTCGAATAACGGGTGGCAGATGCAGGGAACGAAGAAGGACTTCTCCCAGGACTGGTAGCCTTCCATCTTCACCCGGATGTGGTTTTCCCTGCCCAAGATGGGATAATTCTCGTCGAGTACGATGAAGGCGATGGGGATGTTCTCGAGCTCGCAGTCGCATTCCTCGTTGCCGATGCCTCCGTCCTGGCCTCCATCCGGGCCTCCATCCGGGCCTACCAGGCGTCCGTTGAAGTACACCCGGGTAGGGCAGCAGATGGGCTTGTCGTCGGGGTCGACTACCGTGACTTGGATCGACGAGCTGGAAAAATTGCCGTCGCAGGGGCCCGGGTTGCAGCCGTCGGATTCGCCGGCGTCAGCGTCCAAGCCGGCGTCAGCGTCCAAGCCGGCGTCAGGCTGGGCGTCCAGGCCGTTGCAGGCCGAGAGGGCCAGCAAGCTTAACGAAAAGACGATGGCGTAGCGGATCATCCTCTCCGATCCTCGAACGCCGGGCTAGATGTGTCAAGCCGTCGCGGGCTGAGCAATCCGCGCTGTCGCGTTTTCACCCCCACCCGGGCTTCGCCCGACCTCCCCCATCAGGGGGAGGTGGATTTTCCAATGTGCACAGAGTGTGCGGGTGGGGATAAACCCCACCCCTACATTGGTGTGACGGCGGAACCCATGTAGACCGTATGGAGCGGGGCGCTCCATACGGTCTTTGCATTCGTCACGTCGATCAGACCCCTCCTCGCTTGACAGCTTTGCGTCGCGGGCCGTACGCTTCGAGCGATTTGTCGAAGCACACCCCGAGCGATCCTTTCGCCTGCGAGCGCCTGCTGGCCGTGGTGGCGCACCCGGACGACGAGACCTACCTGATGGGCGGCAGCCTGGCGCGGGCGGCCCGCGCCGGCGCCCGGGTGCAGGTCGCCTTCTGCACCCGGGGCGAGGCGGGCCTGGATCAGAGCGGACAGTGCGCACCGGGGCCGGACCTTGCCGCGCTGCGCACGGCCGAGGCGCGCGTGGCCAGCCGGGTGCTCGGGCTCGAGGCGCCGGTCTTTCTGGACCTGGGCCCGGACAGCGAGCTGTCGTCCGCGGACGGAGACAGGGCCGTCGAGCGCCTGGCCGGTCTGCTCGTCGAGCATCGCCCGGACCTCGTGTTCGGCCTGGCCCGCAGCGGCGTCTACGGCCATCGGGATCACATCTGCTGCACCCGCTGGCTGGAGCGGGCGCTGGCCGAGAGCGCCGCGCCGGCTCGCTTGCTGCTCGCGGACGCGCCGGCCGGGCTCTTCGCGCCGCTCCTGCGCAGCCTGCAGCGCGCAAGCCGGCTCGTGGATCCGGACCTGGATCCGGACGCGCTCGGCCTGTCGGCCCAGGACGAGTTCCTGGAGGTCGACATCCGCGCCTGGAGATCGGTCAAGCTCCAGGCCATCGCCGCCCACGCGAGCCAGCTCCCGGGAGGCGATCCGATGCGCTTCCTGATGCCCGGCCTTGTCGAGCCGCTGCTCGATCGCGAGTGCTTCGTCCCGGTCGGGGCGTGAGAGGAGGACGGGATGGAGGCGATCGCGGCCCGCTGGGAGTGGCGGCACTTCTACGAGGCGCTGGAGCCGGCCGAGGCGCTCATACGCGAGCTCGGCGGCGAGGCGCGCCTTCGCGAGAGCGAGGAGATCTACATCGTCTCGCGCGCGAGCGGCGACAACATCAAGGTCCGCCACGGCCGGCTGGACATCAAGGAGCGCATCCGCGTAGACGCGCGCGGGCTCGAGCAGTGGCGGCCCAGGCTGAAGAGCGGCTTTCCCCTGCCGCCCGACGTGCTCGGCGCGCTCCAGGAGATCTGGGGCGTCTCGCTGGACCTGGACGCGGGGCCGGTCGACCTGGAATCGCTCGTGCAGGCCGCGGGCCGGCGCGGGGAGCTGGTTGCGGTCGAGGTGGCCAAGCAGCGTTACGGTTATTCGATCGAGGGCACGGCGGTCGAGATCGCGGCCCTGAGCGTCGACGGTCGCCCGATCCGCACGATCTGCGTCGAGCACGCGGATCCGGATCGCGTCCATCGCCTGCTCGCCCGACTCGGTCTGGCCGATCTCGAGAACACGAGCTACGTCCTGGCGCTGAAGCGCCTTCTGGGCTGGGCCTGAACGCTCAGAGCGGCAGCGGCACCCAGGAAGGGCTCCCCTCCCAGCCGTCCGACTTCGTGACCCGGACTGCGGTGCTCGAATTCGGGTCGCGCACGAAGACGTCGACCGAGCCGTACAGGTCGCTCTGGTAGGCCAGCAGGCCGGTGTCCATCTCCAGGTCGATGATCAAGTAGTCGGGCTCCCGGTTGTGGGCCCCGTCCACGACCTTCTCCTCGTATCCGGACTGGATGGGAATGAACAGGATGTCGGCGCGGGCTCCCCGCTCGCTCTCGAGGTACCACGAGCCGTAGGAGCCCGGACAGGAGCGGAGCTGGTGGCTGCTCGCGTCGGGGTCGTACACAATGGGACCCGAGATCGCGTTCGGCGACTCGAATGCATCGGTCATGAAGGTCCACTTGAGATCCGTGCCTGCTGATAGATCGTGATCCACGCTCAGGCCCAGCGAGTAGAAGCCGACCCGGAGCTCCTCCCCGCAGGAGGCGTAGCGGACGCTGTAGGTCCGCTGGTGATCGGGCAGGACCTCGGGGGTCAGATCCTGCCCGCCTAGCGACAGCCCGTCGATCGGCACCGCGCGGACGACCCAGTGATCGGTGTCGAACCAGTCGTAGAGCAGGTCGTCGCCGCAGACCGCGGGGTTCATCGCGTCCCCGCCCCAGTCGTGGCAGTAGTCCTGCAGGTCCACGATCTCCTGTTCCCGCGCCAGTTCGAGGTCGATGCGGCAGATCTCGAAGTGATCCGTGTCGCTGGCCCGGTGGTGGAAGTACAGCCATGTGTTCGACACGTCGAGGGCCACCTCGGCGCCCCAGGCCTGGCCGGGCGCGTGCGTCAGGCGCTGCCGCTCGCCGCCCTCGGGCTTCATCACCACCGAGTAGAGGTGGATGTCGCCGGTCTCCTGGTCCTGGCCGGAGTAGACCAGGGGCGAGGGCCACGTGCAGAGCTCGGGCCGGTTGTTGGGATCGGCGATCAGGGGGCAGCGGTCGGCAGCGTCGAGGATGCCGTCGTTGTCGTCGTCCGGATCGCAGGCGTCGCCCAGGGGGTCGTCGTCCGCGTTGGCCTGGTCGGGGTTGAAGACCTCCGGGCAGTTGTCGCGCTCGTTGGGCACGTAGTCCCAGTCCAGGTCGCTCGGCGGCGGCTCGCGCTCGCAGGCGTCGCCCACGCCGTCGCTGTCCTCGTCTCGCTGGGCCGGGTTGGGCACCACCGGGCAGTTGTCCTCGCTGTCGGGATGCCCGTCCCCGTCGTCGTCGAGCCTGCCATTGGGGTCGGCGTCGGCCGGCTGGGCCGGGGTTCCGCTGTCGCCGGGCGGCAGCACCACGGTCGGCAGGACCAGCTCCTGATCCGGCCGCAGCTCCAGATTGGGCAGGCCTGCGCTGCGGTAGCCCTCGCAGGAGGCCAGCAGCTCGTAGTAGCCGGCGGGCACGTCCGCGATCGCAAAGCGCCCGTCGTCCTCGGTGCGGGCGCTGTACATCGTCGAGCTGAAGCGCTCGGTCAGCGTCACCAGCACCCCGGCCTCGGGGCCGGGGTTGCCCAGGATGGCGGTCCCGCTCACGCTGGCGGTCGCGCCCGCGGGGATCGGTGAAAGCTCGATGTCCGCGCTGGCGCCCTCGCCGGAGCGGACCACCACCTCCACCGGCGCGCTCGGCATGGTGCCCGGCCGGGCCGCGCTGATCGTCCTCGCCCCGGGCGTCACGCCCTCGAGTCGAAAGCTGCCGTCGTCGGCCGCGTGGGTCAGCTCGTCGCCGCCCACGACGTAGACCACGCTGTTGAGCACGGTCCCCCCGCCCTGCAGCGAGACCGTGCCGCTCACCCAGCCCGCCCGGGCGAGCTCGATCTGGCCCAGGTCCCGCACGCCCTCGCGGACGACCACCTCGGTGATCTCGAGCACGTAGTCGTCCGACTCGACCCGCAGCGTGAAGTCGCCCCGGGGCACCTCGTCGAAGCGAAAGGTGCCCTCGGCGTCCGAGATCGCCGACAGGCCGCACTCCACCAGCCGCACCCGCGCGTCCGGCACGGGCACGGCCGCCTGCGTGCCGATCACCAGCGTCCCGAGGACCACCCCCGGCTGGGGCGGCTCGTCGAAGTCCCGATCGCAGCCGCCGCAGGCGAGCGCGGTCGCGAGACAGAGCGTCAGATACCTGGTCATCTCCGCACCGTTCCTTTCCACCGAGGCCAGCGCATGGAGGCGAACTCCGTGGCCCCGCGATCGACACGCTGCTACTCTAACCCGAGAACGCGAGGGCATGGAAGAGCTGTGCTCCCTGCGGCTAGAACGAAGAGGAGCTCGGGATGGACGGGCGCGGAAAGCAAGAAGACTCCCCGTTCCGCCGGGCGCGCGCGCTGCGCGTGCTGGGCGAGGACCGCTACGGGCTGCAGCTCCCCGCCGGCTGGGAGCAGGGCCGCTTTCTCTTCGGGGGCCTGGTGATCGGCGCGGCCCTGGGCGCCATCCAGCACAGCAAGCGAAGCCCCGCGCGGCGGATCCGCTCGATGACGGCGATGCTGTGCGGCCCGGTGACGGCCGCGGAGGCCGAGCTGCGGGTGCGCCTGCTGCGCGCGGGCAAGCGGGTCAGCTTCTACCAGGCCGACTTGGGCGAGATCCGGGTCGCGTGCTCTGCGGCCCTGGCGGAGCCGCGGGACATCGACCTGCCCCGGGTCCAGCCCGAGCCGCCCGCGGAGAGATCCTGGCAAGAGGTCGAGCCGGTCCCGGTGGCCCCGCCCATCGGGCCGCCCTTCGCCCGGCACTACGAGTACCGCTCCACGGGCCCGCTGCCGTTCTCCAAGTCCGACTCGGCCACGGCCTCGGGCTGGATCCGGGAGCAGGAGCCGCCCGTGGAGCTGGACGCCCCGGCCCTGGCCGGCATGCTGGACGCCTGGTGGCCCGCGCTCTACGCCATGGTCGACCGCCCCCGGGCCACGGCCACCATGACCTTCCAGATGCAGATCTTCGTCGACCCGGCCGAGCTGCCCGTGTCCGAGCCGCTGCAGTACCAGGCGCGGCTGCAGGCATCCTGCCACAACTTCTTCACCGAGCACCGCGCTCTGTGGCATGCCGGGCGTCCGGTGGCCTTCAACCAGCAGTGCTTCAGCGTGCTGGACTGAGCCGTCATGCCCGTCTGATTCGCCTTGAATGTCCGAAGCCCGCGTGCTAGCTTGGCCAGCCTGCGGACAGTGAGCGGGAGCTTCGCTCCCGGGCTCGGTCTCTGCGAGGGAACATGCGCGTCTCGGCCATCTTGGATCTGCTCCGGGCCGCTCCCCCTGCGCGGGTGCTGGAGCCGGACCGGGCGCTCGCCTGGGCGGGGGCGCTCTCTGAGCTGGCGGGCGTGCCGGACATCCACCCGCGCTCGCTGGCCGTCTCGGGAGAGCGGCTCTTCTGCCTGGCGGGCAGCCCGCGGGCGAACGGGCGCCTGATCGTGCTCAGCGAGCAGCCGGTCTCGGGCCTCGAGGGCGAGGAGCGGGAGTGCGAGCTGGGCAGCGCGCGGGCGCGGCTCAGAGTCTGCCCGTGGAGCGCGGCGGCTGCGGATCTCCTGCGAGAGGCGCTCGACTTCCTCAGGCCCCGGACGCTCGGCTGCGCGGCCAGCTTCGGCTTCGGGGACCGGCTGGGCCTGGCCACGCCGGGCCACGCGCGCGCCTGCGCCCGCTTCGACCTGGCGCCGGTCTTCGCCCAGCAGTCGATCCGCGAGATGGCGCGCACCGGGCGCAGCCCGCAGGAGGTGATGGACGACGCGCTCTTCGGCGTCCTTCGCCAGGGCTTCGACGCCGGCTTCGGCGCGGACGCGGATCACCTCAAGGAGACGGCCGACGTCGAGCGCTGCTTCGCGGCGGGATTCACGCTGTTCACCTTCGACCCCTCCGATCACGTCGAGGCCGCGGCCGATCGCATGGACCCGGCCGCCCTGGAGCAGCGCGCGGCCGCGCTTCCCTGGGACGCGCTCGAGACCTCTCTGGCCGAGAGCCTCGCGCGCTGCGAGGGCGCTTCGCTCGACGGGAGAGCCATGGGCCGGGAGCGGGTGCTGCGCGTTCTGGTGAAGGTCGGCCGGGCCCTGGCCCGGGTGGCTTCCATGGCGCGCCACCTGGAAGGGCTCGCCCGCGACGCGGGCCGGCAGGTCGAGATCGAGATCTCGATGGACGAGGCCGACTCGGCCACCGCGGCCGACGAGCACTTCCTGGTCGCCTCCGAGCTGCGCCGCTTGGGGGTCGAGTGGATCGGGCTCGCGCCGCGCTTCGAGGGCCGCTTCGAGAAGGGCGTCGACTACATCGGCGAGCTTGCGACCTTCGAGCGCTGCCTGGCGGGCCACGCCCGCGTGGCGCGCGAGCTCGGACCCTACAAGCTGAGCCTGCACTCGGGCTCGGACAAGCTCTCGATCTACGCGGCCCTGGCGCGCGGGACCGGGGGCGCCTTCCACGTCAAGACGGCCGGGACATCCTGGCTCGAGGCCCTGCGGGTCCTGGCCGCCGAGCGCCCGGGGCTCTTTCGCGAGATCCTGGCCCTGGCCAGGGAGCGCTACGCCGCCGACCGGCGCACGTATCACGTCTCGGCGCGCCTGGAGAAGGTCCCCGGGCCGGACGCGCTCGACGAGGCGGGTCTGCCAGCGCTGCTCGACGACTTCGACGCCCGGCAGGTGCTGCACGTGACCTTCGGCTCGGTCGTGGAGCGGTTCTCGACGCGGCTTCTGGAGGCGCTCGCGGGCTGCGAGCAGAGCTACCTATCGGCGCTGGATGCCCACTTTGCGCGGCACCTGGCGCCGCTTGCGAAACGAGGAGGCGAAACGTGAAAGGTCTGATACTCGAAGCGACATGGGAGCCCAAGAAGGGCTACGAGGTCACGGACTGGGAGAAAAAGACCGGCAAGGCCGTCACGGGCTCGAGCGTCTGGAGGAACCCCAACCTGGCCGTGAAGGAGAAGAAGGACCCCGAGATCGGCCCGTCTGACGTGCGGATCGAGATCAAGGCCTGCGGGGTGTGCGGCTCGGACATCCACTTCTACGAGACCGACGACCAGGGCTACATCCTCTACCCGGGGCTGACCCGCTTTCCGTGCATCATCGGGCACGAGTTCGCCGGCCGGGTGGCGGAGTGCGGCAAGGCGGTTGCGGATCTCAAGAACGGCGATCCGGTCACCGTGGAGGAGATGATCTGGTGCGGCTACTGCAACCCGTGCCGCAACGGCTTTCCCAACCACTGCATCAACCTGGAGGAGCTGGGCTTCACGGTCGACGGGGCCTTCGCCGAGCAGATCGCCGTGGGCGCCAAGTACTGCTGGAAGGTGGACAAGATCCTGGAGCGCTTCGGCGATGAGAAGGGCTACGAGGTGGCCGCCCTGAGCGAGCCCAGCTCGGTGGCCTACAACGGCATGTTCGAGCGGGCCGGCGGCTTCCGCCCGGGCGCCTTCGTGGCCGTCTTCGGCACCGGGCCGATCGGCCTGGCGGCGGTCGGGCTGGCGGCCGCGGGCGGGGCGGGCAAGATCGTGGCCTTCGAGGTCTCCGAGGCCCGGCGCGCGCTCGCGTCCAAGGTGGGCGCGGAGCACGTCTACGATCCGAAAGACACCGCCGCCCACGAGGCGCTGCTCGAGCACTCGGACGGCGAGGGCTTCGACTTCATGGTCGAGGCGGCCGGCGCCCCGCACCTGACCATCCCCGAGATGGAGAAGGCCCTGGCCATCAACGGCAAGATCGTCCAGATCGGCCGGGCGGCCCAGAAGGTCCCCATGTACCTGGAGGCCTTCCAGGTCCGGCGCGGCCAGGTCTTCGGCGCCCAGGGCCACTCGGGCCACGCCACCTTCCCGAACGTGGTGCGGCTGGTGGCCTCGGGGCGGCTGGACCTGTCGCCCATCATCACCGCTCGCTTCGGCCTGGACGAGGCCAAGCAGGCCATCGGCCGCTGCACGGAGCGCTGCGACGGCAAGATCATGGTCAAGCCCTGAGCGGCTGAGCGCGCGCGGAGGAGCGAGCATGGAGAGCATCGGAATCGCGGTCCTGGGCGCCGGGCGGATCGGCCGCCTGCACGCCGAGAACGCAGCCCACCGCATCCCGGGCGTCGCGCTGAAGGCCGTCTGCGACGTGCGCCTGGACGCGGCCCGGGCGCTGGCCGGGGAGCTGGGGGCGGCGCTGGCGTGCGAGGATCCGGACGAGGCCATCGGGCGCGACGACGTGGACGCGGTGCTCGTCTGCTCGAGCACCGACACGCACGCCGACCTGATCGAGCGGGCCGCCCGGGCGGGCAAGCACGTCTTCTGCGAGAAGCCCATCGCCCTGGACCTCGAGGTCATCGATCGGGCCCTGGAGACGGTGGCCTCGGCCGGGGTCACCCTCCAGGTGGGCTTCAACCGGCGTTTCGATCCGAGCTTCCGCCGGCTGCACGACCTGGTGCGGGGCGGTGCGCTCGGCGCGCCGCACATGCTGCGCATTTCGAGCCGGGACCCGGAGCCGCCGCCGCTGGACTACGTCAAGGTCTCGGGCGGGCTCTTCCTGGACATGGCCATCCACGACTTCGACATGGCCCGCTTCCAGATGGGCTGCGAGGCCGAGGAGATCTTCGCCACCGGCGCGGCGCTCGTCGACCCGGCCGTGGGCGAGCTGGGCGACATCGACACGGCCGTCATCTGCCTGCGCTTCGCAAACGGCGCGCTGGGCTGCATCGACAACTCGCGCCGGGCGGTCTACGGCTACGACCAGCGGGTCGAGGTCTTCGGCTCGAAGGGCATGGCCGCGGCCGGCAACCGCAAGCCCGACTCGGTCGAGCTCTCGGACGCCGAGGCGGTCCGCGGCGCGAAGCCGCTGTACTTCTTCACCGAGCGCTATGCCGAGAGCTACCTGGAGGAGCTGCGCGCCTTCGTGCAGGCGGTCCGGGACGGGGCGCCCTCTCCGGTCACCGGCCTCGACGGCCGGATGCCGGTGGTCATGGGCCTGGCCGCGCGCCGCTCGCTCGAGCAGGGCCGGCCAGTCCGGCTGGAGGAGATCGAATATTGAGCCTTGCATTCATCTGCTATCATGTCGGTGCTGTCTAACGCCGGCCACCCCCGCTCGTGCTCGCTTCGCTGCGCGCGATCGGAGGCCCCCGGCCGGCTACGCGCACCGACAGCGGATAGCCAGTATGTGCAAGGCTCAATAGGACATACTGTCCGAGACACCGAGACGCGCGCCAGGCGCGCGAGAGGAGCGACGCGATGAGCGAGAAGAAAATACCCCAGGGACTGCTGGCGACCGATCAGCCCGATCTCTTCTTCGAGGACAATGCGGTCGGCCGGCTCAAGAAGGAGATCTGGGACGCCTCCGACGAGCAGATAGACGCCGTGCTCGCCGACTACGGCATCCCCTCGCCGGTGGAGTGGGCCAAGCCCGGCGCTTACATCCAGACCACGATCCGCCACCAGGTCGAGGCCAATCGGTGCAAGAACGACGTCGTCTTCATCCCGGTCGGCTGCACCGAGCTGCACGGACAGCACACGATCAGCGCCATGGACACGCTCTTCGTCAGCGCGATCTGCGAGGGCGTGCGGCGCTACACCGCCAGGCGGGGCGCGGCGGTCAACCTGGCCCTGCCGCCTCTGATGTACGGCGCGCATCCCTACCATCACCTGGGCATGCCCGGCACGGTGGTGGTGCGCGAGCACGTGGTGCGGGAGCTGATGATCGACGTGATGCTCGGGTTGTGGAACGACGGCTTCCGCAAGCAGGTCATCGTCAACAACCACGGGCACCTCTGGGTGCTGGAGAGCGCGGTCCAGGAGTTCTGCAAGCGCTTCCAGCTGCCGGGGATCTTCCGGGTGATCGACTGGCACCGGGGCGTGCGCGAGTTCTTCCGGACCGAGGACCGCGGCGGCAAGCTGAGCTCGAACTTCGTCCACGCCGACGAGTCCGAGACCTCGCTGGGCCTGCTGCTCTTCCCGGAGATGGTCGACATGGATCGCGCCGTGGACACCGAGGGCAAGTCCTACCTGCCGGAGGGGCATTTCGACAAGTCGGTCGATCCCTTCGGCCGGCCGAGCCGCTGGTCCGAGGGCGAGGGCCACTTCGCCATCGAGATCGCGGCCACGCCCGAGGGCGTGGTGGGCAAGGCCAGGGCGGGCGATGCGCGCAAGGCCAAGCGCCCCATGGCGGCCATCCTGCGCTACCTGACCCTGTTCCAGGACCAGATCCTGGACGCCTTCCCGGCCGGCAAGGTGCCGCCCGTCGAAGAGGTCACGCTGCGCCGTGCCGCCGAGATGGAGCCGTTCCTGCGCGAGCCGCTCAGCGAGGGCTGGCGGCCGGTCTATGCCCTGCCGCGGATCGGACAGGGAACCGAGCCTTGAGCCGGAGACCCTCACCCCCTGACCCCCTCTCCCGGAGGGGGGACTTGCGACTGTCGATCGTGGTCTCGGCGCAGCCGGCCTCCTTCGAGGCGGCCACCTTCCAGGGCGACCTGGACGCCAACCTGGCCTTCGTGCGCGAGCTCGGCTTCGACGGGGTCGAGCTGGCCGTGCGGGATCCGGACGCGCTGGACGCGGATGCGCTGGCCGCGCGGCTCGGCGAGCTCGATCTGGACGTGTCCGCCCTGGGCACGGGCCAGGCCTGGGGCGAGGAGGGCCTGTCGCTCACCAGCCCGGACGCGGGCGTACGGCGCCGGGCCGTGGAGCGGCTCGAGGCCCACGTCCGTCTGTCGACGAGGCTCGGGCGTGCAGGCGCGTGCCCGGTCGTCATCGTGGGCCTGCTGCGCGGCAAGCTGGCTCAGGGCCAGGACCGCGCCCTGGCGGCGCAGCAGCTGGTCGAGGGCCTGAAGGCCTGCTGCGCCAGCGCGGCGGGCGCGGGGGTGCGGATCGCGGTCGAGCCGATCAACCGCTACGAGACGGACCTGGTCAACACGGTCGCGCAGGGCCTGGAGCTGATCGAGCAGGTCGGCGCGGCCGAGCTGGGCTTGCTCTTGGACACCTTCCACATGAACATCGAGGAGCCGGACATCCTGCAGAGCATCCGGCGCGCGGCCGGGCGCGTCTTCCATGTCCACGTGGCCGACTCCAACCGCCACGCGCCGGGCCAGGGGCACATCGACTTCGAAGCCGTGCTGGGTGCGCTCGACGCGATCGGCTATCGCGGCTTCGCAAGCGGCGAGTTCCTGCCCTTGCCCGACGCGGGCGAGGCGGCCAGGCGGGCGCTTCGCCACCTCAGGGCCTGCCAAAAGGAGACGGGATGAGCTGGGAGCTGTTCGACTTGAAGGGGCGGGTGGTGGTGGCCACCGGCGCAGGCGGGGTGCTCGTCGGCGCGCTGTGTCGCGGGCTCGCGCACGCCGGTGCGCGAGTGGCCGTGCTGGACATCGACGCGGCGGCCGCCGGAAAGGTCGCATCGGAGCTCGCCGAGGCGGGCGCGGACGCGATCTCGATCCGCTGCGACGTGCTCGAGCTGTGCGATCTGGAAGCGGCCCGCGAAGAGGTACGATCGCACTTCGGCGGGCTGGACGTGCTCATCAACGGCGCGGGCGGCAACAAGAAGCAGGCCTCGACCTCGGAGGCGCTGTCGTTCTTCGACCTGCCGGCCGACGCGCTGCGCTGGGTGCTCGAGCTGAACCTGCTGGGCACCCTGCTGCCCTGCCAGGTCTTCGGCCGCGTCATGGCCGAGCAGAAGCGGGGCTGCGTGCTCAACATCTCCTCGATGAACGCCTCGCGGCCGCTGACCCGCATCCCGGCCTACTCGGCTGCCAAGGCCGCGGTCAGCAACTTCACCCAATGGCTGGCCGTGCACATGGCCTTCACGTACTCGCCGGCCATCCGGGTCAACGCCCTGCAGCCGGGCTTCTTCCTGACCGAGCAGAACCGCTTCCTGCTCCAGTCGGAGGACGGCGGCTGGACGGAGCGGGGCGAGCGCATCCTGGATCACACCCCCGCGGGGCGCTTCGGCGCTCCGGAGGACCTGCTGGCCGCGGCGATCTGGCTGCTCTCGCCGGGGGCCTCCTTCGTCACCGGCGCCGTGGTGCCCATCGACGGCGGGTTCTCGGCCTTTTCCGGGGTCTAGATGGACGGCGCGGATCTGCTGGCGGCCGAGAGGGCCGATGAGAGCCCCCTGGACGACGGGGCGCTCCGGGCGCTCGTCGGCCAGGCGCTCGAGCGCGTGCCCCTGGACGGCGAGCGCGTGCTGCTGATCGTGCCCGACAGCACGCGCTCGGGACCGGTGGATCGCTTCTTCCGGATCTTCCACGCGCTCTGCGCCGGGCGGGTGAAGGCACTCGACGTGCTCGTGGCGCTGGGCACGCACCCGCCCATGGAGGAGCAGGCCATCCGGGCGCTTCTCGGCTGCGGCGACGAGCATGCGGACGTCGGGCTCTTCAACCACGAGTGGGACCGGCCGGAGCGCTTTCGCGAGCTGGGGCGCATCCCGGCGGCCGAGATCGAGAAGCTCTCGGGCGGCCTGCTCGCGCGCGAGCTCTCGGTCCGGGTCAACGCCAGGCTCTTCGACTACGATCGGCTCGCGATCTGCGGTCCGGTCTTTCCCCACGAGGTGGCCGGCTTCTCGGGCGGCAACAAGTACTTCTTCCCGGGCGTGGCTGATGCCGAGATCATCGACCTGACCCACTGGCTCGGGGCGCTGATCACCTCCCGCGAGACCATCGGGCGCCGCTGCACGCCGGTCCGGGCGGTGATCGACCGGGCGGCGGCGCTGATCGACCGGCCCAAGCTCTGCTTCTGCATGGTCGTGGAGGGCCGGGACCTGCACGGCCTGTACGCGGGCACGCCCGAGGCGGCGCACGCGGCCGCGGTCGAGTTGAGCGCGGAGCTGCACGTGATCTACGCGCCGAGGCCCTTCCAGTCCGTGCTGTCGGTCATCCCGCCCATGTACGACGAGATCTGGACCGCGGCCAAGGGCATGTACAAGCTCGAGCCGGTGGTGGCGGACGGGGGCGAGGTGATCCTCTTCGCGCCGCACGTGGGCGCCTTCTCCCGCACCCACGGGCAGGCCATCGAGCGGGTGGGCTACCACGTGCGCGACTACTTCACCGCCCAGTGGGATCGCTTCCGGCACGAGCCCTGGGGCGTGCTGGCCCACTCGACCCATCTGCGCGGGCAGGGCGCGTACGCGCAGGGCGAGGAGCGAGCGCGCATCCGGGTCGTGCTGGCCACGGGCATCGACGAGGCGCGCTGCAGGAGAGTCGGCCTAGAGTACCGGGACCCGGCCGAGATCGACCCGCGCGCCTGGCAGGATCGCGAGCACGAGGGGCGGCTGCTCGTGCTCCGGGCGGGCGAGGTCCTGTATCGCCTGGAGGCGGAGCGATGAAGGTCCTGGCCATCGACGTGGGCTCGTCCGCGATCAAGGTCCAGGTCTTCGATGCGCGCGCGGCTGCGATCGAGGGCCTGGCCGCCGTCCGGGCGCAGCGGGTCGAGACCGGCCCGGACGGGCGCGCCGAGGCGGACGCGGACCGGTTGATCGAGCGCATCGCCGAGGCGCTCGACGAGGTCTGCGAGAAGTGCAGGGCTGCGGGCGTCGAGCTCGCGGCCGTGGCCGGCTGCAGCTTCGTGGGCAACGTGCTGGGCCTCGACGCCCAGGGCCGGCCCGCAGGGCCGCTCGTGACCTACGCCGACACCCGGGCCCGGCGAGAGGCGGCCGAGCTCCGGGAGCGCCTGGACGAGGCCGCCGTGCACCAGCGCACCGGCTGCCGCCTGCATGCCGCCTACTTACCAGCACAATTGCTCTGGCAAGCCCGCCAGCTCCGGGGTGCCACCCGATTCGTGAGCCTGGGCGAGTACCTCGAGCTCGCGCTCTTCGGCGCGTGTGCGATGAGCTACTCGGTCGCCTCCTGGACCGGGCTGCTGGACAGGGAAAAGCTTTGCTGGGACGAGGACTTGCTCGGGGAGCTGCCCTTCGGGGCCGAGGCCCTGAGCGCGCTCTGCGATGTGGCTAGCCCCCGAGCGGGCCTGCGCGAGCCGTGGGCGAGCCGCTGGCCCGCGCTCGCCCGGATCCCCTGGCACCCCTTCGTCGGGGACGGAGCGGCGGCCAACCTGGGATCGGGCTGCAGCCGACCCGGGCGGGTGGCGCTCAGCATGGGCAGTACCACGGCGATGCGCATCGTGCGCGAGGAGGCGGTCGGCCATCTGCCGCCTGCGCTCTGGTGCTACCGGGTGGACACTCGCCGGAGGCTGCTGGGCGGGGCGCTGAGCGAGGGCGGCAACGTCTTCGACTGGCTGCGGCAGAGCCTGAGCCTGCCACCAGGGGACAGGCTGGAGCGCGAGATCGCGGTGCTTCCGCCCGACGGCCACGGCCTGACCGTGCTGCCCTTGCTCGCCGGCGAGCGCAGCCCGGGCTGGGCGGCCGAGGCGCTAGGGTGCATCCAGGGGCTTTCGCTTTCGACCCGGCCCGTGCAGATCGTGCGCGCGGCCATGGAGGCGGTGGCGCTCCGCAGCCGGCTGGTGCTCGACGCCCTGGCGCCGCTCGCGGGCGCCGAGCTCGAGATCGTCGCCAGCGGCGGCGCGCTGGCCAGCTCGCCGGCCTGGGTCCAGATCATGGCGGACGCGCTCGAGCGCCCGATCCGGCTCTCGACCGAGACCCAGGCCTCGGCCCGCGGGGCGGCCCTGCTGGCCCTGGAGGCGCTCGGCGCGCTCTCGGCCGGGTACGCCCCGGCCCCGCTGGGCCCGGCGGTCCTGCCCCGGCCCGAGCACGCCGGTGCCTTTCGGGCGGCCCTGGCCAGGCAGGGCGAGCTCTACGCAGCGATCCTGGGCGAGCGCGGGCAGAGGGAGTGAGCGCAATGGACGCGTACGACGTCGGACTCGTGGGCCTGGCCGTCATGGGCCAGAACCTGGCCCTCAACATGGAAGGCCGCGGCTTTGCGGTGGCCGTGTACAACCGGAGCCCCGACAAAACGCACGCGTTCATCCAGCGCGCCGCGGGCAGGCAGATCGGCGCCTTCCTCGGCCTGCCCGAGCTCGCGGCCGCCCTGGGCCGGCCGCGGCGGATCTTCTTGATGGTCAAGGCCGGCGAGCCCGTGGACGCGCTGCTCGACGAGCTCGCTCCGCTGCTGGACCAGGGCGACGCGATCGCCGACTGCGGCAACTCCTTCTTCCTCGACACCGAGCGGCGCTCGCAGCGCCTGGCCGCCTGCGGGATCGGCTACCTGGGCGTGGGCGTCTCGGGCGGGGAGGAGGGCGCGCTTCGCGGCCCGAGCATCATGCCCGGCGGGCCACGGGAGGCGTACGAGCTCGCAGCGCCCGTGCTGCGGGCCATCGCCGCCCGGGCCGGCGGCGAGCCCTGCGAGGCCTACCTGGGGCAGGGGGGCGCCGGGCACCTCGTCAAGATGGTGCACAACGGGATCGAGTACGGCGACATGCAGCTCATCGCCGAGGTCTACGACCTGCTGCACCGCGGTGCCGGCATCGGCACCGTCGAGCTTGCGGGCGTCTTCGCCGAGTGGAACCGGGGGGAGCTCGCCTCCTACCTGACCGAGATCACCGCCTGTGTGCTGGCACGTGTCGACGAGGGCAGCGGCGAGCCCCTGGTGGAGAAGATCCTCGACAGCGCTGGCCAGAAGGGCACCGGCCGCTGGACCGCCAGGACGGCCATCGAGCTCGGCGTGGCCGTGCCCACCATCCAGGCCGCGCTCGACGCCCGGGCCCTGTCTACGAGAAAGGCCGAGCGGGTCGAGCTGGCCAGCGAGCTCGCCGGACCCTCACCCCCTGTCCCCCTCTCCCGGAGGGAGAGCGGGGATTTCGACGCGGCCGCGCAAGCCCTGTACGCGGCTCGCCTGCTCACCTATGCCCAGGGCTTCGCCCTGCTCCAGGCGGCCCGCGAGGCCCACGGCTACGAGTACGAGCTCGGCGAGGTGGCCCGGATCTGGCGCGCGGGCTGCATCATCCGGGCGCGCTTCCTGGAAGACGTACAGGCCGCCTTCGCGGGCGCGGCGAGCCCGATCGCGCCGCTCCGGCTGCCGCTCTTTCGCGACGCCCTGGCCGCGCGCCACGACGCGCTGCGCCACCTGGTGGGCATGGCCATCAAGCAGGGAGTGCCCGCGCCCGCGCTGGCGGCCTCCCTGGCCTACTACGACACCTTGCGCTCGGCCCGCCTGCCGGCCAGCCTCATCCAGGCCCAGCGCGACTGCTTCGGGGCGCACGGCTTCGAGCGGGTGGACAGGCAGGGGACCTTTCACGCGAGCTGGGGGTCAGACCCCGACACTTGACACTATACAAGTGTCAAGTGTCGGGGTCTGACCCCCCATTCGACAAGAAGCTTACGACATGGCGGTCGAGGTGAGAGGGCCCTGACGCTGGCTCGATGGTGTCCGACTCCGACCGGAGTCAATGCGCCTTGTCGCCATGGAACGCTTTCCGCTCGTGACCTTCACCCGCCACGATCTCTCCACAGCGGAGCATCTTCGAGCCGTAGTAGGGGTTCGAGATGGTCGTGCCTCGCTGGAGCCAGGAGCCGGGAGTCATCGAGCAATAGACCACGCTGATCCCTTCGGGCTCGGACATCGTCGCCCACATGGCCATGGGCTTGGAAAGCTCCACCAGCGCCTTTCGCATGGTCTCGATGTCCTTTGCCCGGGCCATCCTGCTGGCGGCTGACTCGAGCTTGGATGGCAGGTCCCTGTAGTGCTCCCGGTGCTCTCCGGTGACCAAAGAGGGATCCAGCTTCCGGCTGAGCTTCTCGATCTTCCTGGCTGCCTCGGTGACGCCCGTCACCCTGTCAGCAGCCAGCGCGCTGGGGATCTCGAGATACGCCTCCAGGACGGGTTGCATCTGCTCGTCGAAGGCCTCGGTCGATGCGATTGCATGGGATACCGAGACGAGCGACACGACCAACGCGAGAAACCCGCTGAAGATGGAATGGCTCCTTCTAGACATGGCTTTCTCCTTGCATTGCTTTCTCCGGCCGCTCTTCTTCCAGATCATTCCGGTGTACCACTTGCTTCCAGAGCAGAAAAATAGCCGGCAGGATCAGCAGGGTCAGGATGGTGGACGAGATGAGACCGCCGACCATGGGGGCGGCAATCCGCTTCATCACCCGGGTGCCGGTCTCGGTCCCGAACATGATCGGGAGAAGTGCGAGGGTCGTGGTTGCGACGGTCATCAGCTTGGGCCGCACGCGCTCCACGGCCCCCTCGATGATGGCCTCTTTCAGGTGCATCAGTCGCTTGATTCGCCCTTCCTTCTTTCTGCGCACGTAGGCCTCGTCCAGGTACACCAGCATGACCACGCCGGTCTCCGCCGCGAGGCCGGCCAGGGCGATGAACCCCACGGCCACGGCCACCGACAAGTGGTACCCGGAAAAGAACATCAGCCATACACCGCCTACCAGCGCAAATGGGATCGTGAGCATGACGATCAGGGTTTCGGTCGCGTTCCTGAAGTGCATGTAGAGCAGCAGGAATATGATGGCCAGGGTCAAGGGGACCACGACGGACAAGCGCCTGTTCGCCCGCTCCATGTATTCGTACTGCCCGGACCAAACGATGGAGACTCCCTCCGGAAGCTCGACCTGGCTGCTGACGACTTCGCGGGCTCGTCTCACGTAACCGCCCACATCGGAGGTCTCGAGGTCGACGAAGATCCAGGCGGTGCGGCGCGCGTTCTCGCTCTTGATCGCCGGCGCACCCTTGACCACCTCGATATCGGCCACCTGGGCGAGAGGCACGGCGTGGCCCATCGGGGTGGGTACCGCGACTCGCTCGAGCCTGTCGAGATCCGATCGGAGCTCGCGCGGATATCGAACGCTGATCGGGTAGCGCTCCAGCCCCTCGACGGTCCAGCTCACGTTCATCCCTCCGATGGCGCTGCTGATGACGTCCTGCACATCGGCAACGGTCAGTCCGAAGCGCGCCGCGTCACGCCTGCGGACACGGATGTCGATGAAGTTGCCGCCGACCACGCGCTCGGAGTACACCGAGAGCGTGCCGTCGAGATCCCGCAACACGGCCTCTATTCTTGTTCCGGTTTCGGACAGCTGGGCGAGATCGTCGCCCATCAGCTTGATCCCCACCGGTGTCTTGATCCCGGTGGCCAGCATGTCTATGCGCGTCTTGATCGGCATGGTCCAGGCGTTGGTCAGGCCCGGGAACTGAATCATCTGATCGAGCTCCGTTTTGATATCTTCGATGGTCTTGCCCTCGGGCCATTCTTCTTCGGGATCGAGTATGATGGTGGTCTCGATCATGGAAAGCGGAGCCGGATCGGTCGCCGTCTCCGCCCGTCCGACCTTGCCGAGCACGTGAGCCACCTGGGGATGGCTTGCGATGATCTTGTCAGTCTGCTGCAGCAGCTCCTTGGCCTTGGTGATGCTGATGCCGGGCGGCGTGGTGGGCATATAGAGGAGATCGCCCTCGTTGAGCGGGGGCATGAACTCACTCCCCAGGCGCGAAAACGGGAGCCAGGTGGCGGCCAGGATGACGAGCGCAGAGATGACGGTCAATTTCGGAAACCGAAGCACGACCCGGATGAGGGGCCGGTAGGACCGGATGAAGAACCTGCTGAGCGGGTTTCTCGCCTCGGTCATGACCCTGCCGCGAACGAGGTAGTACATGAGGACCGGAATGACGGTGATGGCCAGCACCGAGGAGGCCGCCATGGCAAAGGTCTTGGTAAAGGCCAGGGGCGAGAAGAGGCGCCCTTCCTGCTGCTCGAGCGTGAAGACCGGGATGAAGCTCACGGTGACGATGACCAGAGAGAAGAACAGGGCCGGGCCGACCTCCCTGGCCGACCGGATCACCATATCCAGCTGCGAGACTCCCTGCTCGCGCTCCCGGTGCTTGTGGAGGTTCTCGACCATGACCACCGAGGCGTCCACCATCACTCCGATGGCGATGGCGATACCGCCCAGGCTCATGATATTGGCGTTGATCCCCAGCAGCTTCATGATGACGAAGCTCGCCAGGATCCCCAGCGGCAAGGTGACCAGCGCCACGAATGCAGACCGCAGATGAAGGAGGAACAGGATGATGATCAGCGCGACGACGATCATCTCCTCGCCGAGCTTGTCTTTCAAGGTGGCGATGGCGCGGAGGATAAGGCTGGAGCGATCGTAGGCGGTATGGATCTGGACACCATCCGGCAGCCCCGCTTCGAGCTCCGCCAGTCTCTCGCGGACCTTCTCGATCACCTCGAGCGCGTTCTCGCCGGATCGCATGACCACGATGCCTGCCACGGCCTCCCCTTTGCCGTTCATCTCGATCACGCCGCGGCGTATCTCCGGGCCGATCTGGATATTGGCGACCTGGGACAGCATGATGGGGGTGTGGGTCCCCTCGTCCACGCCCACGGGAATGTTCTCCAGATCCTCGATGGATGTGACATAGCCCTTGCCTCGAACCATGAACTCGGTCTCACCCATCTCCAGCACTCGGCCGCCGACGTCGATGTTGGAGCGCTTGATGGCGTGGTTCACCGTGGCCAGGGACAGCCGGAAGGCACGGAGCTTCTCCGGATCGACCTCGACCTGGTACTGCTTGACGAAGCCGCCCGCCGAGGCGACCTCGGCCACACCCGGCAAGCTCATCAGCTCGTAACGGAGATACCAGTCCTGGATCGAGCGGAGCTGGGCCAGGTCGTGCCGGTCGGAGGTCAGGGAGTACATGTACACCCAGCCCACGCCCGTGGCGTCCGGGCCCAGCTGGGGTGCCAACCCGCTCGGCAGGCGGCCCCGTACGAAGTTGAGATACTCGAGCACCCGAGAGCGAGCCCAGTACAGATCGGTGCCGTCCTCGAAGATGACATACACCATCGAGAGGCCGAAGAAAGAGTAGCCCCGTACGGTCCTCGCGTGGGGCACCGAGAGCATGGCGGTCGTGAGCGGATAGGTGACCTGGTCTTCGACCACCTGTGGCGCCTGGCCGGGGTAATCGGTGTAGACGATGACCTGGACGTCGGACAGGTCGGGAATGGCGTCGACCGGGGTGTGGAGCATGGCCCAGATGCCCGCGATGGCTGCGATGGCCGTGACGATGATCACGATGAACCGGTTCCTGATGCTGCCTTCTATGATCCGCTCGATCATGGCCACGCTCTCGGATCGCTCAACGCTTCTTCTCCACCAGGTCCATCCCGCAGATGGGGCAGGTGCCTGGCTCAGCCTGCACGATCTGGGGATGCATCGGGCAGGTCCAGAAGGCCTCGCCATGCTCCTCGGATGGGTCCGCCCCTTCACGGCTCGACGCTGAGGGCTGCGCGGTGTCCTTTCTCGCCTGGAGCCTGGCTTCCAGCATCTTCTGAACGGCCTCCTGGAGCTGGGACTCCGAGTCGAGCAAGAACTGTCCCGAGGTGACCACGGTCTCGCTCCCGTCGAGCCCCGAGAGCACCTCGGTCACGGATCTGCCTTCGGAAGAAGGGGTCTTGCCCACCATTCCAGTGACGATCTCCTGCGGCCTGTACTTGCCCACGGCGCGGGTCACGAAGACGATCTGGCGCTCGCCGGAGTGGATGATGGACTCGGTCGGTACGACCAGCACCCCTTCCTTTCGCTGGGCTTCGATGCGCACCGTGGCGAACATTCCGGGCTTGAGGCGGATCCCCGGATTGGGAAACTGCAGGCGCACCGAAAGCGTCCTGCTCCTCTTGTTCAGCGTCGGGTAGATGTAGTCGACCTGACCGTCGAAGATGCGGCCTCGCTGGAAGGAGAGCTCCATGGTCGCTTTCTGACCCACCCGGATCCAGGGCGCATCGAACTCGTAGACCTCGGCCAGTACCCATATCTGCTTCAAGTTGCCGATGCGGTAGAGATCTCTGCCCGCTCCCACCCGGGCGCCTTCCACCACGTTCTTGTGCAGGATGAAGCCCGTGCGCGGCGCCCGGATGATCGCAGTCCGATCCACGTTCTGTCTATCCACGACCTTCTGGAGCGCGGAGCTCGGAATGCCCCACAAGAGGAGTCTCTCGGCCGCGGCCCTGGTGAGATCGCTTTGTTTGCCGCTCGTGTTGTATGCCAGCAGGTACTCCTTCTGCGCCGAGACCAACTCGGGTGAGTAGATGGAGAACAGCGCCTGGCCGCGCTTGACCTCCTGGCCCGTCTGGTCCGCGTACATGCGCTCTACCCAGCCGGAGAACCTCAAGTTGACGACCGAGAGCTGGTCTTCTGCAACCTCCACCTCCCCGATGGCCCTGACCGTGCGGTAGATGCTGCCTCGAAGCACCTTCGCCACGCGAACGCCCATGTTCTGAACCATGACCGGATCCACGCTGATGGTCCCCGATGACGACTCGACCTTCTTGCTTTCTTTCTCTTCAGCATGTCGTGCCGAATGCCTGTGAACCAGGTCCATGCCACATACCGGGCAGGTCCCCGGTTCGTCCTGGACGATGGTCGGGTGCATGGGGCACGTGTAGTACGTGTCCGCGGCCTGGGAGTCGCCGTGCCGCTGGCCGACCAGCCCCAGGAGCATCGCCATCAAGACTACAAGGGGCAGCGATGTCTTCCCTTTCCGCTGGTGCATCTGTCACCTCGCCTCGGATTCCATCTCCGCATGAGAGCCGATCGCAGCATCGGCGAAGGCCTGTTCGATTCTCGTGGCCACCTTGGCGAGCAAGAGGGCGCGATCGAAGTCTAGAAGCTGCAGCTGTGCCTGGTACAGGCTGGTGAAATCGGCCCGGTCCGTCTGGTATGCTGCCAGGGTTGATTTCAGCGTCCTGTCGGCTTCCGGGATCAGCGTCTGCTCATAGGTCGCAATCTTCTGGGTAGCTCGTTCCCACGCGGCCAAGGAAGACGAAAGCGCGGCCTCGATCTCGTCCAGGGTCGCCGCGTACCTCTCCTCGGCCGAGCGTGCCAGCGAGAGGTGCTGCTCTTCCTCGGCGGCGAACCTTCCCGAATAGTCAAACGGCAGCGGAATGGACACGCCGGCCGAGAAGAAGTCGGTGCCGTTGTCCAGTCCCGCAGGCAACCGAACGCGATAACCTAACCAGACGGTGATGTCGGGCCAGCGCTCGTACTCGGCCTGGGCTGCCTGGAGCCGCTGCATGTCTGCGTCGGCCAGGATTTCTTTCAGAAGAGGGCGGTCTTGCCTTGCCCTGCGCAGTAGAACGTCCAGCGATCCCGGAGGGGCGACCGCGTCGATCCGATCCGACGTGGTGATCCTGGTGTCGATGTCTCGGTGCAAGGCGGAATTGAGGCCAGCCAGTAGCACCTTCTCTTTCTTGTCGAACTCTCCGATGTCGTCCTCTAGCTCTGTCTTGAGAACTTGCAGGCGAAACAGCTCATGCTGGCCCACCTTGCCCACGCGGTATTTTACCTCGACGGTCGCCACGAGCTGGGCCGTCAGCTCGATATGACGCTTGGTTATCGATCGCAGCGATCGAACCAGGGCAAGCTGCCAGTAGGCCTTCCTCACCGTGCTTCGGAGATGGTTCTTCTTCTCCTGCAGCTTCCACTTCATCACGGCTGACTCGCCGTGCACCACCTGGGCTCGGCGGTCGTTCTTGCCAGGAAAAGGGAGGGTCTGCATCAGCTTGAGATGCACTCCGCTCATCGGAGAATCATCGAGCGACCAGCTGTCCCAGGGTACATTGGAGTACTCGACAGCCAGAACGGGATCGTGCCACCTGCGGACGCCGATCTGCCGCCGCGAGAGCGAGTCGAGCTGATGTTCGATGGAGCGTATGGATGGGTTTTGGGCAAGAGCCTGGCGGGCGAGCTCTTCCGGGCTGTCCGCGTTCTTGGGGGTGACAGCCGTTTCTGCGCTTGCATCGAGATGGACGGAGAGAAGAAGAACCAGTACCGTTCGAGCCTGAATCATGGCGAGGACTCGACATTCTGGGCTTTCTGCAGCCGCCCGCTGTAGTCGATGAAAACCGTTTGTCGATGAAAACCGTTTTGAGCTCGGTGAACTCCTCGATGGCCGTGCTTCCGGCCTCCCGGCCGCCGTTACCGGTGTTCTTCACACCCCCGAAGGGCAGATGGACCTCCGCGCCGATGGTCGGCGCGTTGATGTACACGATGCCCGCTTCCATGATCGACTCCCGCGACAAGACGTGTCCGAGCCGAAGCATTCAGGGGGTAACGCCCCTGAACGATTGGACACAAGCAATCGACATGCCAGCTGGACGGCCCCGTTTCTCCGAGCATGACAGCCGCTGCTACACACAGATGATTCAGTTTGAACGGCTCGTTCTGCACTGGAGCGCGAGTAGTAGGGGCGCGCTGAAATCGGATTTTCCTTTTCCATTCATCTTCGATTCATGGCACAAGACTTGCGAAGCATTCGGTAAGCGGTTTGGACATGGGGTCCAAGAACAACGAAACGAAAGGATCAGGCCATGAAAATACACGTCGTTTTCTACAGCACATATGGTCATGTCTACAAGCTGGCAGAGGCCGTGGCCGAGGGGGCCCGGTCGGTGGACGGAGCCGAGGTGAAGCTCTTCCAGGTTGCCGAGCTCATTCCTGACGAGGTCCTGGGGAAGATCGGAGCCAAGGCTGCCAGGGAGACCTTCTCGCACGTCCCGGTCATCTCACCCGAGGATCTCGGCGATGCGGACGCCATCCTCTTCGGCACGCCCACCCGCTTCGGGAACATGGCCGCCCAGATGCGCAACCTGCTGGATCAGACCGGCCCGCTGTGGGCCAAGGGTGCGCTGCTCGGCAAGGTGGGCAGCGTCTTCGTGTCCACCAGCACGCAGCACGGCGGCCAGGAGACGACCATCACCAGCTTCCACACCACGCTGCTGCACCACGGCATGATCATCGCGGGCGTTCCATACAGCCAGAAGCGCATCTCGACCGCCGACGAGATCTCGGGCGGCGGCCCCTACGGCGCCGGCACGATCGCCGGGCCGGACGGCTCCAGGCAGCCCAGCGATAACGAGCTCGAGATCGCCCGCTTCCAGGGAAGGCACGTGGCCGAGATCGCCCGGGCGCTCGTCAGGGGGAAGGAGGCGTAGATCCATGGATCTGACCGTCAGCTTTCCGGGCGGCAAGAAAGTCGATGCCGAGATCGGCGGCTTCGTGGTCCGCACGGATCAGCCGGTCTCTCAAGGGGGCGAGGGATCGTCTCCCTCGCCGTTCGTCTACTGCCTGGCGGCCATGGGTACCTGCGCGGGGATCTACGTGCTGTCGTACCTCCAGGCACGCGATCTGCCCACCGAGGGCGTCCGGCTCGTCCAGCGCCATCACGCGGATCCGCAATCGGGAAAGCTCACGAAGATCTCGCTGAAGATCCTGCTGCCGCCCGAGATCCCCGAGAAGCACTTCAAGCCGATCATCCGCTCGGCCGAGAAGTGCGCGGTCAAGAAGCTCATCGAGGAGCGGCCAGACTTCGACATGGCGATCGAGGTGGCCGGGTCCTGACCCCCGCTCAGATCCGCTCGAAGTAGCGTATCCGTTCCCAGTCGGTCACGTAGCGGTCGAGCCCGGCCAGGTGGAGGTAGTGCTCGACCACCGGCTCTCCGAAGGCCTCTCTTGCGAGCTCGCTCGCCTCGAGCGTGCGGATACGCTGGGAGCTGGGGGTCAGACCCCGACACTTGACACTTGCAAAGTGTCAAGTGTCGGGGTCTGACCCCTCAGATCCGCTCGAAGTAGCGCATCCGCTCCCAGTCGGTCACGTAGCGATCGAGCCCGGCCTGCTCGAGCCGGGCCAGGCGGAGGTAGTGCTCGACCACCTGCTCTCCGAAGGCCTGCCCGGCGAGCTCGCTCGCCTCGAGCGTGCGGATGGCCTCGGGCATTGTCCTGGGCACGCGCTCGATGCCCTCGCACGCATAGGCGTTGCCCTCGAAGGGCGGGTCGGGCTCGAGCTTCTGCGCCACGCCGTCGAGCCCGGCCGCGAGCGTGGCGGCGAAGGCCAGGTAGGGGTTGACGTCCGCGCCGGGGATGCGGTTTTCGATCCGCGCGCCCGCGCCCTGGCCCACGGCGCGGAAGCCGCAGGTCCGGTTGTCCACCCCCCAGGCCACGCTGACCGGCGCGAAGCTGGCCGCCTGGTAGCGCTTGTAGGAGTTGGGCAGCGGGGCGAAGAAGAGCGAGAACTCGCGCGCGCGCCGCATACAGCCCGCCAGGAAGTGGCCGAAGTCCGCGCTGGGGCACTCGGCCTTTTCGTCCCAGAACGCGGTCTTGTCCCCTCTCCACAGGCTGGCGTGGATGTGGCAGGACGAGCCGGCCATCTTCTCGGAGACCTTGGCCATGAAGGTCGCCGACACCCCGTGGCGGGTCGCGAGCTGCCTGACGCCCTGCTTGAAGATCGCGTGCCGGTCGGCCGCCTCCAGCGCCGTGCCGTAGATGAAGTTGACCTCGTGCTGGCCCTGGCCCCACTCGCCCTTGGAGCTCTCGATCGGGATCTCGGCCTGCGGCATCTGCAGGCGGATGTCTCGAAGCAGCGGCTCGTCGGCGCTGGTGCCCAGGATGTCGTAGTCGATCAAGTAATCCGTGCTCGGCTCGAGCGCCTGGAAGCCTCGCTGGCGGAGCTCGTGGGGCAGGCCCCGGAAGAGGAAGAACTCCAGCTCCGAGGCCATCATGGGCCGTAGGCCCGCCTTCTCGCAGGCCCGGATCTGGGCCTTGAGGATCTGCCGCGGGCCCAGGGCCAGCGGCTCGCCGTGGTGATCGATCAGGTCGCAGATCACCAGCGCGCTGCCCTCGAACCAGGGCACGGCCCGCAAGGTCTTCAGGTCGGGGAGCATGCCCATGTCGCCGTAGCCCTTGTCCCAGGAGGTGAAGGCGAAGCCGGGCAGCGGTTCCAGCTCCATGTCGGCGGTCAGCAGGTAGTTGCAGGCGTGGATTGGGCTCGCCTCCATGTGCTGCTCGGCGAAGAGCCGGGCCGGGATGCGCTTGCCCATCAGTCGCCCGTAGGGATCCGGGAATGCGGCGATGACCGTGTCCAGCTCGCCCTGCTCGACTCTGTGCTCGAATTGCTGTCTGTCCATCACAGGCTCCAGTCCAGCCCCAGCTCGAGGAGCTTTCCGGCGGTGGGCTTGCCCGTGTCCGGATCCCAGCCCTGCATGGCGTAGAAGGCCGAGAGCATCTCGGTAAAGCGCTCCCGGTCCACGTGCTGGCCGGCCTTGGGCCCGTCGGGCAGCGGCTCGAAGACGCGCTCGGGCAGCACGTCGTGCTGGCGCCCGAAGCCGCGCCGGGCGTTGAGCTGCCGCTGGAGGTTGACCCGCCGCTCGCCGGCCTTCATCAGCTCGAAGAAGGAGACCTGCCAGCCGGTGCAGGCCGAGACCAGATCCTCGAGGTCCCGGTAGGTGAAGAGGTTGCCCGGCCCCCAGCAGAACTGGCACAGGCACAGCGCGTCCAGCAGGCTGTAGTAGTGCTGGCCGTAGACCGTCATGCGCACCTTGGGAGAGCCGGTCGACGCCGCGTCGCCCCGGCCGATGATGCCCAGCGCCTTGCAGTCCTCGCCCCCCGAGGCCAGCAGCCAGTCGTGCTCGCTGCTCTGGTGATCGGGCCCGATCGGGCAGGCCGCGTACATCAGGGCCTGGCTGGGCTTGACCTGCGGCATGTGGACGGCCAGGCCCTGGTTCTTCACGTGGATGGCATACGGCGCCGTCTGCTCGCCGAAGGCGGCCACGGCCGCCGTGAAGCCGTCGGCCAGGACGTCGCCGATCCCCTCTCGGCGTCCCACCCGCTCGATGAGCCAGAACAGGCCCTCGGGGCTGCCGAAGCGCAAGCGCTCGCCCTCGGCGGCGTCCTCCGGGATCAGGCCCTTCTCCAGGCACTCGAAGACATAGCCGGCCAGCCCGCCCATGGTGATCGTGTCGATGCCGTACTCGCCGCACAGCTGGCTGGCCCGGGCCACGGCCGCCGGATCCAGGATCTCCAGGTTGGAGCCCAGCATGCCCAGTGTCTCGAACTCGGGCCCGCCGAGCTCGGTCGTCAGCGGGTAGGGCTTATCCGCCTGGACCCGCTTGCGGCAGCGCACCGCGCAGCCGTAGCAGGTCGTCTCGCCCGCGCCCAGCTCCGCGTCGTAGGTCGAGCCGTCCAGCCGGGCGTGATCCGGGTGGAAGGAGCGAGCGTAGTTGCGGGTCGCCAGGTTGCCCGCGCTGGCCTGGGCGCTGACCACACCCGGCGTGCCGTGTGCGCGGAGCGTGCGCGGAAAGCCGGCCTCGGACACCCGGGCGGCGCCCTTGCGGGCGAGCTGGCCGAGCAGCTCGGGATCGGCGAAGTCGAGCTCGCCCGCGCCGCGCACGCAGATGGCGCGCAGGTTCTTGGCGCCGAAGACCGCGCCCAGGCCGGTGCGGCCGAAGACGTCGTTGCCGTCGGCCATCGCGCAGGCGAAGCGCACCTTCCGCTCGCCGGCCGGGCCGCACTGGACGACGCACAGGCGCTTGCCGCCGAGCTCGTCCGCGAGCGCCTCGCGGACCGCGGTCACCGGCTGCCCGGTGAGATGGGCAGCGTCTCTGATCTCGGCGCGGCCGTTCTCGACGTGGAGGTAGACCGGCGAGTCGGCCCGGCCTGACAGCAGGAGCGCATCGACGCCGGCCCGCTTGAGATAGGGGCCGATCCGCCCGCCCGCCTGGCTGTCGGCCACCATGCCGGTCAGGGGAGACAGGGCCGACAGGCTGCAGCGGCTCACTCCGGACACCGCCGCTCCGGTGGTCACCGACGGGGCCAGGCTGAGCAGGTTGCGCTCGTCCATGGGGTCCAGCGCGTCGGGCCGCTCGCGGAGCAGGAAGTAGGCCCCGAAGGCGCCGCCCCCCAGGTACTTGCGGTAGAAGTCGTCGTCGAAGCTGCGCAGCTCGCTGGTGCGTGCGGACAGGTCGACGAAGAGGATCCGGCCGTGGAATCCCTTGGACATGCGGGCCTCCTGGCCGAAGAGATAGCACGCCAGCCCGGCCGGGATCAATTCGATGCGACGGCTTGTGTTTTGGCCGGGTCCATTGCAGGCTTGGGTGCATGCGTTGTCAGAGAGGAAGGTCGGCACCGGCCTGGATCGTGGTCCCGGCTTGCTTGCTGGGAATGTGCTGGCGATTGTCGGCAGCCTCTGCGGGGGGAGAGAGGGAGGAGGCCATGGGCCAGGGTGAGCTCTGGGTGGTCTACGACAACAAGGTGGCCGTGGAGGGCGCCAAGCCGGGCTGGGGATTCGCCTGCCTGATCCGCGCGCCGGGCGTGCGCGTGCTCTTCGACACCGGGGCCGAGGGCGAGACCCTGCTCGGCAACATGGCGCTTCTGAAGCTCGATCCGCGCGACATCGAGCACGTGGTGCTCTCCCACGAGCACTGGGACCACACCGGCGGCCTGGGGGCCCTGCTCGGGCGCTGGCAGGCCGAGCCCGCACCCGCGCGCCAGCGCGAGCTCACGGTCTGGGTGCCGGAGTCCTTCTCGGAGCGCTTCACGTCCAAGGTCGAGCAGCTGGGCGCGCGGGTCGAGCGGGTCTCCGGGCCCTGCGAGATCGCGCCGGGCGTGTGGAGCACCGGCCAGGTCGAGGGCCCCATGGCCGAGCAGGGCATCGTGCTCGAGGCGCAGGCCGGCCGGATCTTGATCACCGGCTGCGCCCACCCGGGCATCACGGCCATGACCGAGCGCGCGCGCGAGCTGGGGCCGGTCGAGCTGGTGCTGGGCGGCTTCCATCTCATGAGCACGAGCCCGGCCGAAGTGGGCGAGATCATCGAGCGCTTGAAGAAGGTCGGCGTGCTCCGGGCCGGTCCTTGCCACTGCACCGGCGACCGCGCGATCCGGATGTTCGCCGAGGCGTACGGGGAGCACTTCGTCGAGATCGGCGCGGGCAGCCGCCTGGACTGGGCTCCGGCCTCTCGGGCCAGATGAGGGTGAAGACATGGGAGAGACGGCCAAGTCGAGCTGCGAGCAGTGCGCATTCCGTGCGAGGTACGACCGGAACCCCAGGTCCTTTCTCGGCCGGCTGTGGCGCTGGCACGCGTTTATCTGCCCGGGCTGGAAGAAGTACATGCGCTCGCTGTCCGACGAGGAGCGCCGGCAGCTCGCCGCCCGCTACCGGCTCGCGAAGTACATGTGAACCGGCCGGGCCGCGTTGGACGCGGTTGCGCGATGGAGCGAGCGGGTCTATGCTCCGATCAGACGCGAGCCAGGGAGTGGACATGAGCGACGAGAAGAAGAGAAAGAAGGCCGGCAAGAAGACCGCCGGTGAAAAGACAGCCGGCAGGAAGTCCGGCAGGAAGACCGCCGGCAAAAAGACATCCGGCAGGAAGACCGGTAAGAAGGCCGCCGGAAGAAAAACAGCCGGCAAGAAGACCGCCGAGCAGACCGAGGGCAAGAAGACCGCGAAGCGCGCGCGCCCGAAGGGCGGTCGCGCCGAGACCCGGGCGGAGAAGACGACCTTCGAGCGGATCCAGCAGGCGTTCTCGGAGACCCTGGTCGGCGAGCTGGCCAAGCGGCTGAGCGAGGAGGTGCTCGAGAAGCTCACCGAGAGCCTCATGGAGCAGCTCATCTCCAGGGCCGCGGACTGGATCGGCGAGGCGATCCACAAGGCCAGCCTGCGCTGGGGCGCCGAGCAGGGCGAGCCCGCTCCGGCAGAGAGACAGGCGTCCGAGCCGGACAGCTCGAAAGTGCCCCTGGTCGGACTGGCCGAGGATTTCATCGCCCGCTTCTCCGACCTGCTCTTCGGCACCCTGCTCAAGGCGGTGGTGCGGCAGGTCGAGGAGGGCGACGAGGAGCCCAGGACGCCACCCGGTGCCGGCTGATCCGATCACGCCCGCGCCCGACGGGCCGAGCTTCGAGGACTTCGAGCAGCTCTGGCGCACTCCGATCCGCGGCCGCGGCGAGTGGGAGGAGCGGCCGGGCGAGCTCATCCAGCTCGGCCTGCGCCTCCGCGCGCAGGCGCTTCGCCAGGCCGAGGACTACCTCATCGCGCGGGTGGAGGAGGGCGATACGCTGGCGGTCATCGTGGCGCGCGGGATGAAGTGCACGCGGGCCGTGGATGCGCTGCGCGCAGCCCTGGAGACGAGCTCGGGCCGGACCCTGGTCGAGGTGGTCAAGGCCCTGGCCCAGATGACGGATCAGCAGGGGCTGGAGCGCTATCTCATCAGCGTGCTCGACCAGGGCGGCAGCCTGGACGCGGCCATGGCGCTTTCCGACTTTCGAGGCGAGCACGTGATCGAGGCGCTGCTCCGGGCGCTCGACGACCCGGACGAGCTGGTGCGAAGCCACGCGGCCGACTCCCTGCTCCGGGCTGCCGGCGCGGAAGGGCGAGGCGCCAGGAACTACGGCCGGCTCCTGGCCTACCTCCGCTCCGAGCACGCCGCGGTCCGCGAGCACGGCAAGGCTCTCTTCCGCGAGCTCCGGCAGCGGCTGGCCAGCCGGCGCGGCCTCGGCGATCTCGACGAGGACCTGGTGATCCACCCTCGAAGCGAGGCCCTGCAGCGCTTCTTCGATCGCTTTCTGGGGCTCGACGATCCATCCACCGAGGGCCGGGTCGACCGCCAGGCCCTCGAGAAGCTGCAGGCAGACGAGCGGGTGTGGGCCGAGCTCGTGCTCGTGCAGAGCTTCCTCGGCGGCAACGAGCAGGCCCTGCCCGGGCTGGCCGTCGTCGCCGGCTCCCTGGCGGCCGCCGTGCTGGGCCAGATGCGCAAGAGGCGCCGCGGCCGCGTGCGCGAGGCGATCGACGAGATCCTGGCCAGGGCTTCGGCCGAGCCCATGGAACGCTAGCTCCGCCGAGTCCGGCGTGCTGAGGAGGATGGAATGGAACGATGCCAATTGCCGGTCCTGCCGGCCGTGATCGTCTTCACGGGTCTCCTGCTGTGCCCCAGAGCCCGGGCGGAGGTCTACTACGTGGACGGCTCTCTGGCCGCCGACTGCGCGGGCGGCGCCGGGACGTCGTACAGCGTGGCGGCGCGCGACTGCAGCGCCAGTGACGGGACGATCGCCTGGCAGAGCCTGGAGCCGGCCCACGCCGTGCTGGTCGCCGGCGACACGGTCTTCATCCGGGCGGGGACGTACGACATTTCGGGCAACGCGATCAACCCGGTCCACTCCGGCACGAGTGCGGACGCGAGGATCACCTACAGCGGGTACGAGAGCGAGGATGTGATCCTGAACGGCGACAGCGACAACTGCATCGGCGTCTACTTGATGCAGTGGGACAACGAGGCGCATGCCTTCGTGGCCAACTCGTACGTCCAGATCACCAAGCTCACCTTCCAGAACTTCTACAGGTACCTCTACATCTACAACGGCGGAGACGCCGCCGCGAACTACAACGAGATCGCCTACTGCACCTTCAAGGACCAGCGCGACGTCTGGTCGGACGTGGTGGCGAGCGGCACGCACGCGGGGGCGTCGTCTTGCGGTGCGAACGCGGTCTTGACGCACGCCGACGACGGCAGCGGCAGCACCTACCAGTCCTACAGGGTCAGGAACACTTCCACGGGGGCGGCCTGCCAGATCGCCTACGGCGGCGCGACCAGCACCTCCAAGACCTGCGCCACCTCCGTCGGCCTCTTCGGCGGGGTCCGGAACGGCGCGCCGGACGACTGCTGGGAGGACGGAGACGGATACGAGATCACCCGCATGATCTACTGGGGAGGCGGCTACATCCAGAACTCGGGGCACAACTACCTCCACCACAACACCATGTGCCGCTACGGCGCGTACTCCGAGCTCGACGAGGGCGTGGTGCTGGAGGTCGGGGTCGGCAACGAGGGCTCGACCGACGCCAGCCACTTCAACACCATCGAGGACAACCACTTCTATGCCGGCGGGCACCACGTCCTGGGCGTCAACACCTGCAAGCACTGCGTCATCCGGAACAACTACGTCCACAACGAGGGCTGGTGGGACGCCTCGATGCACTGGGACGCGTCGCTCTACGCGGGCTTCGACAGCAGCTTGCTGGGCTACCGGGCCATCTCGGCCGTGGGATCGCCGGCCAACGCCGGGCAGTCCCTGTGGGAAGGCAACCGCGTCGGCTACGGCGCGGCCTACGGCGGTCCGCACCTCGGGCTGACCGGCGGGAGCGGCTCGGGCACGACGCTCTCGACCTCGAACAACATCTATCGCTACAACGATCACTTCGCCAACGCCCTGTTCGGGCTGAGGCTGGCGGCCTCCATCGGAACCAGCTCCGGCAACCGCGTCTACAACAACACCTTCTACAAAAACGGCTGGGGCTCCGACGACGACGACAGGGCGTATGACAACCTGCGCATGGGCATGTCGTTCTACGTCGATTCCTGCGCCGAGGTCTTCGACACGGACGTGAGGAACAACCTCTTCTTCGATCACTGGACGACGGCCCACAAGCCGCAGTACGAGGTCATCCACCTGCCGGGCGCTGAGCTTGCGACCTGCAACACGATTTCGGACAACTTCGACGACGACACCGTCGACCCCTTGTTCGTCGAACCGGACATCTCGACGCCGCTCGAGACGTCGCTGCCGGATCTCTCCCTTCAGCCGTCGTCGCCGGCCATCGACCAGGGGGCACGGCTCACGCGCGCCAGCCACAGCGGCTCGTCCTCGACCGCGCTGGTCGTGGACGACGCCAGCTTCTTCCAGGACGGGACCTGGGGCTCGGACCTGGCCAGGGCGACGCTCGAGGCCGACTGGATCGCGATCGGAGAAGTGGACCACGTCGTCCAGATCGTCTCGATCGATTACACGACGAACACGATCACCCTGGCGTCGCCGATGACCTGGGCCGAGGAGGCGCCGGTCTGGCTCTATCGGAAGAGCGACGGAGAGGTCGTGCTGCACGGATCGGCCCCGGACATGGGGGCGCACGAGTACCGCAACGCCGCTCCGCCTCCGGACGGAGGCCCGGAGCCGGATGGCGGGACAGACGGCGGCGCTGCGGACGAAGCGCGGGACGGAGGCGCTGATCGAGATGGCGAGCCGAGCGGATGCAGCTGCGGCGGCGGGAGAGCTGCGGGGCCGTGGCTGCTGGCGCTGCTCGTAGGAGCATGCGCCTTCCTGTCGAGAGCTCGAAGGGCGAGGAGCTGAAAGAGAGGCATGACGATGCGGTTACCGCTTCGAGGGCTGATTCTCGGCAGCGCGTTCCTGGTCCTGGCCTGCTCCGGCCCGCAACCCAAGCCCGAGGGGATCAAGCCGGCGCGCAAGACCGAGCCGCCCGCGGAGGTCAAAGGACACGTCGTCTCCGGCCGGCTGGCAGCGGCTGGCGACGAGCGGGTGCCTGACCGGGCGAAGGTCGTCGTCGCGTGGGTGGTGTCCGCCGGCTCGCCCGACTACGTATACCTCTTCGGCCAGGGCGCGGCCGCGCAAGGACGCTACCGCCTCGGCCTGTCGGAGCCGCCTCGAGAAGCGCTCAACGCAGGTCAGCTGGGCGTCGGCATGCTGATCCTGGTGAGAGCCGATGCGGATGTTCCAGCGGGAAAGCTGAGCCGGGACCAGTGGAAGGCCCTCCGGGGGAATGCGATCGGCGGCGCCGCTCGTTACGGGATCATCTTCAAGCAGCCGAACACCAGCATGCCGCGAAAAGGCTGGTGGACGGAATTCCCAAGCGGCTACTCTTGCGGCAAGGGCGTCAGGCAGCCAGGCGAGACCTTCGAGGCTTTCGAGCCGACGCGGTGCGACGCCGTCGAGATCGAGGTCGAGGACTTCCGGAAGCTCGAGTGGGTCAACTGGACCTGAGCAGAGAGCAGCGCACTGGCCGATCCGCGGTGCTGCACCAGACAGCCCACGTAGGCTTGCGACCATGCCCTCGTCACGGAACGGAGCGGTGAACGATCGCTCGCGGGAGTGCTATTCTGGACACGGGCCTCGAACAGGGAGGGACGATCATGCGCTCGCAGCTTTCCATCTCGATTCTGACCGCGCTCGCGATCGCCGCCGGCTGCAAGTCCTCGTCCGTGGACGGCCCGGGCTGCGGCAACGGCATCGTCGAGCCCGAGCTGCAGGAGACCTGCGACGGGGACTGCCCGACGTCCTGCACGCCGCCCGATCCGTGCACCGCGGCCGAGCTGGTCGGCAGCCCCGACCTGTGCAACGTCCGCTGCGTTCTGACCGCCATCACCAGCTGCATCGACGACGACGGCTGCTGCCCGTCCAGCTGCACCGCGGCCAGCGACTCCGATTGCTCCGGCTCCTGCGACGACGGCGTGCTCAACCAGGGAGAGGGCGGCGTGGATTGCGGCGGCCCTTGCCCGCCCTGCCCCTCGTGCTCGGACGGTGTTCAGAACCAGGGAGAGAGCGGCATGGACTGCGGCGGGCCGTGTCGCCCGTGCCAGCCGGCCGATACCCTGCCCCACGACGGGCCGGCCGCCGACTTCGAACACGGCGATCTGAGGCTGTCCGCCGACGGTCACTACCTCGTCCACGCCGACGGCACGCCCTTCGTCTGGATCGGGGACACCAGCTGGACCCTGTTCGAGCGTACGACCCGCGAGGAGGCCGATCGCTACCTCGAGGACCGGCGGGCCAAGGGCTATACGGTCCTCCAGACCGTCGCCTTCGCCCTCTTCGAGTGGAACGTCGCCAACCAGTACGGCCACGTCCCCTTCCTCGACGGCGATCCCACTTCCCCGCGCGTCGTCGACGGGCCGGACAACGACTACTGGGACCACGTGGACTACGTCCTCGACGCGGCGCGAGACAAGGGCATCTACATCGCCATCCTGCCGACGTGGGCGAACTGCGACTACTTCCACTCGGTCTGGGATGCCTCCAACGCCGCGACCTACGGGCAGTGGCTCGCGGATCGCTACCGGGCCGCGCCGAACATCATCTGGATCCTCGGCGGCGACCGGAACCCGGACGGCTCGCTGGAGGTCTGGGACGCCATGGCGGGCGGCCTCGAGGCGGGCGACGGCGGCAAGCACCTGGTCACCTACCATCCCCAGGGCGGCGGGCACTCCTCCTCGGCCCTGCAGAGGAGAGACTGGCTCGATTTCCACATGCAGCAGACCGGCCACTGCCCGTGGATGTACTGCGGCTCCTCGTCCGAGAGCTACATCTTCAACTGCAGCGACTTCGGCATGGAGGCCGACTACATGCTCACGCCCCCGCGGCCCGTCGTCGACGGAGAGCCGCGCTACGAGCACCACCCGATCTGCTGGAACTGGGGCAACGGGGGTTTCGACGACGTGGACGTGCGGCAAGCCGCCTACTACGCCGTCTTCGCCGGCGCCTTCGGGCACACGTACGGCTGCAACGATGTCTGGCAGTTCTACGATCCGCGCAGGCCGCCCGAGTTCGACGCCACGATGTACTGGTACGACGCGATCGACCTGGACGGCGCCCTGGACATGCTTAACCTGAGACGCCTGCTGCTCTCGCGTCCCTTCGCCTCCCGGATCCCGGATCAATCGCTCCTCTCCGCCGGTGATCGCTTCGGCGAGGAGCGCGTCCGGGCCACCCGCTCCCTGAGCAGGGCCTACGCCATGGTCTACACTCCGGTCGGCGCGCCGTTCAGCGTCGACCTGTCCGCCGTCGGCAGCTCGAGCGGCACCCCGCTCGAGGCCTGGTGGTTCGACCCCCGCAGCGGAGATGCCACGCGGATCGATGAAGCGCTCACCAACAGCGGCAGCAAGCAGTTCACGGCTCCCGGCGAGCCGGGAAGGGGAAACGACTGGGTGCTCGTGATCGACGACGCGAGCCAGGGCTTTCCGCCTCCCGGCGCCATCGATCCGGTCAACCCCAGGCTGGCCATCTCCGAGCCGCACACCGGCCTGATCGCACCGGGCTCGACGCTGACCATCCGCGCCCGGGTCGCGGCTGCGAGCGGCAGGCGCGTCGCCCGGGTCGAGCTCCACGAAAGCGGCTCCTTGATCGAGACGGACGATACCGAGCCCTACGAGTTCAGCCTGGCCGACATGCGCGAGGGCAGCTATACCTTCGAGCTGCGGGCCGTCGACTCGCACGGAGCCCGCGGCAGCGAGAGCCTGGAGGTCCGCGTATCGACGCAGGCGGCGAGCATCGGCCTGATCGCGGGCGGATACGACGACATGTCCGGCGTGGTCAAGGAGGACGACTGGATCGTGTACTGCGACGTCGACGACTGGATCCAGTACCGAGGCATCGATCTCGGAGCCGGCTATCGGTCTTTCGAGGCCCGGCTCTGCCGGGAGGGAGACGCCGATGGGCATGTCGAGATCCGGCTGGACAGCCTGGACGGGACCCTGCTCGGAAGCTACCGACCTCTCGACACCGGCAACTGGGACCCGCCGCCGAAGACCCAGCGCGTCGAGCTGGGCAGCCTCGGCAGCGGGACCCACGACGTCTTTCTGGTCTTTCAGGGCTCTTACGGCCTGGGCAACTTCGAGAGGTTCGCCTTCGTGGACCCGGTTCCTCCGAGCGGCATGCCGACCGTCGAGATCACCGCTCCCCTGGATGGACAGGTCTTCACGCCCGGCGAGGCCGTCGACATCGAGGCCAGCGCCTCGGACAGCGATGGGACCATCGCGCGGGTCGAGTTCTATCGAGACGGCACCTTGCTGGGCACGGATACGAGCTCTCCATACACCCATCGCATAGACAGCATTCCAGCCGGTGCGTGCACGCTCGAGGCGCGGGCGTTCGACGACCAGAGCAAGCAGGCCTCGGACTCGATCCGGATCTACGCCAGCAGCGGTCCTCCGTCGTTCGAGTTCGAGGCCGAGTCCTACTCCGCGATGGAGGGGATCACGACCGGAAGCTACGTCGGCGAGTGCGATGGTGGCGACTGGCTGCGCTACGACCAGATCGACCTGTATGACGGCTACCGGCAGTTCGATCTCTGGCTCGGCCGGCCCGGCGATATGGACGATGGGTGGATCGAGCTGCGGCTCGACAGCCTCGACGGCAGCCTGCTGGGCAGCTACTGCCCGAGGGGTACCGGCGACTGGGAGAATATCCAAAAACAGTCGTGTGCCTTGAGCGCGACGGGCAGCGGCGTGCACGACGTCTTCATTCTCTTCGTCGGTCCCGGGGTGTACGGATTCGGCAACTTCGACAAGTTTGGATTCAGCAATCCCTGAGCGATGCACCGAGGCGCAACGGGCGCCGGATTCGTGCCGGAACCCGTGACCGCGACGATGCCCAGGGGCTCTGGAGAAGAACGGAGAAAAAGAATTCACTTCGGCATGGGACTGGATGATACTGCCGGCGTATACAACGAGGAGGAGATCCCATATGAACCTGATGCATCGCGCATGCTGGATGTCTCTGTCCGTGCCCCTGCTGCTGATCACCCCAGCCTGCGGCCCGACCATGTTCTGGAACAATACCATGCATCAGGGCATGGACGTGGTCAAGGCCTGCGTCGAGGGCCGCAGGTGTTACGGCACGTCCGGGGCCAAGTCGGACGCCGAGTACCGCCTGGAGGTGAGCCGGTTTTTGAATACCGCGGTGAGGGCACCCAGGCTGCCCGCCCCCGAGGTGATCGGCTACCTGCTCGAGCAAGGCGCGGATCCGAACTACAAGAATGATGGCCTCGGTGAACATCCCTCGATCTATGGGGCTATGGATGGATCCGACTACAACGGCCAGAGTAGGAACCTGTCGGACGCCGCTCTGCTTCCGATCGTGA
>JAFGRB010000194.1 GCA_016935365.1 Deltaproteobacteria bacterium
AGGCCCCAGCGGGGCCTTCCAGACGTGCAAGCCCCCTTTGGAGGGGGCTTCCTAATACCTCGCCCTCTGGGCGAGGTTGATTATTCGCAAGGCCAAGATCACCATCGTATTATAGGCTATCACATTGCCACGCCGAGGCCCGCGGAGTAGACTCGGCAGCAGCTTGTTGTAGGGAGAGGCGCATGCCGGGCAAGGTGCTCCTGGTCGACGATCAACCCGAGGTCCGCGAGCTGCTCGCCGAGCTGCTGGCGGGGCGCGGGTGGGAGGCGGTCGGCTTCGCCGACGGCGACCGGGCCCTGGCCGCCCTGGGCGAGGGAGACGGCGAAGTCGATCTGGTCGTGCTGGATCTCGATCTGGGACCCGGCGCCCGCGACGGGCTGAGCGTGCTCGGCGATCTGAAGGCGCGCTTCGCGGATCTGCCGGTCGTCATCCTCACGGGCAAGGGCACGGTCGACGACGCGGTGCGGGCCATGCGACTGGGGGCGACCGACTTCATCGCCAAGGACCCGCGGCTGGGCGAGCGCTTCGGGCTGCAGATGGACAAGCTCGATCGCATGCTGGCCGTGCTGGACGACAATGAGCGCCTGCGGGAGCAGAATCGCTTGCTGCGGCAGCGGGCCGGCCTGGACGCCGAGCTCGTGGGCGCCGAGGCGGGCCTGCGGGCGGTGATGGATCAGGTCCGGGCGCTGGCCGACATCCCGCGCCCGGTGCTGATCCTGGGCGAGCGCGGCACGGGCAAGGAGCTGGTGGCGGGCGCCCTGCACCGGCTGAGCCGGCGCGCCGAGGGGCCCTTCGTGACGCTGAACTGCGCGGCGCTCACGGCCAGCCTGGCCGAAGCCGAGCTCTTCGGCCGCGAGAAGGGCGCCTACACGGACGCCCGCGAGGCGAGGCCCGGCAAGTTCGAGCTGGCGGACGGCGGCACGCTCTTCCTCGACGAGGTGGGCAACATGCCCCCCGAGCTCCAGCAGAAGATCCTGCGCACCATCGAGTACCAGCGCTTCGAGCGGGTCGGGGGAAGCCGGTCGCTGCAGGTCGATGTGCGGCTGGTGGCCGCCACCAACGCGGACCTCCAGGCCGAGATGGAGGCGGGTCGTTTCCGGCGCGACCTGTACGACAGGCTGGCCTTCGACACGATCGTCGTGCCGCCCTTGCGCCTGCGACGCGAGGACATCCCGGCGCTGTGCCGGGCCTTCATCGAGCGCTTCCGGCACGAGGTCTCGGGCGTGCGCTGCCGGGAGATCTCGGACGCGGCCCTGGCGCGGATTTCGGCGCTGGAGCTGCCCGGCAACGTCCGCGAGCTCCGCAACTTGGTCGAGCGGGCGGCCTACCGCTGCCGCGGCGAGCGGATCGAGGTCGAGGATCTGAACCTGTCGGAGCCGCGCCCGCACGAGCAGAGCGCGGACTTCCACTCGGCCGTTGCGGCGTACGAGCAGCGGCTGCTCGTGTCGGCGCTCGAGGGCCGCAGCCTGGCGGATGCGGCCAGGGCGCTGGGGCTCGGCTACGATCAGCTGCGCAGGCTGGTCAAGAAGCACGGGATCGCGAGATGAGCACGGTCGGCCACATCCACATCGTCGATGGCGACGAGTTCTCCCGCAACCTGACGGCCGAGCTGCTCGCCTCCAACGGGCACGAGGTGAGCTGTTGGCCGGACGGCGTGAGCGCGGTATCGGCCGCGGAGGCCACGCCGCCCGATCTGATCCTGCTGGACCTGGAGGTCCCCAACATGGACGGCTTCCAGGTCTTGCAGGTGCTGCGCCAGAGCCAGAGCTGCGCTCCGGTGCCCGTGCTGGTCTTGAGCGGCCTGCGGGGCGAGGAGATCCTGCTGCGCTGCCTGCGGCTGGGCGCCGACAACGTCCTCTTCAAGCCCGTGTCCCACGAGGAGCTGCTGGCGTGGATCGAGAACCTGCTCGTGCGCAAGCGGCGCTACGATCGGCTGGCCAACGTGATCCGCCGGCACCTGGACCCCAGCGTGGCCTACCAGATCATGAAGAGCCCCGATCAATCGCTGGACATGTGCCGGGTCCACCTGGCGGTGCTGTTCTCGGACCTGCGCGGCTTCACCCGGGTGGCCGAGTCGCTCGAGCCCGAGCAGACCGCCTTGCTGCTCAACAGCCTGTTCGAGGAGCTGGTCGGCTGCGTGGTGCGCTACGGCGGCACCCTGGACAAGTTCCTGGGCGACGGGCTCATGGCGCTGTTCGGCGCGCCGATCAACTACCCGGACAACGAGAACCGGGCGGTCTGCGCCGCGCTGGACATGCTGCAGGCCATCAAGAAGCTCGACCAGAGCTTCGTGCCCCTGACGGGCGAGCCGGTGCACATGGGCATCGGCATCAGCGCCGGCGAGGCGGTCGTGGGACCGCTGGGCTCGACGGCCCGCCGGAACTACACGGCCATCGGCGACACGGTCAACGTGGCGGCTCGCCTGACCGCCCTGGCCCTCGGCCGGGAGATCATCATCAGCCACTCGGTCCAGGAGCGCCTCGACGCGCAGTTCCGGGTCAAGGCGCTCGAGCCGACGCTGCTCAAGGGCAAGAGCCAGCCGCTGGCCATCTACCGCGTGCTGCCCGAGCAGACCGTCCAGGTGGTGCTGCGCCGGAAGATCTAGTATTACAGCCAGGTGCAGATTCGCCAGAAAGCCCCGAAGGAGCGGAATATAATAGCCCAGGGCGAAGACCTGAGCCGTATACACATCTTCTCCGTCGCAAGGTTTTCCGCTGCGAAGCGGCGGGGGGATAAAGCCTGGGGCTTCAGCCCTGAGCCTCATACATCTTCTCCGTCGCCGTTCTCCGCTGCGAAGCAGCGGGGGGATAAAGCCTGGGGCTTCAGCCCTGAGCCTCATACATCTTCTCCGTCGCCGTTCTCCGCTGCGAAGCAGCGGGGGATAAAGCCTGGGTCTTCAGCCCTGAGCCTCATACATCTTCTCCGTCGCCGTTCTCCGCTGCTTCGCAGCGAAAACCCGGATCTCGGAGCTTGCCAAACCCATTCTTTCCTTGCGCTCCGAGATGTGTGACAAGCGATTCAGAGCTGCTCGCGATTGCTGATCTTCTTTCCCAGGGCTTGAACGCTTGCGCGCGCATGGCGGGCCAATCGGCGGATTCCGCCTGGCGCCGGCGCCGGGCGCCGATCGATTCATCGGGTTCAACCGGCCCAAGCCCTCTCGCCAGCAGCCGTTTCCCGAGGAAGGCCCGCCGGCATGCCCCTTGCTTGGATCCGGGCTGGAAGCGACGAGACGACGATCGAGAGCAAAGGAGTATCGACATGGGAATCCTCGGACGGATCAACGACATCATCCGCTCCAACCTCAACCTGCTCATCTCCAAGGCCGAGAACCCGGAGAAGCTGCTCCGGCAGGCGATCCTGGACATGGAGGATCACCTGCGCAAGGCGCGCAAGCAGGTCATGGGCACCCTGGCCGCGGAGAAGCAGCTGGAGAAGAGGCGCGAGTCCGTCCAGCGCGATGCGCAGCGCTGGGAGAAGCGGGCGGAGCTCGCGCTGGAGGCCGGCGATGAGGACCTGGCGCGGCAGGCGCTGGCGCGCAAGGGCGAGCTCGATCAGCGGGCCGAGGGGATGGAGGAGCGGATCCGGATCCAGCGCGAGTACGTCGGCGCGCTCAAGCAGAGCCTCGCCTCGCTGGAGGAACGCCTGCGCGAGGCCCGCGCGCGCAAGGACGCGCTCGTCGAGCGGGCCCGCTCGGCCGCCGAGCGCCGCAAGAACGCCGAGCTGCTCGATCCGCTCGAGGAGACGAGCCCGATCAAGGAGGCCGGCGGTCCCGCGGGCACGCTGGAGCGCATGGAGGACCGGGTGCGCGAGCTGGAGAGCAAGGTCGAGGCCTACGCCGAGATGGCCGATCCGGGCCAGCTGGACGAGCCCGATCCGGCGCTGGATGCGCACTTCAGCTCCCTGGAGCAGAGCCAGGAGGTCGAGGGACAGCTCGAGGCCCTCAAGGAGCGCCTGGCCAAAAAGGACTGAGGGCCTGGGACGATCCAGGTGCGCGGCCGGTGCATCCGGCCGAACGCGCCTGTTGACTTGATGCGGTTCAGGCCATATCGTCGGCTCATTCGGGACTTCGGGCCCGGGGAGTCCAGGAGCACGCCATGGGCATCCTCGAACGCACACGGCACGTCATTCGGGCCGATCTGAACGATCTGGTCAGGAAAGCCAGGAACCCGGAGGAGGTCCTGGCCGCCTACCTGGAAGACCTCGAGGCGGTGCGCGCCGAGGCGAGCAGCCTCCGGGCGGCCGAGTCGGCCGAGCGGGACGCCTTCGAGTCTCGGCTCCGAGATCTGCAATCCGCCCAGGACAACTGGGTCGCGAAGGCCCGCAGCGCGGTCCGGCAGGGCGAGGAGGCTCTGGCCCGCGCGGCGCTGGACAAGAAGCTGGACCTCCAGGACGAGATCGACGCGGCCCGCGACGAGCTCGAGCAGCGCCGGGCTTCGCTGGAGGTGCTGGAGGACAGCCTGGAGTCGCTGCGCTTGCGTATCTCGGAGGTCGGCCGCAAGCGCCGGGAGCTGAGGATGCGGCGCCAGGTGATCCAGGCCCGATCCGAGCTCCAGCAGGCCATGAACCGGCTGGAGGCGGACCGGGACGCGCCCTTGATCGAGGAGGCCGAGCAGGGGCTGAGCGAGATCGAGAGCAGCCTCGAGGCCTCGGAGGCCCTGGACGCGGAAGGTGTGGAGCGCAGGATGCTCAAGCTGGAGGCGGATGCGCGCAAGCGGCGCCGCGAGCAGGTCATCGCGGACGAGCTCGACGCGATCAAGGCGGAGCTGAAGAAAGGCTGAACGGGCGGCCGTCGGTGGCCGCGAGGTGAGTCGGCGGATGCTGGACCTGGTACGAGAAGAGGAGTGGGTGGCCCACCTGACCGGGCTGGGCTTCGAGGAGCTGCTGAGCATCCTCGATGACGAGAGCCCGGCCGACCTCTGCGAGCGCTATGCCGAGGTGGCCGACCGCTACCTGGTCCTCAGCGGCAAGGGACACCGGAGCGATGCCGAGGAGCTGGAGCTCGACGTGCTCGACTCGGCCCTGCGGGTCCTGCTGGGCGAGACCAGCTTGCTCGTGCTGGCCGGCCGCCTGCTCACGGTGCTCAAGGTGGCCTGGACCTCGGCGGTCGTCTTTCGCCTGCCGGCGCCGCCGAGCGATCTGCTGCTGAGGACCCGGCTGGATCTGGGCCGGCTGGGGCGGATCGCCGAGATGGGGCTCAAGGGGCCTGTCCCGGTGGAGACGGGCTGGATCGCCGAGCGGGCCAGGCGCGCATCGGAGGCCGCAGCCGCGCTGAGCGAGCTCGAGGCGGGGCGCGGGACCTGGGGCTGGCTCAGCCGCAAGCTCGTGGCGCGCCGCGGCCTGAGCAAGCTGCTGGACGGGCTGACGGCCGCAGGCGCACCCGAGGAGGCCTGGGAGGCTGCCCGGGGACTGTTCAGCCCGGATCGCAACTCGTCGGCCGAGCTGGTCCAGCGCTTGATGATCTGCCACCAGGCCGTGGGGCTCGTCGACTGCATGGCGATCGCCCAGAAAGCCAGCCGCTGGGTGCGCGACCTGGCTGCCCTGGTGCGCGAGGGCCTCGGGGCCTGAGGAGCTGGGCGGCGGGAAGTGAAGGCCGCCCGAAAACGCGAAAGGAGTCGTTGGCCATGATGACCTTGTACCTCATCTGCTTGCTGGTCGGACTGGTCTTCGCCGTGCTGTCGTTCATCTTCTCCGGCGGGTTCGAGGCCTCGGTGGACACGGCCGGCGACGTGGGCGTGGACGCGCACGTGGACGTCGGCGCGGACGGCGACATCGTCGGCGGCGATCACGGCGTGGGCGACGTGCACTTCCCGCTCTTCAGCCCGGTGGTGCTGGCCTCCTTCGTGGCCGCTTTCGGCGGCGGCGGAATCATCGGGCTCAAGCTCCACCTGGGCTCGCTGAGCGTCCTGGTCGGCCTGGGCGGCGGAGCCGGCCTGGGCCTGCTGATGGGGTACATCGTCATGAAGCTCTACAAGCACCTGGAGACGAACGCGCTGACCACGGTCAGCAGCATCATCGGCCAGATCGGCGAGGTGACCGAGGCCATCCCCGCCGAGGGCGTCGGCCAGATCTCGTTTTCGGGCAAGAGCCAGCGCATCAGCGGGCCGGCCCGCGCCGAGGAGAAGAAGGACATCAAGCGCCACGCCATGGTCACCATCACCCGGGTCGTGGGCGGGCTGTACTTCGTGCGCGAGCACGTCGATGAGAAGCTCAGGGACCTCGCGGCCGAGGAGAGGGAAAAGGCCGAGAAAGCCGAGAAAGCCGAGAAAGCAGAAGAAAAGACCGAATGACCTTTCACGCTAACGAGTAGCTAACCCGGTTCATCAGGGAGGATCCATGTTCGAGAATCTCTTCGCCACCACCGCCGCCCTGCTCGAGGAGGGCATCGACATCGTGTGGGTCGGCGTGGCCATCGGCGTCGTCGTCTTCCTCATGCTGGTCGTCTTCGTCAAGCGCTACATGAAGGTCGGCCCCAACGAGGCCATGATCGTCACCGGCGCCTTCACGCGCAGCATCCCCCGCGTCGTGCACGGCGGCGGCAAGTTCGTCTGGCCCGGCCTGCAGAAGGCGGAGATCCTGAGCCTGGAGGTCATCACCATCGACGTGCGCACGCCGGAGGTCTACACCGAGAAGGGCGTGCCGATCATCGTCGACGGGATCGCCCAGATCAAGGTCCACGCCACGGACCAGTCCATCCGGACCGCGGCCGAGCAGTTCCTCGGCCGGGGGCGCAACGAGATCATGAACGTGGCCAAGCAGACCCTGGAGGGGCACCTGCGCGCCATCCTCGGCCAGATGGAGGTCGAGGACATCTACAAGAACCGCGACATGTTCGCCCAGAAGGTCCAGGAGACCTCGGCCACCGACTTCGCCAAGATGGGCCTCGAGATCGTCTCCTTCACCCTGCGCGACATCAAGGACAACGAGGGCTACCTGGACGCGCTGGGCAAGCCGCGGCTGGCCCAGGTCAAGCGGGACGCGGTGGTCGCCCAGGCCGAGGCGGACCGGGACGCGGTCATCAAGTCGGCCCAGGCCAAGCAGGCCGGCGAAACCGAGCGCTACAAGCAGGAGACCCAGATCGCCGAGGCCCACCGGGACTACAACGTCAAGCTGGCCGAGTACCAGGTCACCGTCAACGAGCGCAAGGCCGAGGCGGATCTGGCCTACGACCTGTCCAAGTTCAAGAAGGCCCAGCACGTGAAGAAGGAGGAGGTCCAGGTCGAGGTCGTGGAGAAGCAGCAGCAGATCGTGGTCCAGGAGAGCGAGATCGCCCGCAAGCAGAAGGAGCTCGACGCCACGGTCAACAAGCCGGCCGATGCCCGACGCTACGCGGTCCAGGTCCAGGCCGACGCCGAGCGATACAAGATCGAGGCCGAGGCGTCCGGCCGCGCCGAGGCGCAGAAGGTCCAGGGCTTCGCCGAGGCCGAGGTCATCAAGGCCACCGGCAACGCCGAGGCGGCTTCCACCAAGGCCCGGGGCCTTGCGCGGGCCGAGGTCATCCAGGCCCAGGGCCTGGCCGAGGCGCAGGCCATGGCCAAGAAAGCCGAGAGCTGGAAGCAGTACAACGAGGCGGCCATCACCCAGATGTTCATCGAGGTGCTGCCCGAGCTGGCCAAGAGCATCGCGGAGCCCCTGAACAAGATGGACAAGATCGTGGTGGTCAACACGGGCGGCGAGAGCGCCGGCATGAGCAAGATCACCGGCGACGTGGCCAACATCATCTCCCAGCTGCCACCGGTGGTCGAGGCGCTCTCGGGGGTCAACCTGGGCGAAATGGTCAAGCGGATCCCGGGCATCGGCGACAGCAAGAGCAAGAAGTAGCCTGCAATGGTGCTCGACGATCTCATCAAGGCCAATGCCCGCTTCGTCCAGGCGGGCGGAGCTGGCAGAGTCGACCGGCCTCGGGCAGAGCCCGACCTGCTCGTCGTGGCAGGCGCCGGCCCGGATCTCGCCGGTCTGATCCACCCCGCCCTGGGGCTCGAGCCGGGCCAGGCGGTGGTAATCCAGCTCGGCGGCGCCTGGGGCGGCAAGGAGGGCCAGGAGCTGCTGCGCTCCGCCGTCCTCGGGGTCCACCTCCACGGCTGCCGCCAGGTGGTGGTGCTCGGCGCGAGCGGGGCAGCCGACTGCCCGCCCAGCCGCCGGGAGCTCCGGAGGCGCGCGTCGGAAGCCGGCATCCGGCCGGGCTCGTCGGAGGCCGAGCGCCTGCTCGAGCTCGCCAACGGCCCGAACAGCCCCAGCGCCGGGGTGGAGGAGACGGTGCGGCTGCTTCGGCACTCGCCCCTGCTGCCCGACGACATGCCGGTCCACGGCTGCCTGCTCGATCCGGACACGGGCCTGCTGCAGGTCATCGACCGCGACAGCCGCGGCGACGCCGCGAGGCGCGAGCAGGTCGCTCGGCAGCCGGAGCCCTCGTACGAGCAGGGCGCGCCCGATATCCCGCTGCCCGAGCTGCCCGAGATCCCCCTGCCCGAGATCCCCGAGCTGGACATCGACAGCCTGGCCGAGCCGAAGCCCCCGCCCGAGACCCGCAAGGCCAGCGAGTACGGCCAGGCGCTCTCTGACGGCCAGAAGCCGGGTCCGGTCCCGTTCTCCGCGATGGTCAAGATGGCCGCGCCCGTGTTCGAGGGTCTGGATCTCATCGAGCCTCCTCGCATGAGCGCGCCCGCGATCTCCTTCGAGGTGCCCGAGACGGCCGCCATCCAGGACACCGGTTTGGGCGAGCTCGACATGCCGGGCCAGCCTGCGCTCCTCGGCAAGCTGGAGGTGGAGGCGAGGCCCGGCGTCCAGGCCGTCGAATCGATCAGGCCAGTGGAGCCGCCGAAGCCCAGGCCCCACGTGCAGCCCCGGGTCCGCGTCCAGCCCGAGCAGCCCGAGGTCACGCCCCTGGTCCGTGGCCGGCCCATGTCCGCCGGCCAGGCCGACACGCCCTCCGTACGGGTCGACGTCCGGGCAGGCTACTACTCCCGGGCCGGCGCCGAGCACGCCCTGGATCCCGAGCTGCAGCGCGCCCTGCTCAAGGTCGCCCGCTTCCTGGGCAGCGAGCTCACCAACGTGGATCGCAACCAGATCCTGGGCCGCATCCGGCGGGGCGCCATCTCCGGCCAGGAGACCGGAGAGCTGCTCAAGCTGCTGGTGACCCCGGTGCTCAGGCTGGGCAAGAAACGCTACGCGGTCATCAACGAGCTGCTCAAGATCAAGGAAGACATTCCCCGGCTGGGCCGCGACGTGGCGCTGGCGCTCCTGGAGCAGACCCTCAAGGGCCTCTGAGCCGCTTCCGAGCATGAACCGGAATCTCGTCGTCGTTCTTCTCGTCCTCGTCGCCGCGGCGGTGGTCTCTTTTTTGTACTTGCGGCCCGAGCGGGTGAGCGAGGAGCTCGCTCTCCACACGCCCGCCGGCGAGCGCGTCGCCCTGGACGATCTCTTCGGTGACAAGGGGAAGGTGCTGCTCGTCGTCCTGTTCAGGACGAAGCTGGAGAGCGAGAAGAGACTGCAGCAGGCCGTCGGCATGCTGGCCGAGCAGCACCGGCTGCACTCCGGAAGCGTGGCTTTCGTGAACCTCGCGCTGAAGACCGATCTTCGAGGCGTCAACTGGGAAGCGACCCAAAAAGAGATCCAGCAAGCGGCCTATCCCTTTCCGACCTGCGTCCTCTCGTGGGGCGAGGATGCCATGGTCGAGAGATCGCACGGGAACATCACGACCCGCACGCGGGGAGAGGGCTTGCAGGCCTATGAGGCGTTCTACCACATCGCCTCGGGCGGCAAGCGCTGCATCCAGGATGCGGCCGCCGTGATGCTGGACCGGGATCGCCGCGTGCTGTTCAGGCTGGACGGCGAGGCGTTCATGGAGCTGCCCGAGCGCCTGGCCGGGATGTGAGCCGATCAGTACTCGACGCAGCCCAGGTTGACCCAGGTCCCGGGGCTGGCCGCGTCGATCCGCTGGAAGTACGCCTGGCACTGCGCGTCCGAGGAGCAGTACGGGCTCTCGCACAGTCCGTCGCGGCATTCGTAGAGGTAGGGATAATCGAAGCCGCAGCGGTAGTCGCCGATGTTCTCCGGGCAGCAGTCCTGGACGCTCTCGCACGCCTGATTGTACCTGCACTGGCCATACCAGGGCTCGCCGGTGCACGGATCGTCGTGGAGCTCGCAGCCCCCGTGGACCCAGCCCTCGGCGGGCGGGAACTGCGCTTCGAACCGCCGGCAGTGGGAGGCGCTCGTACAGCCGACATTCTTGCAGAACCCGTCAGCGCAGGCGTAGACGTAGGGATAGTCCTGCATGCAGACGTACGGCGCGATCGCTTCGGCGTCCGGGCAGCAGTCGGAGGCAGCGTTGCAGGTCTGCCGGATGGCGCACCAGCGGTTGAACGGCGCGCACTCGTTGGTCTTGCAGCCCTCGTCGATCCAGTTGCCGGCGTTGCTCGCCCGGGTCTCCTGGAAATAGCGCTGGCAGTGCGCGTCCGCGCTGCAGGTCAGGGTCTGGCAGTAACCGTCCACGCACGCGTAGCGGTAGGGGTAGTCCTGATTGCAGACGTAGGGCGCGATCGCATCGGCGTCCGGGCAGCAGTCGGAGGCAGCGTTGCAGGCCAGCCCATACTGGCAGTATGCATAGTGGGTCTGGGTGCGCTCCCGGCAGTGGCACAGGGTCTCTTTGCACTCCAGCCCGTCGGGCTCGTAGCCCTCGTCGCACAGGCACTCGGCCTGGCCGTCTTGGTCTCTACACTCGCCGTGCCCCGAGCAGCTCACGCCCTCGCAGGGATCGCGATCGGGCACGCAGGCGAGCCCCTCGGCGTGATAGCCCGCCTCGCAGCGGCACTCGGGGCTGCCGCCCGCGTCCACGCACACGCCGTGCCCGGAGCAGCTCACACCCTCGCAGGGATCGTTGGAGTCGGGCAGGCAGGCGAGCCCCTCGGCGTGAAAGCCGGCCTCGCAGCGGCACTCGGCTGTGCCCTCGTTGTCCACGCACAGGCCGTGGCCCGAGCAGTCCACCTCGAAGCACGGGCCGGTGCTCCCGTCCTCGACGCAGGCGAGGCCCTCGGCGTGGTAGCCCGGCTGGCAGTCGCAGCGGGGGCCGCCCGGCTCGATGACGCAGGTGCCGTGGCCGGAGCAGGAGATGCCCTCGCAGGGATCGCTGCCCGCATCCGAAGCGCTGCCCGGACCGGCGCCCGAGCTGCAGGCCAGGAGGAAGAGGCACAGCAGGGCGAGCAGCCGCTTCACGAAGGATACCTCCGCTCGATCCACCAGAGCAGGCAAGCCAGGGCGAGCGCCAGCCCGGGCCAGCCGGCTGCCCGGCCGCCCGGCGACGCGCATCCCGCGGCCGGCTCGGGCTCGGCCTGCGCTTGCATTGGGAGGGCCTGCCGCGAAGCGCTGGCGGGCCTTTTCGGCGGCGCGGCCTGCGTCTCGGGCAGCGCGTCATCGGCCGACGGCTCGATCGCGAACACGATCTCTACCGGCCGCTCGCCGAGCGTGCGGTAGTCGCATGCGCTTCGCGCCCGGACCTCGAGCCGGTGCTCGCAGGGCAGCGCGAGCAGGGGGCTCGCGACCCGCAGCTCGGGGCCGGGCTGGAAGACGCTCCAGCCGCCGCCGTCCAGCCGCCAGGAGAACTCGGCCTGCGGCCCGCGATCGGCCTCCACGGCCACGCTCAGCGCGCCGGATGACGGCTTGCGTCCGGCCACCGGGATCCGGTCGGCCCGGGCCCTCACCCGCCTGCCGGCCGGCGGGCCGGCCTCCAGCTCCAGATCCGCATAGACGACCAGGAAGTCGAACCAGGCCTCCCCGTCGCGGGGCACGGCCGGCTCGACGGCCAGGACGCGCGGCACGAAGCCCTCGACCGCCGGCAGCTCGACGACGCCGAGCGAGCCGGTCAGTTCGGGCAGGGCGAGCTCGAGCAGGAGCGGCAGGAGGGATTCGATCTGCTCCGGCTCCTCGGCCAGCAGCTCGTGATCTCGGGCGCGCACGTCCTGTACGCGGATGCTGCTCTCGTCGAAGACGGGCAGCAGCCGGTTGTCGGGCAGCAGCTCCAGGCCCAGCCACAGGGAGACGTCCTGGGTCAGGGTCGCGAGCTTGATCCAGCGCTCGTCGATCCGCGCGTAGAAATCGAGCTCGGCTTCCGGCAGGTCGATGGCCAGGAGCGGCTGATCGATGACCTTGGCGCCGTGCTCGTCCACGCTGAAGGTGCCCGCGCCGATCTCGATGCTCGGGACCTGGAGGGGGCGGAGCTGCAGGCGCATGGGGGCGTCCCGGCCGCCGCTCAGCGCGTCGAGCGATGGCAAGAAGGCCGAGAGCGTGCCCGTCGACAGCAGGCCGCCGGTCGAGTCGCTGGTGAGCTCGATGCACAGCAGACCCGCTCGCCAGGCCTTGTAGAGGGCCCGGTCCAGGAAGAAGTCGGCCGCGCCGAGGGCCAGGTCGAAGGTCTGATCGCTGCCCGGCACGAGGTCGCCCGCGGGCATGGGCAAGCGCGCCGCCGCGCCCGGAGGCGGGACGAGGTCGGGCTCGGGCTCGGGCACGCAGGCGCTCGGCGCGCTGTCCACGCCGGCCAGCAGGCGCAGCTCGAGCCCGTCCCGGACGACGACCGGGTCCTCGGTCGGAGCGCGGGACTGACCGGCCGCGATCTCCAGGTCCAGCTCGGCCTGGAGACCGGGCAGCAGCCCCCCGAGCAGGGCGCCCGCATCCACCCGGCCCACGAGCCCCAGGGGGCGGGTCCGGCAGCCCAGCGCGTCCGCGCAGAAAGCCCCGTCCGGATCGCAAGGCGCGTCCGGGGGACAGCGGGTGTAGAAGTCGCACGGCAGGCAGGTGGCGCCGCTGATGAGATCGGCCAGCGCGCTGTCGAGCTGGTCGGCCAGCTGCTGGTTCATCTGCTCGACGAGGACTCCCTGGAATGCCTCGACGAAGCCCCCGAGCGGCCCGTAGCAGCGCAGGGAGAAGTCGTTCTCGTCCAGCTCGAGAGCCACGCCGCTCACGTCGAAGCGGAGCAGATCGTCTCGCCCGTCCAACGCGAAGACGACATCCGCCGCGACCGGCTTGTCCCGCACGTGGACGGAGATGTCGCAGTCCACTTCGCCGGTCATGAAGAGCTCGCCCGAGAGGTCTGCGCGCATGTCCAGCTGCAGCCGGTCCGGCGCCCGGGGCGTGAGCTGGGCGCTTGCGATCTCGGCCTGGAGCTTGCAGCCTTCCGGGCAGATGTCCACCTGGATGTCGAAGATCCAGGCGTCGATGAGCTGGTGCACGGGCGGCACCTCGAAGGCGAGGCCCTCGGGCAAGGCCGCGGCGAGCAGCTCCGGCAGGTGCGCCTCGACGAGGTCGATCGCGTGCGGGCTCAGGCGCAGCTGCAAGGCGTCGTAGACACGCTCGGCCGGATCGGGCGCGGCGGGCAAGGGCGCAGCGCAGTCGCAGCCCGGATCGGTGCAGGCCAGGCCCCCGGCCAGCAGGCCGAGCGCCGCGAGCAGGCGGGTCGTTCTCCAGCGTGCCATGGCGGCTCCCTCCGTCGGCCGGGCCTACAGGCCACCGCCGATGATCGTGTTACCGTCGGTGCGGTAGACCCGCTGCGGATCGAGGGCGATGACCGTGCCCGGAGGCAGCTCGGGCATGGCCGCGTGCAGGTCGATGGCCGGGAGCGGGATGCTGGCCAGCTGCCCGCCGTTGAGTGCCTCCATCAGCGCATCGACCAGCAGATCATCGAAGCCGGTCCCGATGAGATCCACGAGCCCGACCAGGTCGTCCTGGACCACCTCGAGCTCGGTGTCGATCTGCTCGAAGCCGGTCAGCACGATCGCGATCTCGCCGTCGGCCAGGGCCAGCTCGAGCCCCATCGTGGCCGTGGCCCACACGACGAGGTCGATCGGCATGCCCTGGAAGCGGAACGAGACCCCGAGGCGCAGATCGCCCAGGAAAATGCGCAGCGCTCCGTCCGCATAGCAGTCTCCGGCGGTCGGGGCCAGCATGCCGCTCAGGGCGAGCGTGAGGTCCTCGATGCCGTAGGCGGACAGGTCGATGTCTCCGAGCAGCTCGGGCGGGATCGGGAAGTCCAGCAGGCCGCCGTACCAGGCCGCGTGGAAGAGCGCGTTCAGGGTGTCGTCGGCCAGCACGAGCTCGAAGGAGTCCGCCCCCGGCACGACCAGCACCTGGCTGCCCGCCCCGCAGCCCGAGCGCAAGGGGAAGCCCAGGTTGTCGTACGAGGGCGGGCCGCTGGCCAGGGCCGTGGCGCGCAGGCCGATGCTGCCGCCGGCCGGGTCGAAGTCGGTGAAGGCGAAGTCGGTCGAGAGCTGGATCGGGATCGTGTCTCCCGATCCGTCCAGGCGGGGAAGCTCGAAGCTCTCGTCGAAGGCCAGCGCGCTCAGGGCATCCTGCAGCATGGGCGCGAGCTGGCCCGTGAGCTGGTCGTTGAGCTCGTCCTCCAGATCGGAGACGAGCGAATCGCGGATGAAGGACTCGACGACGCTCAACAGGATGTCGGTCCACCAGTAATCGGACCAGACATCGAGCCCGCTGATGCTCGTGCTCGGGCTGGCCACCGTCACCGCCAGGCTGTGATCCGCGTTCACCGCGAGCAGCACGTTGGCGGTCACGGTCACCGAGTTCATGCTCACGCCGCCGGTGCTGTCGCCGCCTGTCCACCAGCAATCGCAGAAGATGCCGCTGCAGGGGCAGTCGAAGACCAGATCGCCCTCGATGCCGGTGAAGGCGGCCCGCACCCGCATGCCGCCGCTGATGGCGGTCAATGACGCGGTCGCGTTCGACTTGCGGAGCGAGGTCAGGTAGATGTTGTAGCCGGCCTCCTGGGCGATCGGATCGGACGGATCGACGAAGCTGCCCAGGTCCAGGTCGTCGAGCACCATCTCGAAGATGGTGGCCAGATCGTCCGGCGGCTGCTCGCGCACCGAGTCGTCCAGGACCTCCTGGCTGAGCCAGATGCCGATTCCGCGGGGGACCATGTCCGGAGGGGACTCCTCCGGATCGGGGCGCCGGAAGCTGTTGGAGAAGAGGAAGGCCTGGACCCGGCGGCGGGTCGAGCCGAAGCTGTCGGTCGCCTCGAGCACGAGCTCGTTGCCGCCCACCCGCGCGGAAACCGGGTGGCTGAACATGCCGATCGCGTCCGTGGATACCAGCTCGCCGTCGATGCGCAGCTCCTCGATCGGCCCGGCGCCGCTGAGCACCCGCCCGCGGACCGTGATCACGGGGTTGGATAGATCGCCCTGCAGGGTGGCGCCGCGGGGCGGGTAGACGCCCATGAAGTGGGGGAAGCAGTGATTGCGGGCCATCAGGTCGTTGCGGCAGCCGCGGACCGGGTGGCAGGAGTCGGTCGTGCAGTCGTTGCCGTCGTCGCACAGCACCGCGGTCGCGTCGAGCCCGAGACAGGTGCCGGCCGCGTCGCCCAGGCAGTGGTCGTTCTGCGTGCAGACGTCGCCGTCGTCGCAGGCGCCCGTCAGGCCCGTGCCATCATGGGTGCAGCCCGAGGCGGGATCGCAGCCGTCGGCCGTGCAGGGGTTGCCGTCGTCGCAGTCGCGCGCCTGACCGCCGGCGCAGCTGCCCGCCTCGTCGCCCTGGCAGCGCTCGCCCTGCGTGCAGGCATCCCCGTCGTCGCAGGCGGACAGGATATCCGTGCCGTCGTGCACGCAGCCCAGGCGGGCGTCGCAGGTGTCGACGGTGCAGACATTGCCGTCGTCGCAGGCGCGCGGGTCGTCGAAGGTGCCGGCGCAGGTGCCGGCCGCGTCGCCGCGGCAGGTGTCGTCGTGGGTGCAGACGTTGAAGTCGTCGCAGGCGATGGTCACGCCGGTGCCGTCGTGGACGCAGCCGTGGCCCGGCTGGCACGCGTCGAGCGTGCAGGGCTTGCCGTCGTCGCAGTCGGTCGGCTCCGCGCCCAGGCAGGTGCCGGCCGCGTCGCCCTGGCAGGCGTCGCCGGACGTGCACGGCTCGCCGTCGTCGCAGCCGTCCAGCACGCCCGTGCCGTCGTGGAGGCAGCCGAGCAGCGCATCGCAGGCGTCGGCCGTGCAGGGGTTGTCGTCGTCGCAGTCGGCCGAGACGTCCGTGCCCGCGCAGGTGCCAGCGCGATCTCCGAGGCAGAAGTCCTGCTCGGTGCAGGCGTCGCCGTCGTCGCAGGCCAGATGGACTCCGCGGCCGTCGTTCACGCAGCCCGTGTCTGGATCGCAGCTGTCGGCAGTACACGCGTTGCCGTCGTCGCAGTCGGCCGAGATGTCCGTGCCCGCGCAGGTGCCCAGCAGGTCGCCCTGGCAGATGTCGAGCGCGGTGCAGGCGTTGCCGTCATCGCAGTCCAGCTGCACGCCCGTGCCGTCGTGCACGCAGCCCGTGGCGGGATCGCAGCTGTCGGCGGTGCAGTCGTTGCCGTCGTCGCACTCGACCGCGGCGTCGATCTGGAAGATGCGGCAGGTCCGGTCCGGGTTGCACCGCTCCCAGGTGCAGGCGTTGCCGTCGTCGCAGTCGGCGTCCTGCCTGCACTCGTCATGGCCGGCGGGCGCCGAATCCCCGCAGCCGGCCAGGAACGAGAAGAGAACGACGACCAGAGCAGACCCGGTATGTGCGCGCATGGCAATCCTCCTCGGCACTCACGGTCGATTCTAGCCTGCAAAGGCGGAAAATAGAAAGGCCGGGCGTCCCGGCGTCCCGGCCCGGAAGGTCCGCCTACCAGCAGAGGCCGGTGATCTCGGCCGCGAGCTCGCCGGGGTCCTGGATGGCGTGCACGAGGTCGAGCACGCGCTTGCCGGCCGGCAGCTTGCGGCACAGCTCGAGCATGTCCGCGTCCGCGTGGCTCAGGACGAAGAGCTCCGCGTCCGCCAGATCGGCCGGGTCGGCGCGCAGGTGATCCGAGAGGTGGCCGAGCCGCTGCTCGACGAAGCGTCGATTGGAGCCCACCAGCCGCTCCGGGTCGACGCCGGGATCGTAGACCTTCACCCGGATGCCCTTGCCGAGGCAGAACTCCACCAGGGCCACCGAAGGCGAGCGGCGCAGATCGTCGGTGCCGGGCTTGAAGCTCAGGCCCAGGAAGGCCACCCGCCGGCAACCGCTCGCTGCGATCCGCTCGCAGGCCAGCTCGATCTGGCGGCGGTTCGAGCGCGGCAAGCCCTCGATCATCGGCAGATCGACGCTCCGGGTGCGGGCCAGGTGGCGCACCGCGCCCAGGTCCTTGGGCAGGCAGGAGCCGCCGAAGGCGAAGCCGGGCCTCAGGTAGGCTGCCGATACGTTCAGGCGCTCGTCGCGGACGAAGAGATCCATGATCGCGTGGGGGTCCGCGCCCAGCGCGCTGCACAGCCGGCCGACCTCGTTTCCGAAGCAGACCTTGGCCGCGTGCCAGGCGTTGCAGATCAGCTTGTAGACCTCCGCCTCGGCGATGCCGCACAGCACGAAGGGCGCCGAGACGAAGGCGTAGAGCTCGCGGATCGGCGCCGCGCTCGACGGCTCGTCGAGACCGACCAGGGTGAAGGGCGGATGCCCGAAGTCGCTCACGGCCGAGCCTTCGCGGAGGAACTCCGGATTGACCCCGACGAAGAAGCGCGTGGGGTCGCCGCAGGCGTCGGCCAGCCGACGGGCGCAGCGGGCCGCCGTGCCCGGCATGACCGTCGAGCGGATCAGCACCCCGTGGCGGCCGGTCCCCGACCCGTCTCGCAGCGCCTGTCCGATCTGCGCGCAGACCGCCTCGACGGAAGCGCAGTCCAGCGATCCGTCGTCGAGCGCCGGCGTGCCGGTGCAGATGAAGCTGAGCTGGCTGCCGGATACCGCCTCGGCCGGGTCGAGGCTGGCCCGCAGCAAGCCGGCGTCCGCGCCAGACCGGATGCGCGCGGCCAGGCCGGGCTCGCTCACTGGGCACTGGCCTCTTCCGAGCCCCTCGACGCGATCGGCCTGGACATCGACGCCGATCACCTCGTGCCCGGCCGCGGTCAGGCAGCCGGCCATGACCGAGCCCACATAGCCCAGGCCGAAGACGCCGACTCTCATCCCGGATCTCCCAGCGGGCTCTCCAGCCAGGCAGCCGGCAGGTTCTTGCGGATCTCGATCGCCTCGAAGGGCGCGCTGGAGCGAACGCCCGCTTCGTTGGCCCAGGCGGCCATGCGCGCGAGGCCGTCCTCGATCGAGGTGCTCGCGGCGCCGGGAAAGACGCTCCGGAATCGGCTGTGGTCCGACCAGGCCCGGTAGACCTCGTTGCGCGCCTCGACGTGGCGCAGCTCGCCGTGCAGGCCCATGGCCTGCATGACGCGCTCGGCGAGCTCGTTGACCGAGTAGACCGCATCGGCGCCCGCGTTGAAGATCCGGTTGCGGGCTCGGTCCAGCTCCGCCGAGCGCGCCATGGCCGGGATCACGTCGTCGACGTAGGTGAAGGCGCGCTGCTGGTCACCGTCTCCGAAGATGATCAGCTCCTCGCCCCGCATCAGGCGGTTCATGAAGATGCCGACCACGTTCCGGTAGCGATCGCCCAGGTTCTGGCGCGGTCCGTAGACGTTGTGCGGCCGGAAGATCACGTAGTCCAGGCCGAACATGGCCCGGCTGGCCTCGAGCTCCTGCTCCACGGCCAGCTTGGCGATGCCGTAGGAGTCCTCGGGGCGGGGGAGCATGTCCTCGCGCATGGGCAGCTGGCCGGCGCCGTAGACGGCGATCGAGGAGGTGAAGACGAAGCAGCGCACGCCGGTGTTGACCGCGGCGTTGATGAGGTTCACCGAGCCGATCAAGTTGTTCGTGTGGTTGAATCGCTTGATGAAGTGGCTCAGGCCCTCGGCGGCGTAGGCCGCCAGGTGGTAGACGAAGTCGAAGCGCTCGGAGGCGAACAGCCTGTCGACGAGATCGTGATCGACGATCGATCCCTCGACGAGGCGGGCTTCGGGGTGCACGTTGTCGGCGAAACCGCCAGACAGGTCGTCGAGCACCACGACCTCGGCGCCCATCTCCTCGATCAAGTAATCGGCCAGGTGCGAGCCCAGGAAGCCCGCTCCCCCTGTCACCAGCGCCTTGGCCATGGGATCTCCTTTCGCGCCGGGCGGATGCATTCTACTCGAGCTGGGGACGGATGCAAGCCCGGCTGTCGCGGTTTGCGTTTTTGGCTTCTGTTTTTTGCCGTTCGGGGCTAGTATCGGGCGTCAAGCCGAACACAGGAGGAAGACCATGCGCGGTATTCGAGTGATCCTGCACGTGATTCTGTCTCTCGGGCTCTGCCTGTTCCTCGCCTGCAGCAGCGACACCAGCGAGCCGACCTGCGACGAGGACGGGGACGGCTACGATGCGGATACCGAGGAGTGCGGGGGCGTGGACTGCGACGACGGCGACGCCAGCATCCATCCGAACGCCGACGAGATCTGCGGCGACGGCGTGGATCAGGACTGCAGCGGCTCGGACCTGCAGTGCAACTGCGAGGACGCGGACGAGGATGGCTACCTGGATGCCGACTGCGGCGGAGACGACTGCGACGACGGCGACGCGGAGACGTACCCCGGAGCGGACGAGGTCTGTGACAGCGCCGACAACGACTGCAACGGCACGGTCGACGACATGGGCGATCAGACCTGCGGCGTGGGGGTGTGCGAGAACACCGTCGTGGTCTGCGCCAACGGACGGCTCCAGGAGTGCACGCCGCTCGAGCCGACCGAGGTGCACGAGGGCAGCTGCGACGACGGGCTGGACAACGACTGCGACGATTTGACCGATGACGCGGATCCCGATTGCAACGGCTGCGCCGATCGGGACGGCGACGGGTACCTGGACCAGGCCTGCGGCGGCACCGACTGCGATGACACCGACGAGGACGTCAACCCGGACGCCGAGGAGATCTGCAACAACCAGACCGACGACGACTGCAATCCGGACACGCCCGACATCTTCGATGGCGATTCCGACGGCGAGGACTGCGACACGGACTGCAACGACGACAACGCGGCCATCTTCCACGACCAGACCGAGGACTGCGACAACGACGTCGACGACGACTGCGACGACGACGTCGACTGCGACGACCTGGATTGCGAGGAAGACGACGCCTGCCTGCTGTGCGGCAACGGGGACATCGACCCGGACGAGGAATGCGACGACGGCAACGACTGCAAGTACGACGGCTGCTCTGGCTGCAGGCTGGAGCCGTCCGCGGTCGCCATCTCGTTCCGGCTCGACGACAACGCGGGCTACGACCTCGACAACCTCGACGGCGACAACAACATCCACACCGGCGTGGACAACGTCTTCGGCTCGAGCGGCGTCTTCAACACCTTGCTCAACATGCAGCTCGGCGACAGCATCGACGGCGGCTACTTGATCCAGCTGATCACGATCGGGGATCTGGACAACGTGCCCTGGGACGGCACCGGCACGCCGGGCTTCGAGGAGGACGAGGAGATCGTGGTCTCGCTCTACCCCGGCGTGGACCCGGCCTGCCCGCCGCGCCGCGATCCGGTCCCCTGGGTGAACGAGGCCAATGCGCCCTGGGAGTTCTACTCCAACCTGGACTACTTCGACGGCTGCTACCCGTCGATCCTGATCACCGAGGTGGACGATCCCTTCAACGGCATCCACCCTGCGAACAACCACCCCCGCGAGCCGGAAGCGCCCTTCGTCCATGCTCACCGGGAGGTCTTCCAGGTCGACACGGGCTATCTGGGCCTGCTGGACATCTACAACGCATACATGCAGGCGACGGTCGAGAACAACGGCACGATCATGACCGCGCTGACGAACGGCAACATCGGCGGGAAGATACCGGTCGACTTCATCTACCGGATCGATCTGACCGACAACTTCGGAGACGACTGCCCGACGGCCCTGCACGCCGTGCTGGGTTACGTGGGCAACATGGACCAGGACCTGGAGGGCAACGGGACGGTCGACGTGATCAACTTCCAGTCCGATTCCTCGGTGCCGTGCATGTTCGGGCCGGTGATCATCGAGTCTTGCGTGGACGACGAGACGGGCACCGTCATCCAGGGCGAGGACTGCTTCCTGGATCCCAGCATCGGCGACGGCTACAGCTCGGGCTTCGAGGTCGAGGCGGTCTACGCGAGCGTCTCCGACCAGGTCTCGGGTCGATCCTACTGCCCATGAGCTGCCTCCCGGCGCTGGTCGCGCTGGGGCTGGCCGGCCTGGCGCTGGCTGCAAGCCCACCGCCCGAACCGCCGGCCGCGGAAGAAGACGCGGAGACCGTCTTCGTCCCTCCCGAGAGGCTCCACGCCCTCGCGCCTTTCTTTCACGGCACGGCATCCGAGCGGGCCTGGCGCGCGGTCTACCCGGGCATGCGGATCGGACGCCCACCGGTCGATGAGCCGGCGCCTCGCATCCAGGCCGTGCAGGGGCTGGGCGGTCGTTTCATCGGCCTGGACCAGAGCGGCGATCAAGCGGTGCGCGATCTCGATCCGATGGTGGCGCTGCTCGTGACCCGGGTGATCGAGGACGGCGGCGCCGTGGAGTGGGAGCCGGAGCTGGTTGTGCTGCGCGAGCGCCCGGGCGGGATCGAGGTGATCTGCCGCGAGGAAATATGCGAGATGCAGCGCTCCTATCCGGCTGGCCAGGCGGGCAGCCCGCAGGTCGAGCTGCACGCCCTGCACCTGCGGGACGAGGCCGACGGCCTGGCCGTGCTGCTGCGATCGAGGGCCTCGCCCGAGGAAGGCGGTGGGCTCTATGAGAGCTTGCACGTCTTCGCGATCCAGCTGGAACGCGATCCGCAGGGTGGTCACAGCGGCAGCCTGCACGGCCTCGGGGAGATCGAGCTCCGCTCCGCTGAGCGACGGGCGGAGCTCGGGCTCTCGAACCACAGGAGCTCGGGGCTTCGAGACTTGATCGTGAACGCGGAGCTCCATGAGCAGGGCAGCGTATCGAAGACGCGCGAGCGGCTGTGCTTCGACAACGACAGCTACCAGGAATGCGGCCTGCGGAACCTGAGCGGGCCCGACGTGGAGACCGACTCGGTTCCGGTGGGCCCGACCTGCCACCCTCCGGGGCTGCGGGTCCTGGGTTGGCTGGACCTGCCGGGTCCGGACAGCGGCGTGGAGTACCAGCGCCTGGACGTCGAGCGCGGGAAGGCCTGGCTGTGCGCCTCGGATGGGATGCTGGTGCTCGACGTGGCTGATCCTCGCCGGATGCGGATCGCCGGCCACGCCGAGCAGTCGGAGACGGATGCGGGCGTGTACGCGGGCAGCAGCGTCGTGCTCTTGCGCGGCGAGGACGAAGAGCATACCCGGCTCGCCTGCTTCGGGCCCCGGCAGAGGATGAAGGACGCGATCACGATCGAAGGCGCGGTGTCGGGCGCCGACGCGAGCGGCCGCTCGTTGTGGCTCAGCGGTGGCGCGATCCGGATCCTGGATGTCGGCCCGGGCTGCAGGCTGGGACGGCCGCGCGGCGTGCCCGGTGAGGGCTCGGGGATCGCCACGCGGCGAGTCCGAGCGTACGGCCATCTGGCCTACTACCTGGCCGACCTGGAGGAGCAGGAGCTGCTGGTGGTCGAGCAGACGCAGGGCGGGCCGCGCATCGTCGGCCGGGTGCAGTCCGATGGCAGTCACGAGTGGCAGGATATCGAGATCGTCGGCAGCAAGCTCGTGGTCAAGACGGATGGAGGGCTCGTGCTCTACGATCTGAGCCAGCCGCGCGCGCCGCGCCGGGTGGCGGAATTCGAGATCGCCTTCGAGCCGGACGGATTGGCCGGCGCGGGACAGATGCTCTTCGTCTGGGGAGGGGGCGACTTCCAGATCGTGGACCTGGGCTATGGACAGCCCCGCTCGCGGTGGCCCGAGGACGAGGAAGGCGGTCTGGCCAACGAGGACGAATCGCTGATGGACGTGCTCATGTCGTTGGATGTCGTGATGGCGGACGTGGACGCGGGACGCATCTACCTCGTCCTGGAGCAGTACGGTCTGGTCGTCCTGGAACCTTGCAGGAGGTGATCTCCATGAAGAGGTCCTATTTGCTGGCCGCCGGCCTGGCGGTCGTCGCACTGATGGCGTGCACCCTGGAGCCGGCTGCGGCTGGAGACGAGGCGCGCTGCATCGACGTGGAGACGGCCATGGCCAAGCAGCTCCAGAAGCTCGACGGCGTCGGTCCGGCGCTCGCCAAGCGGATCGTCGACTACCGCAAGAAGATGCGCTCCAAGGCCACCCGCGCTGGAAAGCCGCGCTGGGAATTCCGCAACTGGAAGACGCTCATGCAGGTCAAGGGCGTGGGGGCCCAGCTCTGCAAGGACAACCTCGAGAAGGTCTGCTTCGGGGCCAAGGTCCAGAAAGCCTGCCCGCAGGTCGAGAAGAAGACGCCCGGGGTGCAGAAGAAGGCGAAGTAGGGTTCGAGCTCAGTCCGAGAAGGGATCGACGGTGCCGCCCCGGTCGAGGGCCGGATCGCCGCGGGCGAGCGGTGGCTTCTTGCCGGATGTCTGTTTTTTCTTTTTCTTCTTCTTGTCGACCGGGGGTCTGTGTCTGGGCATGCGGATCGACACCGACGAGCTCTCGGCCAGCGAGATCTCCCGCTGCACGCTCCGGTGGTCGGCCAGGCGCAGCTCGAAGGCCGCGGATTCGGCTCTCTGCTCGAACGACAGCGTCACGGGCGTGATCCCCAGAGGGCTGGTCTCGCCCTGCCTGTAGACCGCGGCGCCCGGTGGCCGGGACTCGAAGCGGATGTCCACCCGCGCGGCTTGCGTCTCGGCCTGCCTGTCGGCGGGATCCTCGACCGTCGCGCGGTCGGGCTTCGGCTCGGCCGCCGCTCTGTCCGGCTCGGGAGGTCGCGGATCGGCGGGCGGCGGATCCGGCGCCTGCAGAAAGAAGATACCGGCCATCAGGGCCAGGGCGAGCGCCAGCGCGAACGTCAGCAGGCCCGGCAACAGGAGAGAACGTCGCCGCTTGGCCGGCGCGGAGCTCGCCCGCGGCTCGATGATCACCGAGCCTGCGCGCCCGACGCGCCTCAACGCGAAGTTGAGCTCGGCCATGCTCGCGAAACGCGCGCTCGGATCGCGCATCAGGCACTGCATCAGGATTTTCTCGAGCGTGTCCGGGACGCGCGATCCAGGCCCGGGCAGCTGCGAGGGTCGAAGCGGCTCCTGGCTCAGCTTGCGGGAGATGATCTCGCTGAAGTTGTCTCCATCGATGGGCAGCTGGCCGGTCAGCATCTCGAAGATCACGACGCCCAGGGAGTAGATGTCGGTGCGCGCGTCCACCGGCCGGCCCATGGCCTGCTCCGGCGACATGTAGGCGGCCGTGCCCAAGACGGTGCCGTCGACCGTCCGGTGGATGTCGTCCTCGGGTTGATCCAGGACCTTGGCCACGCCGAAGTCCAGCAGCTTGACGTAGTCCGGGTTGTCGTAGCGGTGGATCAGAAAGACGTTGCTGGGCTTGAGGTCGCGGTGGACGATGCCCGCCTCGTGGACGGCCTGGAGGGCGTCGGCGATCTGCAGACCGATGCTCAGCGCGCGCGGAACCGGCAGCGCGCCGGTGCTGGCGAGAAGCTCCTTGAGGCTCTTGCCCTCCAGCAGCTCCATGACGTAGTAGTTGTCGCCCTCGGCTTCCTCGATGAAGTCGGTGATCTCGATGATGTGCTCGTGGTGGATGGCGTTGACCGCGCGCGCCTCGCGGAAGAAGCGCGCGATGGCGGTCCGATTGGTAGCGTACTCGGGCCGCAGCATCTTGAGGGCCACCTTGCGCCCCAGGCGGATGTGCTCCGCCTGGAAGATGACCCCCATGCCGCCCTCGGCCAGCACCTCCTCCAGCCGGTACGGCCCCACCACGCGGTTGTCGAGATCGTAGTCCGCGGGCAGCGCCGCAGCAGCTTGATCCTCGCCGGGCTGGCTCTCGGAGCTGCGCGTATCCAGCTCCTGCAATAGGCTCCCATCCCGCGGGCAGTGGGACAGCGCGTCGGGGTAGCGCTGGTGGCACTCAGGGCAGATGCGCATCGGCAAGGAGATCATAGCACGGGTCTGTGCGAGGTGCCAGTCGCAGTATACCGAGGTAGCGAGATACCGAGACTCCCGGATCCGGCTGGGCCGATTGCGCCGATGGATTGCGCGGCACGGGTTCGGGTGCTAGCTTGTTCTTGGAGGCGAGACCCATGGGGCTGCAGGGCACGCTGGACACCATGGATGCAGACGAGCTCGTCTGCTGGCTCAGGGCCAAGCCGCGCAGCGGTGTGCTCACCTACCGCCACGCCGGCACCAGCAAGAGCGTCACCGTCGACGAGGGCAAGGCGGTCAATGCCTCGTCGACCGATCCGCGCGAGTACCTCGGCCAGCTGCTGATCGGCTTCGGCTGGGTCAGTGAGGATCAGCTCCAGGCGGCCTTCGACGCCCAGGAGAAGGAGAAGGCGCTGGTGGGACGGATCCTGGTCTCCCAGGGCCTGCTGAGCGAAGAGCAGGTGCTGCGGGCTTTGAAGATGAAGGTCGCCGAGACCTTCCTGGACATCTTTCTGTGGGATCACGGCATCTTCAACTTCGAGCAGGGCGTGGAGAGCCGCTGGGCGTCCGAGGTGGCCGTGGCCCTGGACCTCAAAGCGCTCCACCAGGAGGGTCTGGGGCGCAAGGCGCTCTACGGAAAGATCCGCGAGCTGATCCCGCACAACGGCTGCCGGCTGCGGATCTCCGAGGATCTGCCGGAAGAGCTCGATCCGAAGTCCTACGAGGGCGCGATGGTCCAGTCCGTTCGCGACGGCCTGCCGGTGGCGGACATCATCCTCCGCTTTCACAAGCTCGAGTTCTGCGTGCTGCGCACCTTGCACGACATGGTGCAGCGCGGCTGGCTGGAGGTCGACAAGCGCGAGCTCGCCGACGACACCGCCCCGGACGCCGAGGCCAACCAGTCCGCGGAGCACTTCCTGAGTGCGGCCCACTCGGCCCTGCAGGGCCAGCATTATGACCGGGCGCTGTCCGTCCTGGCCCGCGGCCTGGCGAGCTTCCCCTATGACGTGCGCCTGTGCGAGATGTACGAGACGGTGGAGCGGAAGCTGGGCCAGGAGCTCAAGCGGGAGTGGCTGCACAGCAAGCGCGTCCCCATGCTGACCGAGGATGCGAGCAGCTCGACCGACACCGGGCTGGGGCCGGTCGAGCGCTACCTCTTGAGCCGGATCGACGGCAAGCGCAGCCTGCGCTCGATCGTCATGGTGAGCCCCCTGCGGGAAGTCGAGGCGCTGCGCGCCTTCCAGTACCTGGTCAAGGCCGGGCTGGTCAACTTCCGATAGGCGCATGCGGGAGCTGGAGGCGGGCATGCGATCGTTTTGGCTTTCCGGTCTGGCGGTCCTCTTGCTGGCTCCGGTGGGTCGCGCGGGCGAGATATCGCCCTTGCTGCTTCATCCATCGGAGCGGGTGAAGAAGCGGATCACAGTCGGCGGCGAGCTGCGGGTGAGCGTGCGGTTTTCCTCCCCGGTCGGGCCCGAGCTGATGGCGAGGCTCGAGGCAGCGGGAGCGAAGCCGGTGCATATCGACGGTACGCTCGCCGCGGTCGGCCGTGTGCTCAGCGTGCATGTCCGGCCGGATCGGCTCGGAGCGCTGGCTGCTGTCGAGGGAGTGGAGCGACTCGAGCCGGCCGTACCGCTCGTGCGCATCGCGCCACTCGACCGGACAGCGGCCGAGATCGGAGCGCCCGAAGCCTGGTCTCCGCCTCCAGTGCTCGGCCCGGGCGTGAACGGCGAGGGCGTGCTGCTATCCGATCACGAGGGCAGCTGGGACATCTTCCACCCCGACTTCTTCCGGCCGGACGCCGGGGTGGTGGACTTCGAGGACCGCGACCAGGACGGAGAGGCGGGCGCTGGCGACCGAATCGATCTGGACGGAGACGGCGAGTTCGAATCGACACTCGTGCTGCTCGAGGGCGTACGCAATGATGGTTACACGGGCGAGATGGACTTCGCCGAACCGGGTTACCAGCCCGACGTGGACTGGTTGTACGTCGATCTCGACGGCGATGGGAGGCGTGACTTTGGTGCGGATGAAGGGTTCGGCGACAGCGATCCGGCCTTCGGTGAGCCGATATTCGTCGGAGATGATGTGGACGGCAACGGGCGCGTGGATCTCGGCGAGCGGCTCGTGCGGCTGGGCAGCTCCAAGGTCCGCGCCGTATACATCGAGGCCAATGGCCTGCCCTTTCACGTGTACTGGCGAGGAATGGACCTGGCCAGCTACCCGGCCTGGAACGACGGTCCAGGCCACGGCACCGGCGCGATCGGCATCGCCGCGGGAGGATGGCCGGGTCTGAGGCGATACACGGGGGTGGCGCCCGGAGCGGATCTCTTGCTGGTGCACGCCGAGGACTTGATCTCCGGGATCGCCTTCGCCCGCAACGTGGGCGCGCGTGTGAGCTTTCACGAGTATGACCTGCCCACCGATCTGCAGGACGGATCGTCCAATCTCGAGTCCGCCATCTCGGACGCGGCATCGGACGTGGTCCAGCTGGCGGCGGTCGGCAACCTGGCCGGCTCGGATCACTGCATGGAGATCGCGCCGCTCGAGGCGGGTACGCACAGCGTGCGCCTGTCCACCGACGGGATGGGCATGTTCAGCTACGAGGTCGCATACCTGAACTTGATGTGGACCGGCGATCGCGCAGACGCGGATCTGGCCTTGACGGCCGGAGAGGAGCGGATCGAGATCGGGCAGGGCTACTTCGAGGGGAGCGGCGGGGGGTTCTTGCTCCATGCCTGGAGCGAGACCACCTCGCGGGGCCATGCGCGGGTCCTGATGGAGCTGCTGCCCGAGAGCGGGAGCAGCTTGCCCGAGACGACACTGGCACTCGAGATCCAGGCCCGCGCGGGTATGGACAGCCTGCGCGGCATTCTCTTCGACAGCGCGTCTGGCTGGGGCAAAGGTGTGTCCTGGCTCGATGCCAACACGGATCGCGGCTCGGCCCTCAACCCCGCCACGGCGGACGAGGCCATCGGCGTGGCCGCATACGGAGGCCGGCACGACCTGTCCTCCATCGGCTGGGGGGCGATCGGCGAGCGACGGGTCTACTCTGGCATGGGCCCGCGCATCGACGGCGAGCAAGTCGTGGACATCTCGGCGCCCGACGATCCGTTCACGCCAGAATCGGATGGAACCCAGCACGGCCGCTATGGGGCCTTCGGGGGCACAAGCGGAGCCTTGCCCCACGCGGCCGGTGCGGCGGTGCTGGTGGCGGACGCCTTCGACGAAAAGCAGCCGGCGGGGATTGCACAGGCGCTGTTCGATTCGGCCGGGGCCGACTTCTTCACGGGCGCGGTGCCCAACGAGTCCTACGGCCACGGCAAGCTGCGGCCGGCTGCGGCCATTCTGGGGCAGGCGATACCCGATGGAGAGCCCCCCGGGCTCGCGCTCAGCGCGCCTCAGCCGGCAGTGGCCGGTCGTCAGGTGCGCGTGCTGGCCGAGGTCACGGATCCGGACGGGAACGCTTCGGAGGTGCTCGTGGCCTGGGACGTGGGCTACGATCGGATCGACGACTATCCGCTCGACCCGGCGCGTGAGCTGGTCATCGACGTGCAGCGGCCCGGGCGCCTGCCCATCGTGGCCAGGGCAGTGGATCCTACCGGGCGCGCGTCACGGGCGCTCGTCGTGATCGAGGTGCTCGAGGACTGCGCCACGGCTGGTTGCGAGACGGGCTGTTGCCGCGACGATGGGCTGTGCGGGGTCTGCGACCGAGACGCGGACGGCGATCCCGACTCCAGCGACTGCGCGCCGGACGACCCCGACGTCCACCACGCAGCGGCCGAAGGACCGCCCGGTGAGGCCGCCTGCAGGGACGGGGTGGACAACGACTGCGATGGGTTGGTCGACGGCGACGACGCCGAATGCGAGGAAGGCGGCTGCAGCTGCGAAGCAGCCGGCAGGCCGGCGGCGTTTCTGTGGCTCGCGATCCTGGGTATGGCCTCGTGTTGCTTGCGGGCGAGACAGAGGCGTGACAGACTGCGGGATCGAGACGCGATCACAAGGAGGAACCGATGGCGATAAACGAACTCAGCATTCCTTCCTACGCGGTGGCGCTGGCGCCCTCGGACGCGCGAAGCGCCTTCATCCGGCGGACGTACCTGCACCTGGCCCTGGCCGTGGCCGCGTTCGCCGGGCTGGAGCTGCTGTTCTTCGGTCCGCTGGCGGAGACGACCGAGTCGCTGGTCTACTCCATGGTCGGGGGCTACAGCTGGCTCATCGTGCTGGGCCTGTTCATGGTGGTGGGCTACGTGGCCGACCGCTGGGCGCGGTCGGACCTTTCGGTGGGCCTGCAGTACCTGGGCCTGGCCGTCTACGTGGTCGCCGAGGCCGTGCTTTTCCTGCCGCTGCTCTACATCGCGGCCCACTTCACCTCGCCCGATGTGCTGCCGACCGCCATCTGGCTGACGCTGGCGCTCTTCGTGGGTCTGACCGCCACGGTCTTCATCACCCGCAAGGACTTCTCCTTCCTGCGGACCATTCTGACGGTGGGCGGCTTCGTGGCCCTGGGCATCATCGTGGTGGCCATCCTGTTCGGCTTCGATCTGGGCGTGCTGTTCTCGGCGGCCATGATCGCGCTGGCCGCGGGCTACATCCTCTACTACACCTCTGCCGTCATGAAGCACTACCGGCCCGACCAGCACGTGGCCGCGTCGCTGGCGCTCTTCGCCGCCGTGGCGCTGATGTTCTGGTACGTGCTGCGGCTGCTCATGATTCTCAACCGCCGCTGACGGCCGTCGGCTAGAGGTTCTTGTCGGCCAGGTTCTGGGCCAGCTTCTTCATCCCCTCGGTCAGCGCGTCGATGCTGCAGGCCGTGTCCACGGTGGTGGCGTTCTCGGATGTCTCCTTCTCGATGTCCATCACCACGGCCGTGATGGCGCACTTGCCCTTCATCCAGATGACCCTGGCGGTGAGCGACTTCTTGGCGGCCAGGGCGCGGCCGATCTCGAGCTGGGCCGCCTCGTCGAAGCCTTCCTTGAAGGACTCCCGCTTGAGCGATCCGAGCTTGTCGCGGATCTGATCGCGGGGCACGACCTGGAAGCCGGTCTTCTCGGCCACCTGGGCCGTGAGGTAGTCGGTCAGCTGCTCGAGCTGGCTCTTGTCGAGCTTGCCGGCCGGATCGCCGACATCCAGCACGGCCACGACCGGCTTGCCGCCCGAGAGGGTAATGAACTTGGCCTTGCGCAGCGCCTCGGCGGCCGCCTGCTGGACGTCCTCTTCGGAGTCGCTCTTGGCCCGCTCCAGGGCGGCCACCAGGTTGGAGTCCACCTTGCCGATGTGGGCGACCATGCGGATGGCGCAGTAGCGGACCTCCCAGCGCTCGTGGCCGATCAGCTTGACGAGGCCCGGCAGGACCTGCTCGCCGTGCTTGACGAAGAACTTCGAGAGCACCGGCACGTACTTCTCGTCGAGCTGGGATGACTGGGAGGAGAGGGAGCGCAGGGTGCTGAGCGTGCCGACGTCGATGCGCTGCAGGGCGCACAGATCGGCTTCCAGCAGATCGGCCGAGTCCGGTGTGGCCGCGTGCAGTGCCTCGAGGGCTTCGAGGAAGCACTTGCCGCCGTCGACCATGGCCCTCAGCTCGGGGGCCATCGAGGCGATCTTGGTGCCGGACTTGGCCAGGTCGTCGAGCGCCTCGCAGCGTTCCTTCTGGCCGAAGACGAGCATACCCTTGAGCAGCGCGGGCGAGTCCGGCGCGATGCGCCGCGCGACGCGTATGGTGGCCTGGTAGCAGTCCCCGATGGCGCCGCTCTCCATCAAGTCGGGCAGGTATTCGGCCGCCTTGGAGCGCATCCGCCCGATGGCGCCGGTGGCCTCGTCGCACCAGCCGTCCTCCAGGGCTTTCAGGATCTCGGGGATCTTGTCGGGCGAGCGGAGCTCGGCCTCCGACTCGATCCCGTAGGCCTCGTACCAGGCGCCGCGACAGCCGGGCAAGGCCAGCGCGGCGACTGCCAACAAGAGATACCACCGACTGTGGTTCATGGGCTCCTCCCGCTCGGTGAAGATCGCTCCTCTTATCGCATGCCGGGACGATGCGATCAAGCCGCCCGGAGATCAAACGGTACGGCAGCGCTCCTCATCGGTTGTTGGGCAGCAGGGTCTCGGGTCCCCAGAGAAGCTCCTGGCCGTCCAGGGTCATGCCGCTCAGGAGGTAGGTGATCTCGTTCGAGGCGTGGACCTCGAGGCGGTAGAGCTGCTCCTCGCCGAAGGCCAGCATGACGTCTTCCCAGTTGTGGTGGGTGCTCTGCCAGATGAACTTCTCGCTGTCCTCGATCGAGACGACCCGGCCGTCGTGGCCGATGCGCGCGGCCAGCACGGTGTACGGCACGGCCATGCAGATCCAGCCTTCCGGGCAGTCGTCACGCCGGTGCAGCCAGACGCAGTCGCGGCCGTCCTCGCTGAGCAGCTGCTGGATCTCGCCTCGAAAGGAGTAGCTGAGCTCCGGGTCGAAGCCGCAGTCGACTTGCTCCGAGCAGTCGGCGTCTTGCTCCGGCGTGCAGTCGGCCGGGCAGCAACCATCGCCGTCTGCGCACTCCGAAATGGCCACGTGCTCGCACTTCCCGTCGCAGCGGTCCAGCGTGCACGGGTCTCCATCGTCGCAGTCGCCGCAAGCGTCGCCCGAGCCGCAGGCGGCGAGCGCCAGCGTGGCCAGGACCGGGATCGTCCGCAGGCAGGCGCGCAGCATGGCCGTCTTCACCACCAGCGCCGGCCCGACTGGACGAGCTCGGCGAAGCGCCGGAAGGAGCGATCGAAGGTCACCTCCACGTCGTCCGGGAAGCAGCAGGCGGGCAGCTCGCCGCTTCGGAGGTGGTACTTGATGCACTCGCAGCAGATGCCCTTGCGGCTGCAGGGCTCGTAGGTGCAGTTGCAGCGGGCCAGGTTCTTCTTCTGGTCGCACTCTTTCATGATGACCTCGCAAAAAGTCGCTTCGCGACTTTGCTCGGCGGGGGAGGGACCTTCCCTCCCCCGCCACTTGAAATGAATTCAAGTGGTTCCACCCCCTCTTGGCGGCCGGCGCCTGTCAGCGCCGGCCGTTGATGGACTTTTTACGAGTCCATCTTTCATGGGGCGCAGTCCTTTTTTCGGCAGTCCCCCATGGGCGGGGCGTAGACGTGCGGCTTGTCGTCGGGCCCGGGAAAGACCGCCTCCATCTCGCCCACCAGGATCTGCCTGGGCGCGATGAGCACGGCCGGGAGCCCGCGGTGGCCGGAGGGCGTGCTCTTGGGATAGTCGGGGGCGAGGTAGGGCCGGACCTGGTCCTTGCCGGCCGCGGCGATGACGTCGCGGAGCGTCCTGCGGTCGACGTTCTGGAAATCGAGGCTGAGCACCGGCTTCTCCTTGCCCCGGGCGTCGCGCCAGACGGCCTCGGTGGGCCGCGGCAGGCTGCCGCTGCGGCCGTGCTCCAGCGCCCGGACGACCAGGTAGCGTTCGAGCTTGGCGGCTCGCAGGGCCCTCCGGATCTTCTGCTGGATGGACTTCGCGCTGTCCCGCCGGGCCGGGACGACCTTCCAGATGGACGGGCGCGCCTCCCAGCTGCCCTGTACCGGGCCGCGGGCGTGGCCGTTCGAGCGCTGGATCTCCTTGCGCGGGACGCGGGACATGAGCAGATCGCGGACGTAGCCGTCCCGGACCACGGTGACTCTCCCGCCGGCGACGCCCTCGCGGTCGAAGCGGTAGCCGCCGGCCAGGCCCTTGAGCTCGATGCCGGGATCGTCGATCACCGACCAGCCGCGCGGAAGCAGCCTGCGCCCCAGGCGGGGGCCGCTGCGGTTGAGCTCCTGGTAGGTGCGCTGCGGGCTGGGCGTGGCCGGGGTGCCGCAGATCTCGGGCGGCACCAGGTAGCGGAAGAAGTCGGCCGCGGCCCGGCCCTCGAACAGGACCGGCCCCTCGTAGTAGTCGACCGCCTCGGCCCTGGCCCGCTCGACCACCGAGCGGCCCATGGCCTCCACCTCGCTCACCACCCGATCGAGGGGCGGCAAGTCGGCCGCGCTGCGGGCGACCCACTGGCGCTGATCGCGGATCCGGACGCCGTCGTCGCGCAGCACGTCGGCCAGGGCGAAGACGACCGCGAAGCCCTCGGGCTGGATCAAGCGCGTGCCCTTCGAGCTGACCAGGTAGTAGCGGCCGCTCGAGGCCCTCACCTGCACTGCGCCCGTGCGCAGGCCGGCGACTTTCTTCAGCCGGGCCGAGGCCGTGACCGCGAAGGCGCGCAGCTTGTCGCGATCGATTTTTGCGGGCGGCTCGGGGAAGATGCGGTCGACCGGCGGCGCCGGGCTCCAGTCGGGCGGCGCGTCCTCGTCCTTGAGGTCGGCCTGGGCGGCCTTCTTGACCTGCCAGGTGGCCACGGCCGACTTGTAGGCGAAGTCCGAGGCGATCCACAGGTCGCGATCCAGGGCCAGCGGGACGTCGTCGATCACCAGCCGGGGCCTGCCGATGACGCTGCCCGGGCCCCCGGAGAACCGGCTGGAGTTGCATCGGTCGTCGCCGATCACGACCTCCAGGCGGGTGGGGCGGGAGCGGGTGCCGTACTCGGTCTGCAGGGAGCCGAAGAAGGCGTCGGCGTAGTACTCGTCCTCGTCTGCGCAGGCATAGACCGTCCGGGACGGCCGCATGGCGCCGTGCAAGGAGAGCTGCTCCAGGGAGCGCTTGGCCCAGCGCTGGAGCGACTCCAGCAGCACCGGGCTGTGGCCGGGCGGATCGCCGGCCGGCGCGGGTGCGGCGAGGAGCAGGACCAGCGCCGCCGCGGCGCACGGGCACGCTGCGCGGTTCATGGCGCCACCTCCTCGCTGGCGCTGCCGGGCGGGGGGAGCAGCGGCGGCATCTGCTGGCCCTTGAACTTGCGCTGGGTCTCGATCTGGCTGACCAGCAGCGCGGGCGAGACGGCCGAGACCGGCACGCTGCCGCTCTCGGCGCCGCAGAAGCCGTTGAAGATCTGGGGCTGGTCGCTGGTCGCGACGATGCGCGAGAAGGTGACCAGCGGCGTGCCGATCAGATCCACACCGCGCACCAGCTCGTCGGGCCGCCCGTCTGCAAAGACCCGGTAGCTGACGACCGCCTTGACGTCGAATGCGTTCGGCAGGGTCCGGCCGGTGAAGGTGAAGCCGCCGTGGATCTCGTCGATGTACAGACCGTAGTCCAGCCCCTGCTTGGCGAGCTGGGCCCGGAAGGTCTTTCGCAGCTCGGCGTCGGGTACGCTGCGGGAGGCGGAGATGATCAGATTGCCCTGTCGGGTCACCGCGTCGCGGCCGTACTGCCGCCGGCCGTGACCGTTGGACCGCCCACCCTTGCGCTCGGTCGAGCGGCTCTCGAGGAAGCGCTCGAGCACGCCGTCCTTGACCAGGACCACCTTCTCGCCGGGCACGCCCTGGTTGTCGTAGCGGTAGTGGCCGAAGAGGAAGCTATCGCCGTAGCGCGCTCGGTCGGGCTCGTCGGTGACGGTCAGGAACTCCGGCAGGATGGGCTTGCCCAGCATGTCCCGGAAGGTCTGGGCGTCGGTGATCTGCTTGAGGCGATGGCCCTCCAGGCGGTGGCCGAGGATCTCGTGGAAGAAGACCGCCGCGGCCTTGCCGCTCAGGATGGCCGGCCCGGAGTAGGGCTCCTGGGGCGGGGCCGCGCGCAGGGCCTGGAGCTGCTGCTCGAGCTCGCGCACGGATCTGCACAGGGTCTCGGTGTCGGGCAGCTCGTCCTGGCTCGCGCCCTCGTAGAACCTGTGCAGGGTGAGCTTCTCGCCGTCTGCCGCCATGGTGTCGACGAAGGCGCCCAGCCGGAAGCGCGTCTCGGCGTGCCGCAGGCGGGTGCCCTCGGAGCTCACGAACCAGCGGTTGACCGTGTCAGCCATCAGCTGCACCGAGCCGTCGAAGACGATCTCGCTCTTGGCGAGCTCGGCCGAGGCCTTGCGGATCTCGTCCTCCCAGCGCGCCCGGTCCACGCCGAGCTCGGCTGCGGGGCCGATGTCCTTTGCGGGCTCGACCTTCGCCAGGTCCTCGGCCGCGTTCTCGGCCACCAGGACCTGGCGCTCGCTCTCCACCTGGGCCCAGCGGTCCTTGGCCTTCATGTAGCGGCTCTCGATCTCGCGCCAGATCTGCTGCCGGAGCACGAGCGGATCGTCGCCCAGCGGGATGTTGCGGCCGCCCCGCATGCCGCCCTCGAAGCCGGCCCTGAGCGCGTGGGTGGAGTCGAGCTCCGGCGAGCCGAGCCGGATGTCCACGTCCACCCAGCGGTACTTGACGGGCGAGTAGCCCTGCAGGCCGCCCTCCTCGCCGATGATGTGGATCGCCTGCGCCTCGGTGACCTCCACGGCCAGGAAGTAGGGCGGCGAGTCGGTCTTGCCGAGGGCCGACATGGCCCGGGAGACCTCGGTCTCGAGGGCCTCGAGCATCGCGTCGCTCTTCTGCTCGCCGGCCCGGACGGGGGCGGCGAGCAGGACGAGCAGTGCGGTCAGGATCAGGCTGTTTCGCGTATGCATCTCGGGTTCAGCTCCTTGTGGGCAGTGTCGCCTCGGGGAGTATAACCCGGCGCTGCGGGCATCCAAAATGAAACCGGCTCAGGCGGGACACACCCGCGCGTGCCATGGGCCCACAGGCCCTGGCCCTCGCCTGCTCCAAGTGTCTTTCCCGGCGCTGTTTTCTTCTTTGGCGCGGAACTTGCTCCGCCTGCGATCCGGAGGTGAGCCCTGTACCAAATGCGTGCTCTGCACGGTCTTGTCACCGTGCTGATCCTCGGCTCTGCTCCTGGCCGGGCCGGGCAGGTCGAACATCGATTGAATGTGATGACCTGGAACCTCTTCGTGGGGGTCCACTTTGCAGACGCCCGCAAGGAGTACAGGTCGATCTGGACCCTGCCCCAGACCGTGGATCGGCTCTTCGCCCAGGTGGCCGAGAACGACTTCCGGGTACGGGCCCTGGCGCTGGCCCGGGAGATCGATGCCCGCAGGCCGGACGTGATCTGCCTGCAGGAGGTGGCCCTGTGGCGCCGGGCGGCCGGGCCGGCCTTCGACGCGAGAGCCCTGGGCACCTTCGTCGCGAAGCAGGACTTCCTGGCCATCCTGAAAACCGCGCTGAGAGGCCGCGGGCTCGCCTACCGGGTCGCGGCCGTGGGCGAGAACGAGGACCTCCGGGTGCCGTCCCTGCGCCGCGGCCGGATCCGGCTCACCGACCGGAACGCGATCCTGATCTCCGAGCAGATCCGGGTCGTCGAGTCCAGGTCCGGCCGCTTCGCCGCCCAGCGCGAGCTTCGCTGGAGGGGCTTTCGCTTCGCCTTTCGGCGCGGCTGGGCCGCGGCCGTGCTCGAGCGCGGCGGGCGGCGCTTCCGGGTGCTGGACGTGCACCTGGACCTGGACCCGAAGATCAAGCGGGCCCAGGTCGGAGAGCTCCTGGCCATGGTGTCGCGCGGCGACCTGCCGACCGTGGTGGCCGGCGACTTCAACCTCGACCCGGATCGCCTGGCCTGGCTGCGGCGGGCCTTTGCGAGGCACGGCCTGACCGACGCCTGGCCCGCGGCCGGCAGGGGCCCGGGCGGCACCTGCTGCCAGGCCAAGCCCCTGACCCGGCGCCGCTCCGGGCTGCGGGTCCGGGTGGATCTGATCCTGGCCTCCCGCGAGTTCTTCCAGGTGCGCGCCGCGCAGCGCCTCGGCGCCTCTCAGGCCGCCCGGGCCCGCTTTCCCGACGGCCGGAGGCGCTGGATCTCGGATCATGCCGGGGTGGCGGCCGAGCTGGTGGGTACGCCACCTCGTCGCCTCCGCTCGGCTTTCGGCACAGCTCCTTGATTGCGAGCGAATACCACGGCCTTTGGCCGTGTGACCCAAAGAGGTTCGACCGATCCAGTGGGGACCAAGATGTTGAGGCTCAGACGCGTCCCCCTCCCCCGGGCTTCGCCCGGCCCCTCCC
>JAFGRB010000195.1 GCA_016935365.1 Deltaproteobacteria bacterium
ATCCTCAAGTCCATGGGCGCGACCGGCGACGGGGTGATGAAGATCTTCATGTTCGAGGGGCTGACCATCGGCCTGGTGGGCACGATCCTCGGGGTCCTGATGGGCTTGCTCGTGTGTGTGCTCATCAGCCGCTACGGCATCCAGCTCGATCCCGAGGTCTACTTCATCGAGCGGATGCCGGTCCAGATGAATCCTTACGAGTTCGCGCTGATCGCAGGCGTGGCCCTGCACATCAGCTTCATCGCCACGATCTATCCTTCCCGGCGCGCCTCGCGGCTGACACCGGTCGAGGGGCTGCGCTACGACTGAGCCGGCCCGCGGAATCCTTTCCGACGACCGGATGTTACGCTCCTGCGATCCCCTTGCGCGCGGGCGCGCGACCGGCTTTTTGCTTGACCCCCGAGGAGGAAATGGGCTATCGTGCGGTGTCCTGTCGATGGCAAAAAGTGTATTTTAATCGATAACTTATCTGATCGGAAATGGACGAGCAGAGCCAGCAGAGAAGACGCAAGCTAGACCGGCTGCGCGAGGCGGGCGTCAATCCCTACGCCAACGACTTCACGCCCCGGGATCTGACTGCCCAGGTCCACGCGGCCTACGCCGAGAAGGACGCGCAGGCGCTCGAGGGCGTCGAGCAGCGCCATTGCCTGGCCGGCCGGATCACCGCGCTGCGCTCGTTCGGCAAGGCGGCCTTCTTCGCCCTCCAGGATCGCAGCGGCAAGCTCCAGGTCTTCGTCCAGAAGGAGCGGCTGGACGAGGCCTCGTTTGCGATCTTCAAGCAGTGCGTCGAGGTGGGCGACATCGTGGGGGTGGTCGGCAGACCGATGCGCACCCGCACCGGCGAGCTGAGCATCCTGGCCGAGCAGCTCCGCCTGCTGACCAAGGCGCTCAGGCCCCTGCCCGAGAAGTGGCACGGGCTGCGGGACGTCGAGATCCGCTACCGGCGTCGCTACCTGGACCTGATCGCCAACCCCGAGGTCCGGAGGGTCTTCGAGCTGCGCGCGCGCGCGATCCGGTTCCTGCGCGACTTCCTGGATCAGCGGGGCTTTCTCGAGGTCGAGACGCCGATGATGAGCGTGCTGGCCGGCGGGGCCACGGCCAGGCCTTTCGTCACTCACCACAACGCGCTGGATCTGAATCTCTTCATGCGGGTGGCTCCGGAGCTGTACTTGAAGCGCTTGCTGGTGGGCGGGCTCGAGCGGGTCTACGAGCTCAATCGCTGTTTTCGCAACGAGGGCATCTCGACCCAGCACAACCCAGAGTTCACCATGCTCGAGTTCTATCAGGCCTATGCAACCTACACCGACCTGATGGAGCTGAGCGAGCAGATGCTCTGCGGCCTGGTCTCCGATCTGCTCGGCTCGAGCCGCCTGTCCTGCCAGGGCCGGCCGATCGAGCTGCGACCGCCCTTCAGGCGGGTGAGCGTGCACGCCGCCCTGGCCGCCGCGCTCGACGTCGACGAGGAGCGCTTGTGGGACGAGCGGGAAGTCGGCCGCCTCGCAGCGCAGCGCTCGGTCGAGCTGCCGCCGGACTGGGGGCTCGGCAAGCGGGTGATGGCCCTGTTCGAGGCGCTGGTCGAGCCCGAGCTCCTCGAGCCGACCTTCGTGTGCGATTTTCCCCTGGAGATCTCGCCGCTGTCTCGCAAGAAAGAGGGCCGCGGGGACCTGGTCGATCGATTCGAGCTCTACATCGCGGGCCGGGAGGTGGCCAACGCGTTCTCGGAGCTCAACGATCCCGACGACCAGCGGCAGCGGTTCGAGCAGCAGATGCGGGAGAAAGCCGCGGGCGACGAGGAGGCCATGCCTTTCGACGAGGATTACATCCTGGCCCTGGAGCATGGGATGCCCCCTGCGGCAGGCGAGGGCATCGGCATCGATCGGCTGGTGATGCTCGTGGCCGAGGCGGCCTCGATCCGCGACGTGATCCTCTTTCCCTTGCTGCGCCCCGAGGCCTGAGCAGGAGCCGACTTGGAGAGACGTCGCGACATCCAGTCATTCTGCCTGGCCGCGGGCATCGGCATGGGTCTGACGCTGGCCCTTCTCCTCGGCGGCGAGCAGCTCATCGAGAAGCTGTGGCCGGATCTCGATCCGGCCGGCCAGGCGCCGGCTTTCGTCCTGGTGGGTCTCGAGGGTCTGATCATCGGCGTGCTGCTGGCTTTCACGGTCAGCTACTTTCCCGGCATCGAGGGCTTTCTGGCAAGCACCGTCGTGGCGCTGCGGGTCGGCTTCACCTACTGGGGCTCGCTGGGGCTCGACAGCGCGATCGAGGCGCTGCTCAAGTTCGAGACCCACTTCGCGGCCGTGTACCTGGGCGCCCTGGTGGTCTTCATGTGGCGCGGCGGGGGGCTGGTCTACCCCATGTACGTGGGCCTGCGCTACCTGCGCTTCAAGATGATCACCGGCATCTCGGTCATCGGCGTGGCCCTGGGCGTGGCCGCCCTGATGGTGGTCCTGAGCGTGATGAGCGGCTTCGAGATGGACCTCAAGAACAAGATCATCGGCACCAACGCCCACGCCATCGTGCAGAAGAAGGGGATCGACTTCATCGAGTACCGGGTCTTGATGGACAAGATCCGCTCCGTTCGAGGCGTGGAGGCCGCCACGCCTTTCGTCTACAACGAGGTCATGGTCACGAGCGAGTACAACCTGGCCGGCGTCTTCATCAAGGGTATCGATCCCGAGACGGCCAGCTCGGTGACCGAGATGACCATCGAGGAAGGCAGTCTCGATCTGCTCGCCGACACGGACCGGATCGACGCCTATCTGGACGAGATCCTGCGCAAGTCGATGCCTCCGGCGTCCGGCGCCGGCGAGCGGCCTGCCCGCCTGCCCGGCGAGGGGAGCGAGGGGAAGGCCGGGCTGGATGGGCAACTCGGGCCGGCGGACGATCCCGACGCGGCCGAGGTGCCGATGCCCCGGCAGCTGCGCATCGAGCACACGAGAAAGCGGCTGCCCGGGATCCTGATCGGCAAGGAGCTCAAGAAGATCCTCAGGGTCCGGGTCGGAGAGCAGGTGAATGTCATCTCTCCGCTCAGCGAGGAGCTGGGCCCGACCGGGCCCGTGCCCAAGGCCAGGGCCTTTCGGGTGGCGGGCGTCTTCTACACGGGCATGTACGAGTACGACGCCAAGAGCATCTACGTGACGCTGGAGGCCTCCCAGGACTTCTTCGGCATGGGCGACGCCGTGACCGGGATCGCGCTGCGCTTCAAGGACATCGATCAGGCCAAGCCCATCGCCGCGTCGGTCCTGGAGGCGATCGGGGGCTACCCCTACTTCACGCGGACCTGGTACCAGATGAACAAGAACCTCTTCTCGGCCCTGAAGCTCGAGAAAGTCGGCATGTTCATCGTGCTGATCATCGTCATCCTCGTTTCGGCCTTCGGGATCATCTCCACGCTGATCATGCTGGTCTGGGAGAAGATCAAGGAGATCGCCATCCTCAAGTCCATGGGCGCGACCGGCGACGGGGTGATGAAGATCTTCATGGTCGAGGGGATCACCATCGGGCTGATCGGCACGCTGCTGGGGCTCGTGATGGGCTGGTTGGCCTGTATCTGGGTGAAGAACTACGGCATCCAGCTCGATCCGGAGGTCTACTACATCGAGAAGATGCCGGTGAACATGGATCCGGTCGAGTTCGTGCTGATCGCGGGCATCGCGCTGCACATCAGCTTCGTGGCCACCATCTACCCCTCGCGTCGGGCGTCCCGTCTCCGGCCCGTCGAGGGGCTGCGGTACGACTGAGGAAGGAGAGGGACGTGGACGCGCTGGTCGAGGTCGCCGACCTCCACAAGACCTTCTTCCTGGGGCGCAAACGCGTGCCCGTGCTGCGCGGCGTCGACTTCAGCGTGAAGCGCGGCGAGATGGTGGCCGTGGAGGGACCGTCGGGGGCGGGCAAGTCCACCCTGCTCCACATCCTGGGCACGCTGGATCGCCCTTCTCGCGGGCGGATCGCGATAGATGGCAAGCCCACGGCGGGGCTGCCCCCGGACGAGCTGGCCTCCTTCCGCAACCGGACGATCGGCTTCGTGTTCCAGTTCCACCACCTGCTGCCCGAGTTCACGGCCCTGGAGAACACCATGATGCCCGCTCTGATCCAGCGTACGGCCCGAAAGGAGGCGGCGGTCAGGGCGGCGGAGATCCTGCGCGAAGTGGGGTTGGCCGATCGCATGGACCACAGACCGGTGGAGCTGTCCGGCGGAGAGCAGCAGCGCGTGGCACTCGCCCGGGCATTGATCCTCCGACCCAAGCTGCTGCTGGCCGACGAGCCGACCGGCAATCTCGACGAGAAGACGGCCGAGGGGATTCACGGACTGCTCTTCGAGCTCAACCGGCAGCTCGAGATGACGACGCTGGTGGTCACCCACAGCCCGCGGCTGGCAGAGCGCATGAACCGGCGCCTGCGGCTGATCGAGGGCCATGTCGAGGAGATACGATGAGACCCGCGAGCCTCCTTTGCTGCCTGATGGCCTGGGGGGTGTGGCTCTGCGCTCCGGCTCTGGCGGAGCCCTTGTCGGCCGTGAAGGTCCGCGGGAACAAGCGCGTCGAGCCGGACGCCGTCCGGGTGGTCGTCACGAGCCAGCCGGGCGAGGAGCTGGATCCGGCCAAGGTGGCCAGGGACATCAAGGCGATCTTCGGCCTGGGCTTCTTCGCCGATGTGCGGGCCGAGGTCGAGAAGGGCGAGGAAGGCGAGGAACTCGTCTTCGTCGTGGTCGAGAAGCCGTCCATCGCCAGCATCGCATACCGGGGCAACGAGGAGATCGACACCGACAAGATCGAAGAGGTCATCGACATCAAGCCGCTGTCGGTGCTGGATGTGCTCAAGATCAAGGCGAACGCCAAGAAGATCAAAGACCTCTACGTCGAGAAGGGCTACTTCCTGGCGGACGTCGACTACGAGCTCACGACCCAGGACGCGAACAACGTGAAGCTGACCTTCGTCATCCTGGAACGCGCCAAGATCGCGGTCAAGCGGATCACCTTCATCGGCAACGAGAAGATCCCGTCGGAGGACCTGGCCGACATCATGGAGACGCGCGAGGGAGGCTTCTTCTCCTGGCTGACGTCTTCGGGCACCTACAAGGAGGACGCGCTCAAGCGCGACCGGATGCGCCTGAGCGAGTACTACTACAACAACGGTTATCTCAACGTGAGCGTGTCCGAGCCGGTCGTGGAGATCTCGCCGGACCGCAAGCACCTCTACATCTCCTTCGCCATCGAGGAGGGGGAGCGATACCGCTTTGGCAAGCTGGGCTTCGGCGGGGACCTGCTGGTCGAGGACGAGATGCTCCTCAAAGAGATCGAGGCAGCCCTGGACGAAAAGGCCGCGACGATCGTGCTTTCCGAGGAGCTCGAGCGCGCCCTGGCGGCGAGGCTCGGCGAGGCGGAGATCCGCGCCTTGAAGATGACCGTGCTGCGCGATCTGGCCCGGGAGGCGGAGAGCCGGATCGAGCGCGGGGTCTGGGAGGAGGACGAGCCGCACCGGTCCGGGCCCGATGCGCTTCGCGAGCAGGTGAGGGCCGAGCTGCTCGTTTTGCTCAAGAGCCGCGTCCTGGGCGAGCTGCTGATGGTTGAGACCGGCGAGATGTTCAACAAGCAGAAGCTCGGCATGAGCCTCTTCCGGGTCCAGGACGTGTACAAGGACCGGGGGTACGCCTACGTGGACGTCATCCCGGAGACGAACATCGACTCCGAGGCCCGGATCATCGACCTGAACTTCAAGATCCAGAAAGGCCACAAGGTCTACATCGAGCGCATCGAGATCAAGGGCAACTCCAAGACCCGCGACAAGGTGATCCGCAGACAGATGCGGATCTACGAGGGCGACTACTACTCCGGCCGGGGGCTCGAGCGTTCCAAGCGGCGGGTCAACAGCCTGGGCTTCTTCGAAAAAGTAGAGGTCGCCGAGCGCCGCGGCTCGGCGCCCGACAAGGCCATCATTTCCGTGACCGTCAAGGAGCGCCAGACCGGCACTTTCCAGATCGGCGCCGGCTTCTCCTCGGTGGAGAACTTCATCATCACGGCCCAGATCGCCCAGCAGAACCTCTTCGGTCGGGGCCAGACGCTGTCGCTCATGGCGCAGCTCTCCAGCCTGCGGCAGTACTTCTCCGTGCAGTTCATCGAGCCCTACTTCCTGGACACGAAGTGGTACCTGGCCACGTCGCTGTTCAACACGCAGCTCGACTACATCAACTTCCTGCGCAAGGCCACCGGCGGTAACGTCACGCTGGGCTACGAGTTCGCCGACAACTGGCGGGTGGCCTTCACCTACACCCTGGAGACCGTCGACGTGTCGGCCGGCCGCGGGACGGCCACGGGCCTGCGGTTGAGCAACCTGTTCAAGGACGGCTGGACCTCCAGCGTGCGCGGGACCATCACCTGGGACACGCGCAACAACCAGCTCTTCCCCTCGGACGGCCACTTCATCCAGGGTTCGGTGGAGCACGCCAGCAAGTACACCCTCAGCGACAACGACTTCACCCGCTTCAGCGCGGTGGGCCGATACTACTACCCGATCATCTGGGGCATCGTGCTGAAGTCCAACCTCAGCCTCGGCTACCTGCTGTCGACCGGTGCCGAGGGCCTGCCCATCTTCGAGAAGTACTTCGCCGGCGGCATCTACACCGTCCGCGGGTACGAGCCGCGCTCGATCGGCCCCCGGCTGGTCGTCGCCTCCCAGGGCTCCGATCCCGGCTCTCACTTGACCGTGACCAACGAGGGCGGCAACAAGCAGCTGATCGCGAACCTGGAGCTCGAGTTCCCCATCTTCCCGCAGGTCAACATCCGCGGGGTGGTCTTCCTGGACGCCGGCAACGCCTACGGGGAGGGCGAGCACCTGTTCGCCGAGCGCTACAACGCAGAGACCGGTGGAAAGGAGACCTGGCTCGGCCTGTACTGGTCGACCGGTTTCGGCTTCCGGTGGTTTTCACCGATCGGCCCGCTGCGCTTCGAGTGGGGCATCCCGCTGACGCGGCGGCCCCAGGACAAGGACATCCTGTTCGAGTTCACCATCGGCAATTTCTTCTAAACCCGAGCGCTCGGCGATGGCTTGGCCGATCGTTCCGCTGACAACGGGAAGGAACGGAGGAGAGCGAAGATGAGGATTCAGAGGTGCTGTGCTGCCGCTTTCGTGGCACTGCTGCTCTGGGCACCCCAGGCCCTGGCCCAGATCAAGATCGGCTACATCAACCTCAACAGCGTCCTGCAGGGGACCGAGGAGGGCCGGGCGATCGTGGCCAAGCTCGAGAGGGAGTTCGCCACCAAGAAAGAGGAGCTGCAGAAGCGGATGAAGGAGTTCCAGGGCAAGGCCGAGCAGTTCCAGCGGCAGGCCCAGATGCTCAAGGAGGACGTGCGCCAGCAGCGGGCCAAGGCGCTTGCCATGGAGGAGCAGCAGATCCAGGGGCTTCTGATCCAGGCCCAGGCCGAGATCGACAAGAAGAAAGGCGAGGCGCTCAACCGTTTCGAGAAGAAGCTGCGCGGCGTGATCGAGGCGGTCGCCAGCCGCGAGGGGCTCGACTACGTGCTGCGCCACGAGGTCCTGCTCTTCGGGCCGGCCAAGATGGACGTCACCAACCAGGTCATCCGGGAGTACGACAAGCGCTACACGGGTAAGAAAGGCGGCGCCAAGAAGTCGAAGTAGGTCTCGCAGCCCACCATGCCGTACGAGATACCCTTCGATCAGCTCGGCGCGCGGCTAGACGCCGAGCCGAGACTCCGGGCCGGCCAACAGCCACCGGTGCTGCGGGCCGTGGCCGAGCTCCCGCAGGCCGGCCCGCACGAGCTGAGCCTGTGCGCGAGCCTGCGCCACCTGGACTCGCTCCGCGCCACCCGGGCGGGCTGCGTGCTGCTGCCGGCGCGGCTGGCCGAGATCGCATCCGAGGCGCCCTGCCCGGTACTGCTCGTGGCGGACGTGCGGCAGGCCTTGCTGCGGGCCATGGAGCTCTTCTACCCGCCCGAGCCGACGCGCGAAGAGCCCGGGGTCCAGCCCGGCGCGCTCGTCGATCCGGCGGCTCGCATGGATCCCACGGCCCGCGTCGAGGCCGGCGCGCGCGTCGGCCCCGGCGCGGTCGTCGGCCAGCGGACCCGCGTCCGCAGCGGCGCCGTGGTGGAGGGCGGCGCCCGGATCGGACAGGGCTGCGAGATCGGGCCCAATGCGGTCGTGCGCGCCTGCTGCGAGCTGGGCGACGGCGTGCGGGTGGGGCCGGGGACGGTCCTGGGCTCGGACGGCTTCGGGCTCGTCGAGCAGGCGGGTGCGCTGCGCAGGCTGCCCCAGGTGGGCAAGGTGGTCATCGAGGAGGGTGTGGAGCTGGGGGCCCACTGCACCGTGGCCCGGGCGACCCTGGGCGAGACCCGCATCGGCCGGGGATCGAGGCTCGACGACCAGGTCCACGTGGGCCACAACGCGCGCATCGGGGAGCGGGTGATCATCGCGGCCCAGACCGGGCTGTCGGGCAGCGTGGTGATCGGAGACCGGGCGGTCCTCGGAGGCCAGGTCGGCGTGGCCGATCACCGCGTCGTCGGCCCGGGCGCCCAGGTGGGCGCCAAGAGCGGGGTGGGGCGGGACGTGCCCGAGCGGGAGCGGGTGGCCGGCATCCCGGCTGTGCCCGTGCGGCGCTGGCTCGAGCAGATCTCGCTGTGGCGGCGGATCCGCAAGCTCGATCGCCGCGAGAGGCCGAAGTGAGCACGGCCATTCATCCGAGCGCCATCGTGGATCCGGCCGCGGAGCTGGGCCCGGGCGTGCAGGTAGGCCCGGGCGCCGTGATCGGCGCGCAGGTCGAGATCGGCGCCGGAACGCGGATCGGCGCCTACGCCGTGCTCGACGGACGGCTCAGCCTGGGCGCGGACAACCAGGTCTCTCCGCACGCGGTCCTGGGCGCGCCGCCCCAGGACGTCAAGTACGCGGGCGAGCCGACCCGGGTCGAGATCGGCGACCGGAACCGGATCCGGGAGTTCGTCACCGTCCACCGGGGCACACCGCAGGGGCGCGGCGTGACGCGCATCGGCTCGGACACCTTCCTGATGGCATACAGCCATGTGGCCCACGACGCGATCGTCGAGGATCACGCCATCCTGGCCAACGCCGTCCAGCTCGCCGGCCACGTCCAGGTGATGGCGTGGGCCATCGTGGGCGGCTGCTCGGCCGTCCATCAATTCGCGCGCATCGGGCCGATCGCCTTCGTCGGGGGCGGATCGATGGTCGAGCTCGACGTGCCTCCGTTCTGCATGGCCACGGGCAACCGGGCTCGGCTGCACGGCCTGAACACGATCGGGCTGAAGCGTCGGGGCTTCGGCAAGCGCGAGCTGGCGGCTGCCTGGAAGGCCTATCGCCTGGCCTTCAAGTCCGGGCTCCTGCTCGACGAGGCGATCGCGCGCATCGAGGCCGAGCTGCTCGGCGACTGCGAGGCGCTCGGCGAGCTGACGGGCTTTCTGAGGAGCTCGGAGCGCGGCGTGACCCGCTGATGGATTCGGTGACAGAAAGCCCCGAAGGGGCGGGATAACATAGCCAAGGGCGAAGCCCTGGGTTTGTGTGGGCAGGACCAGATCGCAGCCCTGAAAGGGCGCTTATGCGCAGCAGCGCATAAGCGCCCTTATGCTGAGTTCATGATTATGCGCAGTTTTTGCAGTTACGGCCC
>JAFGRB010000196.1 GCA_016935365.1 Deltaproteobacteria bacterium
CTCTGTGCACATTGGAAAATCCACCTCCCCCTCGACGGGGGAGGTCGGGCGAAGCCCGGGTGGGGGTGAAAACGCGACAGCGCGGATTGCTCGCGTTCCGAGGAGCTTGCGTGCGGCCAGCGTACGCGCTATCTTGGTTGGTCACCTGGAGGCAGGACGTGAAAGAGCAGAGCCAAGAACGTCTCGATCGCTTCGTCGAGGAGCTGCAGGCACAGCAGGAGGAGCAGCTCAGGGCGACGTACTCGGAGCCCTTCGTGGAGAACTGGCTCCAGCCGCACAACCCGGGACCGATGGAGGACGCGGACGGCCACGGCTGCGTCACCGGCCCCTGCGGCGACACCATGCAGTTCTGGATCAAGGTCCGCGACGACCGCTTGGTGCAGGTTCACTTCACGACCGACGGTTGCGGCGTCTCTTTGGTCTGCGGCAGCATGTGCGCCAGGCTGGCCGAGGGCCTCGAGCTCTCCGAGGCCAAGCAGGTCACCCAGCAGCGCATCCTCCAGGCCCTCGGTAGCGTCCCCGACGAGGAGGTCCACTGCGCCCTGCTGGCCTCCAACACGCTGATGGAGGCCGTCCGGGACTACCTGCGCAACCGCCCGCGAGAGCAGTGGAAGAAGCTCTATCGCAGGTAGGCCTGGAGAGCGCCATGGATCGACCCGTCCGCGTCCGCTTCGCCCCCTCGCCCACGGGCTATCTCCACGTGGGAGGCGTGCGCACGGCCATCTTCAACCACCTCTTCGCCCGCCACCACGGCGGCGCCTTCCTGCTGCGGATCGAGGACACGGACCGGGAGCGCTCCACCGACGAGGCGGTGGAGCAGATCCTCGACAGCCTGCGTTGGCTGGGTATCGACTGGGACGAGGAGCCCGTGTTCCAGTCCCGCCGCGCGGAGCTCTACCGCGCCCACCTGGAGCGCCTGCTGGCCGAGGGCAAGGCCTACCGCTGCACCTGCAAGCCGGAGGAGCTGGACGCGAAGCGCAAGCGAGCCGTGGCCGAGAAGCGGACCTACAAGTACGACGGGACCTGCCGGGATCGGGGGCCGGACCAGGCGGATCGAGGCCCGTACACCGTGCGCTTCAAGACCCCGTGGGAAGACCTGCCGCGCTCGTTCGACGACATCGTCCTGGGCGAGATCCCCATCGACGCCGAGCGGCTGGACGACTGGATCCTGGCGCGCAGCGACGGCTCGCCCACCTACAACTTCTGCGTCGTGGTGGACGACGCCGACATGGGCATCAGCCACGTCATCCGGGGTAACGATCACGTAGACAACACGCCCAGGCAGCTGCTGCTGTATCGCGCGCTGGCCTACACGCCGCCGGCATTCGCCCACATGCCGCTCACGCACGGGCCGGACGGCTCGAAGCTCTCGAAGCGCCGGGAGGCCGAGTACCGCGCCCAGGGCATCAGCGTGTCGGTCCAGGAGTACCGCAAGATGGGCTACCTGCCCCACGCGCTGCTGAACTACCTGACCCGGCTCGGCTGGAGCTCCGGGGACCAGGAGATCTTCTCCCGCCGCGAGCTGGAGGAGCTGTTCGATCTCGGCGCGGTCGGCCGATCCGCCGGCATCATGAACCCGGACAAGCTCAAGTGGCTCAACGCCCACTACCTCAAGGAGACGCCCCCGGCGGAGCTGGCCGGCCTGCTGGCCCCCTTCTTGCGAGAGCGCGATGTGCGCGTCGAGCCCGGCGAGCGGCTCGTGCGGATCGCCGAGATGCTCGCGCCCCGCGCGCGTACCCTGGAGGAGATGGCCGACGCGGCGATGGTCTTCTTCCGGGCGCCTGAGACCTACGATCCCAAGGCGGTCAAGAAGTGGTGGAAGGCCGACGCGGCGGCGATCCTGGGCAGGATTCGCGCCGTCGTGGCCGAGATCGACCTGGATGACGAGCAAGCGGTCGAGCAGGCCTTCCGCGAGCTGGCCGACGAGCTCGCAGGCGGCAAGCTCGGCAAGGTGGCCCAGCCGGTCCGGATCGCGCTGAGCGGCAGCTCGGCCACGCCTTCTCTCTTCTCGGTGCTCTCGGTGCTCGGCCGGCAGGAGTCGCTCGCGCGCATCGAGCGAGCCCTGGACGAGATCGAGCGTGCCTGAGGCCCTGCAAAGAGAGCGCATTCTCGCGATCTGGCGCCAGTGGACGGCCGGCCTTCGCTTCCGGCCCGTCTTCGTCATCGTCGCGGCCACGGTGCTGCTGATCCTCTTTCACGAGAACGGCTCGTCCTCTTTCTTCCGCATCCACCTGGCGGGCCTTTTCGGACCCGGGCGCTACGCCAAGCTCTACCCGGCCTTCTACTGGTACGCATGCAGCTTCGCGATGCTGTGCCTCGTGCCGATCGCCCTGGGCCACTTCGTGCTCAAGCGGCCCTGGACCGAGTGGATCTCGCTCGGCGACTGGCGCTTCGGGCTCAAGGCGGCGCTCGCGCTCTACGCGGTCTTCCTGCCGGTGCTGGTGGCGATCAGCTTCCTGCCCGAGTTCCAGACGAAGTACCCCCTCTACGCCGCGGCCACCGACAGCTGCTCGCACTTCGCGCTGCACGAGCTCGCGTACGCGATCTACTTCATCGGCTGGGAGTTCATTTATCGGGGCTTCATGCTCTTCGGCCTGCGCCCCGCACTGGGCTACTACGCCGTCTTCGTCCAGACGATCCCCTTCGCCATCATGCACTTCGGCAAGCCTCAAGTCGAGACGCTGGCGGCGGTCCTGGCCGGCATCATCCTGGGCTACCTGGCGCTGAGGGCCCGGTCGTTCTGGTACGGCTGGCTGCTGCACGCCCTGGTCGCCATCTCGAATGACGTGCTGGCCGTGATCCACAGGAGCCTGGCTTGAGCGCGCGCTCGCCAACCGGGAAGATCGAGGCGCTGGCGCGTGTTCTGTCAGCGCAGACGAGGAGGAGTCCGAGATGACGAGCCCTGCGATCACGCCCCAGCAGAGGCGGAGAGCGGCGCTGCCGCGAAAAGTGATCCTCACCGCGGCCATGACGGGCCAGGAGATCCGCCACCGCTTCATCCTCCGCCAGCGGTTGGTCTTCACCGCGCTCATGCTGCTCTGCCTGGCCGCGCCTTTCGCGCCCTTGCTGGGGCAGAGCTCGGTCCGCTGGGGTGCCGATTTCACGAGCACCGTCTTCTGGCTGCTCGCCGGGCTGGGCCTGACGAGCTTCGCGCTGGCGGTATTCCGGAGGCGGGGCCAGACCAAGCGCTGGTCGCTGCTGCCCGGCTGGGCTTTCTGCATCGGGGGCCTGGCCGCCCTGTTCGCGCCCGTGGGAGATCCGAAAGCGCTGCTCGCCTACTGGGCCAACCCGATGATCCTGGCCGGTGTCAGCCTGCTCGGCTACTGCCTCAATACCTGGCTCATCCGCCAGGAGATCGCGGCCTGGAAGGAGTTCTTCCTGACGGGCCCCTGGTTCCTGGGTGCCTGTACGGTGCTGCTCTTCCTCTTCCCGGCGGGCGAGTGGGCGCTCGGCGTATCCGGCGCAGCGACCCTGCTGCTGCTGTTCTGCATGCACTTCGGCGCCCGCGAGACCGTGCGTTCATACCAGGCGAGCGAATGGATCTGGGCCTCGTTCGACCTGGTTCCGACGACCTTGGCGTCGACCGTCCGCGTCCTCGCGGGGAAGTACTGAGGCCGGCAAGCGCAGATAAACGCTTGACATACGCTGGCCCCCTTGCCTAGTATCCTCCCTCGATGCGCGCCAGCTCTGTGACAACATCTGCAGCCGTGATCGTCTCGGGAGTGCTCTGGGCCACGCTCTGCGGAGCCGCCGAGCGGCCACCCGACCTCTTCCACTCGGCCCCGATCATCCCCTGGGCCAAGAAAGTCGGGGAGAACCGATACCGCTCACCGCGCAACTTCGACGGCACGGTCGAGTACTACCAGAAGGTGCTCCGCGGCGAGTGGCGCGTCTCCTGGCACAAGATCATCAACGTCTCCGGCACGCGCGCGAAGCACATCAAGAACCTGAAGCCAAATGGGCGCTGGGAAGGCATCAACATCTACGAGTTCAAGGGCTCGACTTACGTCTTCGTGGTCTTCAGCGACGCCGAGCTCGAGCGGATCGAGGCAAAGGAGAAGAAGCGCAGGAAGGCTTCCAAGTCTTCTCTGTGATTGGCGGATCGTCTAACGGCAGGACGGCAGACTCTGGATCTGTCTATCTAGGTTCGAATCCTAGTCCGCCAGGTGCATAGCCCGCTTGCCCCATCGGCAAGCGGGCTTTTTAGCTCGGGCGCTGCGCGGTCGTTTTTTCTCTCTCCTCTCGATTTTCCGCAAGACTGCGGAAATCCGCCTTTCTACTCCGCCGTCTTCCGCTGCGAAGCAGCGAAAACCCATCCCATCGCTGCTTCGCAGCGAAAACCCGCATTGTTTGTGTATCGAGTCGCTAATCCGCTACTTTACGGAAAATCGAGAGGCGCCTTTTTTCTGTCGTTTTTTCTTGCATGCCCCCAGGCGGCGTGCTAGAAGCCAGATCGCTTCTTGTGGGTATCATCTGAGTGGGTCTTCGGGACCCGCTCTTTTTTTTACCCGGAGGATGCTTGTCCTCGAGCACGGTTATCGCAGAGCGGGCCGAGCGGCTCATCGAGCCCGCGGCCGCCCAGATGGGGCTGGAGCTCGTCCAGGTGCTCTTCCGCAGAGAGCAGGACGGATGGGTGCTCCGCGTGCTCGTGGACCGGATCGACAGCCAGCCCGGGGCCGGCGTGACCATCCAGGACTGCGCATTGCTATCGAGAGAGATCTCGGATCTACTCGACGTCGAAGATCTCGTCGCGCAGAAGTACCGCCTGGAGGTCTCCTCGCCCGGCCTCGACAGGCCGCTTTGCAGACCGGCGGACTTCACGCGCTTCGCCGGCAAGCAGGTCAAGCTGCGCACCTGCGGGCCGATCGACGGCCGCCGCAATTTCCGAGGCCAGCTGATCGGATTGGAAGAGGACGGGACCGTGGTCCTGGACGTCGATGGGGTGCGCCATCGCCTGCCACGTTCCGATATCGAAAAAGCCAACTTGGTGCCCGAGATCTGACGGGCAGAGCCATGGCGAACGGGAGAGTCCCATGCAATCGAATCTGAACCATACCATAGAGATGGTGGGGCGAGAGAAGGGCATCGACAAGGAGATCTTGATCGAGGCGCTGGAAGCGGCCATGCTCACGGCAGCCAAGAAGAGCTTCGGAATCGACCGGGACATCGAGGTCCACTTCAACGAGGAGTTCGGCGAGATCGAAATCTTCGAGTTCAAGACGGTCACGGAGAAGGTCGTCGATCCGCTCCACGAGATCTCCGTCGAGGAGGCCTTGCAGCTGGATCCGGAGGCCCAGATAGACGACTCGCTGGGCATCAAGCTCGACAACACGGAACTGGGGCGCATCGCCGCCCAGACCGCCAAGCAGGTGCTCATCCAGAAGGTGCGAGAGGCGGACAACGCACTCGTCTACGAGGAGTACAAGGACCGCAAGAACGAGCTGGTCACGGGGATCGTCCGCCGCTTCGAGCGGGGCAACATCATCGTCGACCTGGGTCGAGCCGAGGCGATCCTGCCGGTCCGCGAGCAGGTGCCGCGGGAGAACTACCGCCCGGGCGATCGCATCCAGGCATACGTGCTCGAGGTCTACCCGGAGGCCAAGGGCGGTCCCCAGATCGTCCTGTCCCGCACCAGCCCCGGCTTGCTCATCAAGCTGTTCGAGATCGAAGTGCCAGAGATCGACGAGGGCATCGTCACGATCGAGGCGGCGGCGCGAGAGCCGGGAGCCCGATCGAAGATCGCGGTCTCCTCCCGGGACAGCGACGTGGATCCGGTGGGTGCGTGCGTCGGCATGAAGGGTTCTCGCGTCCAGGCCGTCGTCCAGGAGATGCGCGGAGAGAAGATCGACATCGTCCCCTACTCACCGGATCCGGCCACCTTCGTCTGCAACGCCCTGGCGCCGGCCGAGGTGTCCCGGGTCATCATCAACGAGGACACCTACAGCATGGAGATCATCGTCCCCGACGATCAGCTCAGCCTCGGGATCGGCCGCAAGGGCCAGAACGTGCGGCTGGCATCCCAGCTCACGGGCTGGAAGCTCGACATCAACAGCGAGTCCCGGGTCGCCGAGATGTGGAAGAACGCCATGACCTCGCTCGGCAAGATCGAGGGCGTCGGCGACATCATGATCGACACACTGTACAAGTACGGCTTCCGCTCCGCGCGGGACGTCATGATGGCCGACATCGAGCAGCTCATCGAGGTGCCCGGGATCGGAGAGAAGATGGCCGAGCGCATGCAGCGGTCGGCAGCCCGGGTGGTGGCCGAGGAGGAGGAGGCGCTGCGTGCCGAGGCCGAGGCCCGGCTGGCCGAGGCCGAGCAGAGCGAGATCGGCATCGAGGGCGAAAGGTTGCGCTTCCTGGAGGTGCGCGGGATCGGCGAGAAAACGGTCGACCAGCTGGCCGAGGGCGGGTACTTCACTTTGATGCAGGTCCAGCGGGAGGACAACGTCGTGAAGCTGGGTGAGGTCACCGGCATCGGAATCAAGAAAGCCAGACAGCTCAAGCAGGCGGTCGCCGCCTACATCGAGGAACTGGCGCGCGAGGCCATCCTGCCGAGCGAGCCCGTGGAAGCTTTCGAGGCGAAGAGCGGCGAGGAAGAGCAGGCCGACTGAGATGGCGAGGCGGGCCGAAAAACGCGCCGGCCGCCGGGCCGGCTCCTTCCGCACCTGCGTCGCTTGCCGGCGCCGCAGGCCGCATGGATACACGTACCGCGTCGTGCGAAGCGCGGACGGACAGCTCCTGCCGGATCTCTTCCAGCGGCTGCCGGGCCGGGGAGCCCATCTGTGCCCCGATCTGGCCTGCTTCGTCCGAGCCGCCGAGCGCAACGCCTTCGGCCACGCCTTCCGCGCGCCCGTGGCCCGACCCGATCCGGATGCGCTGGCCGGTCGCTTCCTCGACGCCAGCTGGTCTCAATGCCGCGCTCTGCTGGCCACGGCGCTGCGCGCGGGCTGGCTGATCGCCGGGAACGACGAGGTGGTGCAGGCGATCCGCGCTGGGCGTGCCGCCCTGTGCCTGCTGGCCGAGGACGCATCTCCGAGGAGCACAGAGCGCATTCGCAAGCTCGCGGCGGGCTGCGGCACACCTTTCTTCCGCGCGCTTCGGAAGGCCGAGCTGGCGCGCTTCCATCACGGCAAACCCCTGGCAGCCTGTGCGGTACCGCACCGGGGCGTGGCGCGCAGCCTGGCCTCGGAGCTCACCCGGGCGATCGCGCTTCGCGACAGCCTGGCGGATCGAGATGGGCCCACCGCGCCCGCAGACGGATCGACGGACGGATTGACACGGATACGAGTTCGCGGCAAACTGCCGCCCACACGGTCGAAGCCGGCCCAGGCCGGCTAGGCTGAGCAGGTGTATCGATGGCAAAGGTCCGGGTGTACGAGATCGCAAAGGAAGTCGGGCTCGAGAGCAAGGAGGTGGTCATCCGCCTCCAGGCCCTGGGCTTCGAGGTCAAGAGTCACGCCAGCGCCCTGGAGGAGTTCGAGGCCCGGGACGTGATCGAGAGGATCCTGGCGGAGAAGAAAGCCAACATGGTCGAGAAGCGGGTGGGCACGCGGATCATCCGCCGACGGCCCAAGCGGCAGCCCGCCGAGGAGGCGATCGAGGCTGAAGAGGAGGCCGAGACGCTCGAGCAGGCGGCCGCCCCGTCTTTGCTTTCAGAGGAAGCACCGCCGCTCGAGCCCGCAACGGAGCCAGAAGAGATCGAGCCCCCTGAAGAGGACGAGGAGACAACCCCGGTCGAGGCCGCCGAGCCCGAGGAGAGGGTCGACAAGCGAGAGCCGGCTCCAGAGGAGGTCGAGTCGAAGCCGGCGAGCGAGCAGCCGGCCCGGGCCGGGAAGGAAGACGACTTCTATCGCGCCAAGATCGTTCGAAGGTCCGCCTCCCCTCCGGACGCGTCGAAGTACCAGGCGAAGGTCATCGCCCGGCCTGGCGAGATCAAACCCAGCGGCATCCGGGTCCTTCAAGTCCTGCCGGGCAAGGAGGGGCGAGGCCACCAGTTCATCGACGTGTCCAGGCCCGACAAGCGGCGCAAACGAAACGCGAGGACGGAGCGCACCGACATGCGCGAGGCCCTCTTCGACGCCTTCACACCGGGCTTCACGCCGGGCATCAGCCGGCGTCGTCGCCTGATACGCGGCAAGGGGGGGCGGAGGACGCAGCTGACGACTCCGAAGGCACTCAAGCGGATCATCAGGGTCGAGTCCAAGCAGATCCTCGCGAGCGATCTCGCCCATCGCATCGGCGTCAAGCTCCAAGAGGTCAATGCCAAGCTCCGCGATCTCGGCGAGGAGATCGAGTCCCTCCGGGAGGACCATCCCCTGGACATCGAGACCGCCTCCATGATCTCGCACGAGTATGAATACGAGATCCAGGACGTCTCCTTCAAGGAGTCCGATATCTTGCAGGCCGATGCTTCCGCTCCGGAGGACCTCCAGAACCGCCCGCCGGTGGTGACGGTCATGGGACACGTCGACCACGGCAAGACCTCCATCCTGGACGCCATCCGCAAGACCGACGTGACCTCCGAGGAGGCGGGCGGGATCACACAGCATATCGGCGCCTATGAAGTGGCGATGCCCAACGGCTCGATCAGCTTCATCGACACGCCCGGTCACGAGGCGTTCACCGCCATGCGGGCTCGCGGGGCGAGCATCACCGACATCGTCGTGCTGGTCATCGCGGCGGACGACGGCATCATGCCCCAGACCGTCGAGGCCATCAACCACGCCCAGGCGGCCGGCGTGCCGATCATGGTGGCGATCAACAAGATCGATCTGCCCGAAGCCCAACCCGAGCGGGTGCGCCAAGAGCTCACGAAGCACAACCTGGTGCCCGAGCAGTGGGGTGGCGACACCATCGTGACCGAGGTCTCGGCCAAGACCGGCCAGGGGCTCCAGGAGCTGCTGGACAACATCATGGTCCAGGCCGAGATGCTGGAGCTGAAAGCAGACCCCGACGTGCCCGCGAACGGCACGATCATCGAGGCCCGTCTGGACCGGGGACGCGGCCCGCTGGCCACGCTGCTCGTCCAGACCGGGACGCTGACGAGGGGCGACACGATCGTCGTGGGGACCTGCTACGGCCGCGTTCGGATGATGTTCAGCTACGACGGCGCTTCCCTCGACGCACAGAGGCCGGGACGCCCAGTCCAGGTGCAGGGCCTCGGGGAGGTGCCCCAGGCCGGCGAGACCTTCAACGTGGTGAAGAACGAACGGGAGGCCCGCAAGCTGGTCGCCCACCGCCGAGACGAGGCCCGGGCCGCGCTCTCCGGCCAGACCGCCCGGCTGAGCCTGGAGGACTTTTACGAGCAGCTGGCCGGGACGGAGAAGCTGGAGCTCAAGGTCCTCGTCAAGGCCGATGTGCAGGGCACGGCCGAGGCCGTGAAGGACGCCATCGAGAAGCTGTCCACGGACAAGGTCGGCATCGACGTGATCCACCACGGGGTGGGCGCCATCTCGGAGACCGACATCAATCTGGCCGCGGCGTCGAATGCCCTGGTGGTGGGCTTCAACATCCGGCCGGACCCGAACGCCAAGAAGCTGGCCGAGAAGGAGAGGGTCGACGTCCGCGTCTACAGCGTGATCTACGACTGCACCGAGGACATCCGCAAGGCCCAGACCGGGCTCTTGCCGACCACGACCCGCGAGAACGTCATCGGCCGGGCCGAGGTGCGCGACCTCTTCGTCGTGCCCAAGGTGGGCACGGTGGCCGGCGTCTCGGTGCTCGACGGCAAGATGGTCCGCAACTCCCAGGTCCGGCTCCTGCGGGACAACGTGGAGGTACACCAGGGACGCCTGGCCTCGCTCAGGCGGTTCAAGGACGACGTGCGGGAAGTCGCTTCCGGCTACGAGTGCGGCATCGGCATCGAGAACTACAACGACATCAAGCGGGGCGACATCATCGAGGCTTTCATCCTGGAAGAAGAGCAGCCCAGCCTGTGATCCCCTGAGCCCTCCCCTTTCGACTTGGATCTTTCCATGGTCATCGGCGCGCTCCGAATCACGCTCCTGATTCCCGAGTGCCACTCCCTCAAAGACAAGCGCCGCGTGGTCAAGCAGCTCATCGAGCGCACCCGCAACCGCTTCTCGGTGGCCATCGCCGAGACCGGCCTGCTCGACGACCACAGCCGGGCCGAGGTCGGTCTGGCGGCGGTGGGCAACGACCGGCGGGTGATCAACTCCGTGCTCGACAAGGCGACCGGCTACATCGACTCGCTGGGCACCGCGCTGATCGTCGATCGCGAGCTGGAGCTGCTCAACATCTGATGCTGGTGTTTGACCTCTCCAGGGTGTATGATATCCCCCCGCCAGTCTGGCAGTACAAGTCGGCTGCCACGGAAGAAAGGAGAGCCTGCGCCCATGAAATGTCCGAAGTGCCGCAAGATCGAGATGGACCGCGAGACCTACGAGGGTATCGAGATCGACCGCTGTCCGGCCTGCAAGGGAATGTTTCTGGACCGCGGCGAGCTCAAGGCCCTGATCTCCAAGGACCAGGGCAACGTCGCCGACAACCTGGCCTTCTCCCCCACCTCGGATACGATGGACGCCATCGAGGCCCACTGCTTTCGCTGCAACAAGAAGATGACGCCGGTCCAGGCTCCCGGAGACGTGCTGGTCAACCTGTGCGAGAACTGCGGCGCCATCTTCCTCGACCAGGGCGAGCTGGCGACGCTGCAGCTGCACGCGCACCAGGTCTAGTCCCAAAACAAGTGCGCTGCACTTGTTTTGGGTCTTAGTCAGGGGGCTTTCGCAAAGCCCCCTCGCTGCTGGAATACGATTCCAGCAGCTTCACCCTAAAACGACCGCCCTTCGAGCGGCTAGCCCTGAAAACAAGCGCGGCTTGGAAAGCCGCGCTTGTTTTAGGTCTAGTCGGCCTTCGCAGCCTGGCCTTATTTGACACCGCCGAAGCCCTTGGCATAGTATGCCGGCCGAGATGGCCGGCATTCGCTTGAGACGCTTGGCCGAGCAGATCCAGATGGAGATCAGCGATCTGCTGCTCAGAGGCCTCAAGGATCCGCGCATCGGCTTCGTCACCATCACCGATGTCGAGCTGAGCCCGGACCTGAGCCGGGCCTGGGTCTACTTCTCGACGCCGGAAGGCCCGGAGAAGCAGGAGCAGCTGCTCGAGGGGCTGCGCAGCGCTTCCGGATTCATCCGCAAGGTGCTCGGCAAGCGCCTGCACATCAAGCAGATCCCGGAGTTCGAGTTCAAGTACGATCACAGCCTCGACCGCGGGGATCGAATCGAGCGCATCCTGGCGGACGTGCGGGAGAAGGAGGGCTGGGACGACCCCGGCCGGACCCGCGGCTCGGCCGAGGAGGTGGCCCGTGCGCTGCGCGAGGGCAAGCGCTTTCTGGTGACCTCGCATCGCAATCCGGACGGCGACGCGGTGGCCGCCGTCCTCGGTCTGGGCAACATCCTGAGGCGGATGGACCGCGAGGTGGTCCTCTACAATCCCGATCCCGTGCCGCACAACTTCCGCTTTCTGCCCCGCTCGGACGAGATCCTGACCGAGTACGGGACCGGGCCGTTCGACACGATCGTGGTCATGGACTGCAGCGAGCTCGATCGAGCGGGCCCCCTGCCCGAGCTCGCGGGCAGCCGGCTGGTGGGCATCGATCACCATCTGACCACCTCTCCCCTGGGAGACGTCTACTACCTGGATCCGCGGGCGTCCTCCATCGGAGAGATGCTGCACCGCATGCTGCCCCACCTGCCGCTCGAGATGGACATCGAGCTGGCCACCTGCATCTACACCTCGATCCTCTCGGACACGGGCTCCTTTCGCTACTCCAACACCACACCCGAGGCCTTGCATGTCGCGGCCGAGGCGGTCGGCCTCGGCGTCTCCCCCTGGGACGTCTCGCTGCAGGTCTACGAGTCCCAGCCCGTCGAGCGGGTCCGCCTGCTCGCCCGCGTGCTGGACACGCTCGAGATCGACGCCAGCGGCCGCTACGGCTCCATCCTGGTCACCCAGGAGATGTTCGAGCAGACCGGCACCAGCCTGGAGCTGATCGACGGCTTCATCAACGTGCCGCGCGGGATCCGGGGCATCGAGGTGGCCATCCAGTTCCGCCAGGACGGGGCGGAGCGGTACAAGGTGAGCTTCCGCTCCCGCGGCATCGTCAACGTGGCCGAGATCGCGGAGCAGTTCGGCGGCGGCGGCCACGCCAACGCCTCCGGATGCTCGCTGGACGGCTCGCTGGAAGAGGTGCAAGAGCGCATCTACGGGGCCGTGGAGAAGGCGCTTCGAGCCTGCGACTCGAGCCAGGAACGATGAGACACGGCGTTCTGCTTACCTGCAAGCCGGACGCGTGCACCTCCTTCGATGTGGTCAAGCGCCTGCGGCGCAGGCTTCGTCCGCTCAAGGTGGGCCACACCGGCACCCTGGATCCCATGGCGACGGGCCTCTTGCCGCTGGCGATCGGGGAGGCGACCAAGCTCACCCGCTTCCTCCAGCAGGACCCGAAGCGATACCGCGCCCGGATCCGGCTCGGCCTCGCGACCGACACCCTCGACCGGCAGGGCCGGGAGACGGCCCGCTGCCCCGTCCCCCCCTTCGACCTCGCCCGGCTGGAGGAGATCTGCGCCCGCTTTCGCGGCCCGATCGAGCAGGTCCCGCCCATGTACTCCGCCCTGCACTTCCAGGGCCACAGACTGCACGAGCTGGCCCGCTCGGGCATCGAGGTGGAACGCGCCCCGAGGCGCGTGCACATCCACGAGCTCGCGATCCTCGATCACGGGCCCGATTTCATCGAGCTCGACATCTTCTGCTCGGCGGGCACCTACGTGCGCTCTCTGGCGATCGACATCGCTGGAGCGCTCGGCACGGCGGGCCACCTCGAGTCGCTCTGCCGCACGGCTGCTTCCGGCTGGAAGCTTCAGGCCGCGCACGGGCTCTCGGAGCTGGAGTCGCTGGATCCGCCCGCCCTCGAGGAGCGGATCATCCCGCTGCTCGAGGTGCTCGAGCGCTTCGAGCGCATCGACGTGGACGAGGATCTCGGCCGGCGGCTCGCCTCGGGCCAGCACCCGGACTGGACGCTCTTGACCCGGCTCGGCGTCCAGGCCGATTCCGAGCGCCTGGTCTGGTTCCACCCGCCCGCGAGCCGGCCCCTCGTCCTGGCACGCCTGCTGCCGGGTGACGATCCGGCCATCGAGATCCTTCGCGTGCTGCACCCGCTCAGACAACCAGCGTGAGCTCCGGACAGCTCGCGAGCCCCTCGGCCAGTCTCGACCGATTGTCAAAGAGCGATTGTCAAAAAGAGATTGACAACCCGCATGCTTACGCGTAAGGTGAGCCTCCCACGCTGTGGGGGTGCGTCCCCCCGCCAGCGCACGTAGAGGAGGTCGGACGCGATGAGCTTTCCAGGCCAGAAGAACGACGTCATCCAGGAATACCGTCTACACGACACGGACACGGGCTCGTCCGAGGTGCAGATCGCGCTGCTGACCAAGCGCATCGGTCACCTGACCGAGCACTTCAAGACGCACAAGAAGGATCACCATTCACGTCGGGGTTTGCTCAGGCTGGTCAGCCGCCGTCGCCGCCTGCTCGACTACCTCAGGCGCGACGACGAGCAGCGTTACCAGACCTTGATCAAGCGGCTGGGCATCCGCAAGTAGTCTGCCCGGAAGGAGGCCACCGAGGGAGAACACCGGCGACGAGGGCCGGTGCGGCACACGGGGAGCCATTGGTTCTCCATCTGCCTCTTCGAGTGGCGCGAATCGGCACTGCTGGAAGCGGGAGATGAAGGACTGACGGCATCCCTTCCCTGCTGGACCGGCATGACCCACAAGCACAACGCGCGGGGGTAGCCCCCTGCAAGAAACGAGATGCAGCGCTCGCGAGCCGAGCTCGCAGCCCGCCATCTCGGGAAGGACCATTCGAAATGTCCAGACACGAGACCAGACGCGTCCAGCTGTCGAACGGCGACGAGCTCCTGATCGACGTGGGTCGCCTGGCCAAACAAGCCGACGGCTCCTGCTTCGTTCGCTACGGCGACACGGTCGTGCTGACCACTGCCGTCGCGAGCAAGAAACCGAGGGAGAACCTCCCCTTTCTTCCGCTCACGGTGGACTACCGGGAGCGCACTTCCGCCTCGGGCCGCATCCCGGGCGGGTTTTTCAAACGCGAGGGCCGGCCGAGCGATGTCGAGACCCTCACCTGCCGGATCACCGACCGATCCATCCGGCCGCTGTTCCCCAAGGGCTGGAACTGCGAGGTCCAGATCATCAGCCTGGTGCTGTCGGCCGATCCCGACAACGCGCCGGACATCCTCGCGGCCACCGGGGCTTCGGTGGCGCTGGGCCTGTCGGACATCCCCTTTGCCGGGCCGCTCGCCACGGTCCGCGTCGGCCGCCTGGACGGCCAGCTCGTCCTGAACCCGACCTTCGCGCAGCTGGAGCACAGCGATCTCGACATCGTGGTCACCTCCAGCGCGGACGCCATCACCATGGTGGAGGGCGAGGCCAAGCAGGTGGCCGAGCCGGTCATGGTCGACGCCCTGCTCTTCGCCTTCGAGAGCGCCCAGCCGATCATCCAGGCGCAGAAGGAGCTGATCGCCGAGCTGGGCCGGCCGAAGCGGGAGTTCATACCCCACGAGATCTCCGAGGACCTGGTCGCCAAGGTGCGCGAGTGGACCGGCGACGGCATGCGCCAGGCGCTTTCCCACCGGGGCAAGCAAGATCGCTACCTGGCCGTGGATGCGCTGTCCGACCGCGTCCTGGAGCAGGCCAGCGAGGCCTTCCCCGATCTCGCCGGCCTGGACCTTGACGTCCGCGAGGCGCTCGACGGGGTCAAGCGGGAGATCGTCCGCGGCGACATCGCCCGCCGGTCCGTCCGCCTGGACGGCCGCGATCTCAAGACCGTGCGGCCGATCGACATCGAGGTCGGCATCATGCCCCGGACGCACGGCTCGGCCCTGTTCACGCGCGGGGAGACACAGGCCATCGTGACCACCACGCTGGGCACGGGCCGGGACGAGCAGCTCGTCGAGAACCTCGAGGGCGAGTACAAGAAGCAGTTCATGCTGCACTACAACTTCCCGCCCTTCTGCGTGGGCGAGGTCCGTTTCATGCGCGGGCCCGCCCGCCGCGAGATCGGACACGGTGCCCTGGCCGAGCGGGCCCTCAAGAGCATCCTGCCCGATCACGAGCAGTTCCCGTACACCATCCGGGTGGTCTCGGACGTCCTCGAGTCCAACGGCTCCTCCTCCATGGCCACGGTCTGCGGCGGCAGCCTCGCGCTCATGGACGCCGGTGTGGGGATCCCCAGGCACGTGGCCGGCGTGGCCATGGGCCTGATCAAGGAGGGCGACGATTTCCACATCCTGACCGACATCCTGGGTGACGAGGATCACCTGGGGGACATGGACTTCAAGGTCGCCGGTACCGAGGACGGGATCACCGCCATCCAGATGGATATCAAGATCTCCGGGGTGGATCGGGACGTGCTCGCACGCGCCCTGGATCAGGCCCGCGATGCCAGGATGCACGTGCTGGGCGAGATGCGCAAGGCCATCGGCGAGGCGCGCCCGGACCTCAGCCCGTATGCGCCGAGGATCACGACCCTGCAGATCAAGCCGGAGCGGATCAAGGATGTCATCGGCCCGGGCGGCAGGATCATCAAGGAAATCGTCGCCCAGACGGGCTGCTCCATCGACGTGGAGGACGATGGCACCATCAAGATCGGCTCGACCGATCCCGAGGCGGCCAAGCAGGCGATCCAGATCATCAAGGAGCTGACCCAGGAGCCGGAGATCGGCAAGCTCTACATGGCCACCGTGAAGAAGATCACGGACTTCGGCGCCTTCTGCGAGATCCTGCCCGGCACGGACGGCTTGCTGCACATCAGCGAGATGTCGGACAAGCACGTCGAGAAAGTCACCGACCTGCTGCGGGAGGGCGACGAGGTGCTCGTGAAGTGCGTCGGGATCGATCGCCAGGGCAAGATCCGCCTCAGCCGCAAGGAGGCTCTGGGCCAGCAGCAGATGGATTGATCCGATGCAGCCCGGCGAGCTCCGCGTACCGATCCAGCGGCTGGCCCACGCCAGGGACCTGGCCCTGCCACAGCCCGCCACCGCCGGCGCCGCCGGTGTGGACCTGCGAGCGGCCGTGGAGGAGGAGCTGGTGCTGGAGCCGGGCCAGCGAGCTTCCGTGCCCACCGGCCTGGTCATCGCCGTACCGGCAGGCCACGAGGCGCAGGTGCGCGCTCGGAGCGGGCTGGCGCTGCGGCACGGGCTGGCCGTGCTCAACGCCCCGGGCACGATCGACTCCGACTACCGCGGCGAGATCCAGGTCATCCTCGCCAACCTGGGACAGGCACCCGTCACGATCCGGCGCGGGGAGCGGATCGCCCAGCTCGTCCTCTGCCCGGTGCTGAGAGCGATCTGGCAGGAGTGCGAGGCCCTGCCGGACAGCGTGCGGGGTGCCGGGGGCTTCGGCCACACCGGACTGTGACCCGCGCCGGCTGCTGCTCGACAGACACAAAAGCCCTTGTCGTACGTCAGAAAACGTGATACGGCAAAGTCGCGGGAAGTCTGCGGTTTGCCGCGATTCCAAGCCTTTCCAGAGGCCGTGCGCCACGGCCCCAGGAGGAGTCAGCCGTGCTCTGCTTCCGCTGCGGTAGCCATAACCCCGATGGCAGCGAGTTCTGCAGCCACTGTGGACAGAAGTTCTCCGAGAAGTCGAAGGACGACGGCCAGCAGAAGGCCGAGGAGATCCGGATCCAGGTCTCCGGCAAGAAGGCGACCGCAGACGAGACCGTCTCGCTCGACGCGGGCTGCGAGATCGCGGAGAGATACGAGGTCCGCTCGCTTCTCGGAAGCGGCCCGGTCGGATCGGTCTACCGGGCCCACGATCTCGAGATCGACGTGGACGTGGCGCTCAAGGTCATCGCGCCCAAGCTGCTCCAGACGCGCGAGGAACGAAAGCAGTTCCTGAGCGAGATCCGCACTGCCCGGCGGATCAACCACCCGAACGTGGTCCGGCTCTACGACGAGGACACGGACGACGATCACGTGTTCTTCACGATGCAGCTGCTCGAGGGCCTGAGCCTGCGCAAGATCATCGGACTGCGCAAGGAGAAGGGCCAGGATTTCTCACAAAAGGAGCTCGTACCGATCTTCTCCCACATCTGCCAGGCCCTGGACCAATCTCACGAGACCACGGCCCACGGGGACCTCAAGCCCGACAACATCATCGTGCTGCCCGACATGCTCAAGGTGACCGATTTCGGGCTCTTTCTGGCGCTGCCGCGGCGTCCCTTCGTGGCCGCCCAGAAGGCTCCCCGCGGCGGCTTCGCCTATCTCGCGCCCGAGCTGAGAGAGGGCGCCAAGGAGATCGCGGCCCCGTCCGACATCTACTCGATGGGCGTGATCCTGTGCGAGATGCTGACCGGGGAGGTCTACGGGGGACCGGCGGCCGATCTGCCGAGCCTGCCCAAGGAGCACGAGGGCCTGCTGCCCGTGCTCAAGCGAGCCCTCAGCGAGAACCCGGCCGCGCGCCAGCGCAGCGCGCGCGAGTTCTTCGAAGGCATCCAGGGAGGCTCGCGCGGAAAGGCCCCCCCACGACCTGCGCCCTCCAGGCAGGCCGCTCAGCCGGCCCGCGCCCCGAAGCCCTCCCCGCCGCGACGGGCATCCCCGGCCGAGGATCCGCCCACCGTCATCGACGCCTCCATCCAGCCCGATCGCGCACCGGAGCCGGAACCCGCACCGCCGACGATGCTGAGCGAGCCCGAGCTCATCGAGGAGCTGGCCGCGGAGGCGGAGCCGGAGGTCGTCGAGGAGATCGAGGACTTCGATGATGGCGACACGAACCCGGCCCTGGTGGAGGTGGATGCGGCCCAGCTCGACAGCGAGCCCATGGACGACCAGGAGACCGAGGTCGCGCGGCCGCTGACCCCTTCCAGGCCGAGCCGGGTGGCCACCCCGCTCGCCCAGCGCCGCGGGGTCGAGGACGAGGTCGCCGCCGAGCTGCGGGACAGGCCCGAGCCGGTCCAGGTGCTGGACCGCAGGCGCCCGCCCACGCAGCCGGAGATGGCGGCCCCCGCGCCCGCTCTTGCCGGACCGCCCGGCCAGCCGTATCCCTCCCAGCCGCCCTACCCCTCCGCACCGCCGCATCCGGCCGTCTACAGCCAGCCGCCTTACGCGTACAGCCAGCCGCCAGCGCCGTCGCGGCTGCCGGTGTGGATCTTCCTGTCCTGCCTGCTGGTCATCCTGGCCGTGGTGGCCTACTTCGTGATCGACTTCCTGCAGGCCAAGAAGGCCAGCCTCGGACAGGACCTGCCCGATCGCGGTGAGCTGACACGGCCGGCCGAGGGCCCGCGGACGGACGTGGCCTCGATCGCGCCCACGACCGACAAGCCCGGGCAGCCCGACACGCGCGAGGCGGACAAGGCCCGCGAGGCCGCAGAGCAGGCCCGCAAGGCAGAGCAGGCCCGCAAGGCGGAGCAGGCCCTCAAGGCAGAGCAGGCCCGCCTGGCCGCCGAGCAAGCCCGTCTGGCCGCCGAGCAGGCCCGTCTGGCCGAGCAGGCCCGCAAGGCCGAGCAGGCCCGCAAGGCCGAGCAGGCCATCGAGGCCGCCCGCGCCAAGGCCGGCACCCAGGACAAGGCCCGGCTCGCGGCCGAGGCGCGCAAGGCCAAGGCCCGCCGCGAAGCCGAGGAGCGCAAGCTGGCCGAGCAGCGCCAGGCCGAGCGCCGCAGGGCCGAGCAGGCGCGGCTGGCCCGCGAGCGCGCCGAGGCGAAGCGCAAGGCCGAGGAGGCGGCTCGCAGGAAAGCCGAGGAGGCCCGCAGGAAGGCCGAGGCGGATCGCGTGCGCAAGGCCACCAAGCCGATGCTCGAGGAGGTGCCCGACGACGGCGCGCCCCCGGCCCCGGTACCGGCACCGGAACCAGCACCGGCACCCGAGCCGAAGGTGGCCGTGGTGGAGCCACCGGCGGCCGCGGGCAGCTGCCCCAAGGGCATGGTCTTCGTCCCGGCCGGGAGCGCGTGGATCGGCAGCGCCACCAACGACCCGATGCGCAACTTCGGCGAGAAGCGGCTCCAGAAGCAGGACTTCCAGTCCGGCTTCTGCATCGATCGCTACGAGTACCCCAACGCGCCGGGACGCAAGCCGACGGTGAACGTGTCCTGGGCCCAGGCCGCCCGGCTGTGCAAGCGCCAGCACAAGCGGCTGTGCACCGAGGAGGAGTGGGAGTACACCTGCAAGGGCAAGGGCAATCGCTCCTACCCGTACGGCAAGACCTTCGATCCCGGCCGCTGCAACACCGAGGATGCCGAGGGCAACGATCGGCAGATCGCCTCCTGCGGTACCTTCCCGCGCTGCCGCAGCCCCTTCGGCGCGATCGACATGAGCGGCAACGTCAGCGAATGGACCGCGAGCAAGTACCAGAACAACGCGAGCGCGCGCGCCTACAAGGGCGGGTCGGCATCCCGTCCCGACTGGGCCACGCGCTGTGCGGCTCGCAGCAGCCTGTCACCCGGCGCCAAGAAGTCGGATCTCGGCTTCCGCTGCTGCAAAGACGCGCGCTAGCGGCGAAGCTCTCACCGACAAACGATCGGAGCCAGCATGGACGCCCCTCCCCCGACTCCCGAACCCATGGGACCCGCCACGGGCCGGAGCCGCTCTTTTCTACCTCTCGTCGGCCTGGGGCTGCTGACCAGCGCGGCGGCGCTCTTCGGCGTCTGGGCCATCGGCCAGGCAACGGAAGACTTCAACCTGATGGGCCTGTACCACTTCTGGGTCTTTCCGACCGGCGCTCTGATCGTCGGGATCGCCGCCGGGAGCGGCTACGGCATCGGCTCTTGGTGGACCGGGGTCCGCATCTCGCGCAGCCTGCTCTGGCTGGTGGTGGCCCTGCAGATCGCGGTCTACTTCGCAGCCCAGTACATCGAGTTCCGACACCTGCTGGCCGCCTACGGCGGCGGGGAGCAGATGGGCTTTTTCGATTTCTTCGACGAGTCGACCCGGGCGATCAGCTTCCGGGAGGAGGGCAAGTCGGACTACGGCGATCCGCTCGGAGGCTGGGGTTACGCCTTCCGCCTGCTCGAGCTGGCCGGCTTCGTGCTGGGCGGGCTGGTGGTGCCGCTGGCCTTGAAGGCCAAGGCCTACTGCGAGTCCTGCCAGGTCTACATGCGCACCCGCCACCTGGTCACCATCCCGGCCAGCGTGCCGGCCGAGAAGATCAAGAAGAAGGATCTCGAGGCCCAGACATCCCACCAGCAGGTCCAGGACGAGGCCTGGCAGGCCGGACACCAGGCCCTGGAGGCGCTCCGCCAGAGCGCCGAGGCCGGGCGCGCATCCGAGCTCCAGCGCATCGTGGACGAGCACGCCGCCCATGCCAAGGAGGTGGCCAAGCTGCCGATCCGCCTGACCGTCGACCTGAGCGTCTGCCCCTCGTGCGGCAGCGGCATCCTGCGAGCCGCCAGCCTGACCGGCCACGGAGACCAGATCCGGCGCGAGGATCTGGGCACCTGGCCCGTCTCGGCCGGCCTGACCGGCTCGCTGACGATCTGAGCAAAGGGGCCTGGCCCCCTCTAACTCCCCCAGAGCTTCGCCCCGGGCCGTTTTCACATCTTCTCCGTCGTTAGTATTCCGCTGCGAAGCAGCGGGGAAATAATCAACCTCGCCCAGAGGGCGAGGTATTCGGAAGCCCCCTCCAAAGGGGGCTTACACGCCTGGAAGGCCCCGTTGGGGCCGC
>JAFGRB010000197.1 GCA_016935365.1 Deltaproteobacteria bacterium
CGCACCGCCACGATCAAGCAGCTCATCGGCGAGGCGGCATAGAATTCGTCGTGCCACGCGAAGATCCCCAGAAGTAGTAGATCAGGACTCGTTCGCGAGCTCCTCGATCCGCTCCTGGAGGCGGTCGTTGAGCTGCTGGAGCTTCTTGAGCTTCTCGACGATCTGCTTGCGCTGCTGCTGCAAGCGCTCGATGCGTTTCTGCGCTGGAAGGTCCGCCGCCTCGTCGTGCTGCGAATCGACACCCACCGGAACCCGATCCTCGCTCAGGCCGTGGGTCGGAGAGGAGGAGGACAGATCGCGGTCGATGCCCGCGCCGCTCACCGCGGACGGATCGGCGCCCTCGTAGCCGATGTCCCCGTCCTGATCGCCCCAGTCGCCGGGGCGCCCCTCGTCCGGGGTGCCGCACATGCTGCTGGGGCACTCCCCGCCGTGGTCGTTGGTGGTCTTGCCCTCGTCGCTGGGCGGCGTGATGCCGGTGCCCGCGCTCTCCCGGCCAGGGACCACCAGCACGCGCGACTGCTCGCTGAAGAGCTCCTGGTCGGCGATGAAGTCGTGCATCTCGCGCTCCAGGCGCCGCTCGGACTCGAGCTCGACCAGCCGCTGGTCCAGTGCCGCCAGTCGCTTGCGGAGCCGATCCTGCTCGTCGCGGACGGCATCGCAGCGCTCGCCGAGCTCCTCCGGATCTTCCGATGCGAGCATGTCCCGCAGATCGAGCGAGCCCGTTGTCGGGGCGGGCGCCAGCTGCTTCCGAAGCGCCTGGCGTTCCCGCTGCAAGCGCTGCAGCATCCCGAGCCCGGCACGGTCCTGCCGGCCGGCCACCTGGCTGCGGGTCTGCTCGATGAGCTGGTCGTAGAGCGAAACGAGCGCCTCGAGCTTGGTCGTGCGCGCCCGGTCCAGGGCTGCCAGCTCCCGGTGGAGCAAGGTGAGCGCCCCGGACAGGCGCTGGCTCTCGCGCAGATCCCGGTCCAGGCCGTAGTCCGGAAGGAGTCGGGCCTTCTCGCGGGCTTCCTTGCGGCGGCGGATCTCGGCGGCCAGGCGCTGCAGCTTCGCGTCCAGGGCATCGCGTTGGGAAATGACCTCGCGCCGGGCGTCGTCCAGGCGCTCCAGATCGAGACGCGCGCTGCTGATGCGGTCGACGAGTGCGGGCTCCTGGGCCGCCCCGCCGAGCGGCGCGAGCAGCATCGCGAACCCGAAGATCATGGCGGTCCAGCGCACTCGCATCACCTCGGTGGGGATCCGTCGCAAGCCACATGCCAAGCAGGCAAGCTCGGGTCTGGATAAAAAGCCCATTCTTTTCAGTTCAGTGTCGCCCGGTACGCCAGGAGCGCCGGCTGCGGCTGCCCAAAAAGCAGCGAGCTGGCATCAGAAATCCGTCACCCGATCCCGTACTTCTCGAGCTTGTAGTACAGGGCCGATGTCTTGATGCCCAGCATTCGGGCGGTCTCGGTCTTGACCCGACCGGCCTTCTCGTAAGCCTGGGAGATGAGCACCCGCTCGACCTCGTCCAGGATCTCGGGCAGGCTGCGGTGGGTGTCGACCAGCAGGTGCCCTTCCGCGGAACGCCGCAAGGCAGCCGGACCCGAGCGGCCGGAGAGGTTGGATGGCAGATCGGCCGCTTCGATCGCCTCTCCCTCGGCGAAGATCATGGCCTGCTCGAGCACGTTCTCCAGCTCGCGTACGTTTCCAGGCCAGCGGTAGCTCGAGAGCACCTCCAGCGCCTCGTCCGAGATGCCCTGGAACCGTTTTCCCGTCCGCGCCCGCAGCTTCTCCAGAAAGTGCTGCGCGAGGGGGGCGATGTCCTCCGGGCGCTCCCGCAGCGAGGGCAGGTGGATGGGGACGATGTGCAAGCGGTAGTAGAGGTCTTGCCGGAAGCGGCCCTCTGCGACCAGCACCTGGAGATCCTGGTTGGTGGCGGCGATGACGCGCACATCGACCGACAGGGTCTCCTCGCCCCCTACCCGCTCGAACTCCCGCTCCTGAAGCACGCGGAGCAGCTTGAGCTGGAGGGCCGGGCCGATCTCGCCGATCTCGTCGAGGAAGATGGTCCCGCCGTCGGCCAGCTCGAAGCGTCCCATCTTGCGGCGGCCCGCACCGGTGAAGGCGCCCTTCTCGTGGCCGAACATCTCGCTCTCCAGCAAGGTCTCCGCCAGCGCGCCGCAGTTGACGCGGATGAAGGACCGAGCCTTGCGACGGCTCAGATCGTGCAAGGCCCTGGCGACCAGCTCCTTGCCTGTGCCGCTCTCGCCCGTGATCAGCACCGAGGAGTCGGCCGGTGCGACCTTGCGCACCGTCTCGAAGACCGCCTGCATGGCGGCCGAGTCGCCCACCATGGAGGAGAAGTCCGCGTCGGGCCGGCTGTCCTGCCGGAGGATCTCGTTCTCGGCCTGCAGGCGGGCGCGCTCCTTCTTCACGCGCGCGACCTCCAGCGCCTGCTCGACCTTGGCCCGCAGCATCTCCGGCTTGAAGGGTTTGGTGATGAAGTCGAAGGCGCCCAGCTTCATGGACTCGACGGCGGTCTCGATGGTGCCGTAGGCGGTGATCAGCATGACCACGGCGTCCTCGTCTTCGGCGAGCAGCTGCTCGAGCAGCTCGATGCCGCTCATGCCTTCCATCTTCAGATCCGTGATGACGAATTCCATTCGGCGCGACTTGAAGAGCTTCAGCCCCCGCGCCCCATCTGCGGCCACGTGGCTCGTGTGGCCCATCTTGGCGATCACGGCCGCCACACCTTCGCGGATGGTCTCGTTGTCATCGACGATCAAGATGTTGGCCATCGTCATTCCTCCCCGTCGCCCGAAGGCGGCGCCTCCGGCAGGTGGATGTCGAACGTGCTGCCCCGACCCTCCTGGCTGGCGATCGAAATCCGTCCTCCATGCCCCTCGACGACCTTGCGCACCATCGAAAGCCCCAGGCCGGTACCCTGCTGGCGGGTCGTGAAGAAGGGCTCGAAGATGAGCTCGATCTTGTCTTGCGGGATGCCGCAACCGAGATCCGCAATGCGCAGGAGCAGCCCGTCCGGCGTCTGCAGTAGCTCGATCTCGACCCGCCCGCCCGCGGGGCTCGCCTGGACCGCGTTCCGTACGAGGTTGAGCAATGCCCGCCGCATTCGCTCCGCATCCCAGTAGACCCGGGTGACGGATTCGGCCACGCTGCAGTCAAGCTCGACACCGGCTCTCTCCAGCTCGGATGCGCACAGGGCGCGGATCTCCTCGAGCTCGGCCCGCGGATCGACCTCGTCGATCTGCAAGGGGCGCTTGCGGGCGAAGTCCAGAAAGTCGTTGACCACCCGCGCCAGGTAGTCCGTCTCGGTGTCGATCCGATCGAGGTGCTTCAGGGCTTCCGGCTGGCCGGCCAGCTCGTCGCGCAGCAGCCCGATGAAGAGCGTCATGCCGCCCAGCGGATTGCGCACCTCGTGGGCGATGCCCGACAGCATCATCTGCATGTTCCGGTCGCGCTCCAGAATCGATTGGCGCATCTCGTTGAGGGTGCCGGACAGCATGCCGATCTCGTCCTGCGTGCGCACGTCGATCTCGACGTCGAACTCGCCCCTTCCGATCCGGCGGGCCGCCTCTGCCAGGCGGGCCAGCGGACGGGTGATGGCGCGCGATACCCATAGCGAGATCAGGACGATGAGCAAGAGGGCCGCCCCGCCGAGCGCCGCCAGGGTCTGCTCCAGCTCGGACAGGGGCCCGAAGAAGCGAGCCGATCCGTCCACGCCGATCGCGGCGACCACCCGGCCGTCGATGGAGACCGGGGCGAAGCCGGTCTTGTACCAGCTTCCGTCACTGCCCGCGAAGAGCATCGAGGCCCGGGCTCGCCCGGCGAAGACGTCCTCGAGCTCGGACCTCGAGGCGGCCAGCGTGACCAGGTGCTCTCCGATCGGCAGCACGCCCTCGCTGTCGACCAGCGTTCGTTCATCCAGATCGAAGAGGTAGATCTGCTTCACCCGGCCCGCCCGGCGCAGCGACTGGAGCTTGTCGCGGAGGTTGCGGTAGGTCCGGCTCTCCTCGTCGCCTGGACGCAAGTGGACGGCGCGCGGTCTGGCGACCTGGTCCGCGGCCGCGCGCGCCAGCGCGATGAGGGATTCTCCGAGCTGGATCTCCAGTGCATTCCGGGCCGCCTGGTGGGCGAGAATCGCGATCACCCCCACGACCGCCGCCACGGGCGCGAGGTATGCGGCCAGCAGCTTGACCCACAGACGGCGGTGCATGCCGATGGGGCCCTGCTGAGAGCGAGCGGGGCTCATCCTCGCGCCTTGCCCCGGGCCGGTGGATCTCGGTGCTCTGCCGACGTGCTCTGGCAGGCGATCTCGATGAAGAGGTCTCCGTCGCTTCCGCCGCGCAGCCCCGGCCCGCCCAGGCCGCGGAGCCGGATGCGGGTCCCCGGCTCGATACCCGCCGGCACGCGGACGGCGAGTCGTTCGATGGCGGCCTGCCGGCCGCTGCCGTCGCACAGCGCGCAGGCGGCTCGCTCGGAGCGCTCCTTTGCGCTGCCGCCGCAGGCTGGACAGACGCGGTGGGTCTGAAGCTCGATTCGATACGACCGCTCGTGCCGCAGGTCATCCGGCTCGACCTCGAGCCGGAAGCAGAGATCGGAGCCGTTCTCCGGGTGGTCCATTCCGAGGAGGCGGCGCCAGAATCTCCAGAAGGCGGGCAGCACCGCGGACGCTTCGCTGCCTTGCATCGCGTCGTAGCGGCTGCGCAGCTCGGCATCTGCCAAAACCCGGTATACCCGGCACAGTGCGATGAACCGCTCTTCGGAGAGCGGGTTGCGATCCGGATGCAAGACATGCGCCCGTCGCCTGAAGGCGCGCTTGATCTCGGCGGTCGAGGCGTTCGGGGCGATCCCCAGGATCCCGTAGTAGTCCAGGGGCATGGGCGAGCAGGAGCTAGTCGTCGCCGCCCTGGGCATACATGGCGTCGGCGATCCGGTGGGCAGCGGTCTCCAGCCTGGAGACGATCTGCCGGAGCTCGTTATAGTCGGCCAGCTGAGCCCGTTCCACGATGTCCTTGCAGCTGACCAGGTTCTGCCGGATCTCCTCGATGTCGCTCTCGCTGAGCAGGTCGGAGAACTCCTCCAGCGACTTCTCCGTGGAGTAGATCAGGCCGTCGGCATTGACCAGCAGCTCGGCGAACTCCTTCTTCTGGCGGTCTTCTTCCCGGTGGGATTCGGCGTCCTCGTGCATGCGCGCGATCTCTTGCTCGGTCAAGCCGCTCGAGGCGGTCACGCGGATGGCCTGCTCCTTGCCGGTGCCCAGATCCTTGGCCGAGACCGAGACGATGCCGTTGGCGTCGATGTCGAAGGTGACCTCGATCTGGGGCACGCCGCGAGGCGCTGGCGGGATGCCCACCAGCTCGAATCGGCCGAGCGTCTTGTTGTCCTCGGCCATCTCGCGCTCGCCCTGCAGCACGTGCACGCTGACCATGTCCTGGTTGTCCCGCGCCGTGGAGAAGACCTGGCTCTTGCGGGTCGGGATGGTCGTGTTCTTCTCTATCAGCTTGGTGAACACGCCGCCGGCGGTCTCGACGCCCAGGCTCAATGGCGTGACGTCGAGCAGCAGCACGTCCTCCACGTCGCCTTTGAGGACACCGGCCTGGATGGCCGCCCCGATGGCCACCACCTCGTCCGGGTTGACCTCCTTGTTGCCCTCCCTGCCGAAGATCTCGGTGGCCTTGGCCTGGATCTTGGGCATGCGGGTCATCCCGCCCACCATCAGGACCTCGTCGATATCCCTGGACGTCAAGCCGGCGTCTTTGAGCGCGATCAGGCAAGGCTGCTCGAGGCGCTCGAAGAGATCCGGCACCAGGGCTTCCAGTTGCCCGCGCGACAGCGATACGTTGAGGTGCTTGGGACCCGACTCATCGGCCGTGATGAACGGCAGTGTGATCTCGGTCTCGATCGAGGAGCTCAGCTCCTGCTTGGCCTTCTCGGCGGCCTCCTTGAGGCGCTGCATGGCCATCCGGTCGTTGCGCAAGTCGATGCCGTTGTCCTGCGTGAAGATCGAGCACAGGTGGTCGACGATGCGCAGGTCGAAGTCTTCCCCTCCGAGGAAGGTGTCGCCATTGGTCGACAGGACGCGGAAGACCCCCTCCGAGAGCTCGAGGATCGAGACGTCGAAGGTGCCGCCGCCGAGGTCGAAGACGGCCACTCTGACATTCTCGCCCTTGTTGTTCAGGCCGTAGGCGAGCGCTGCAGCCGTGGGCTCGTTGATGATACGCAGCACGTTCAGGCCCGCGATCTTGCCCGCGTCCTTGGTCGCCTGCCGCTGGGAGTCGTCGAAGTAGGCCGGGCAGGTGATGATGGCGTCGGTGATCTCCTCTCCGAGATAGTCCTCGGCCGTCTGCTTCATCTTCATCAGCACCATGGCGGATATCTCGGCCGGGCTGTAGTCCTTTCCCCGCACCTGGACCCATGCATCGCCGTTCTTCGCCGCCACGATCTTGTAAGGCAGGATGGGGACGGCCGTCTTGACCTCGGGCGCGTCGTACTTGCGGCCGATCAGCCGCTTGACCGCGAAGATGGTGTTTTCGGGATTGGTGATCGCCTGCCGCTTGGCGATCTGGCCGACGAGCCGCTCGCCGCTTTCGGTGAATCCGACCACAGAGGGCGTGGTCCGCGAGCCCTCCGAGTTGGGAAGCACCACGGGCTCATCGCGCTCCATGAGCGCGACGCAGGAGTTCGTCGTCCCCAGATCGATGCCGATGATCTTGCCCATTCATGCCTCCCCGGACGTCCTAGGTGTCCTGTCCCTCTCCATCATCATCGCCTGGCACGTCCGCGTGGTTCTCGGGCGCGTCTTCGGGGCGGTCGGCCGATGCGGCCGCGTCGCATTCGGAGTCCTGCGCGCACGCCACGACCACGAGCGCTGGACGGAGCAGCCGTTCGTGGAGCATGAAGCCCCGGTGCATCTCGGAAAGAATGACACCCGGCTCGGCCTCGGAAGTGGGCTTGCGGCTCAAGGCCTCGTGCTTGGCCGGATCGAAATTCTGCCCCAGCGAGTCGAATGCCTCCACGTTGTGTCGTTTCAGCGTGTCGAGCAGCTGTTGGAGGATCATCTTCACACCCTCCGCCAGCGCCTTGACGCTCGGCTCCTCCGGCTTGACCGGAATGTGCTCCAGGGTCCGTTCGAGGTTGTCCACGATGGGCAGCAGATCGCGCAAGATCTCTTCCTGGCCGAACTTGATCGCCTCCTGGCGCTCCTTGATGGCCCGCTTGCGGATGTTGTCGGCATCCGCCGCCACGCGGAGCATGCGCTCCCTGGCCGCCTTGGCCTCCTGGCGGCTCTTCTCCAGGGCTTCCGCCCACTCCTCGTCGCTGTGCACCGGCTGCTGGCGCTCGAGGGCTTGCTCTGTCTCCACCTCCAGGACGACCTCCTCGGCGCCATCCTCTCCGCTCTCCTCCTGCTTCGGGCGGGAGACGACCTCGAGCGCCTCGTCCACGATCTCGTCTGGGATTTCGACCTTGTATCCCTTGGCGTCGGAGTCTTCCATGGACCCGCCTCTTCTTCGAACAACCCGAACCGGCCAGAGAATAACCAGTTTTTTCTCCGAGCGCAAGGATTCTGATACTGGATGCGAGCTCGATCTCTCATCGCCGTGGCTTGACCCGGACCCGCGGGTGTGCTTCAATTCGGCCCGCATATCCGCGAGCTTGACGCACGGATCCGCTTGGAGGGTCGCGCGGTGAGCGGGCTGAGGCGAGCGAGTCGCCGGGTGGGAGAGCTAAGATGAAGGTCCAGTGCGAGAAGTGCAAGGCGCAGTACAATATAGACGAGTCACGCGTGCCTCCCGAGGGCTTGCAGATCAAGTGCCCCCGGTGCATGACCACGTTCATCGTCCGCAAGCAGGCGCCGGATACGGCTGGCGATTTGTTCGATCTGAGCGACGCGGCGCCACCGCCTCCCAGCGCGCCCACGATGGCTGCCCCGATGCCCTCCTCGGGTGGATCGTCCCTTCCCAACCTCGGCAGCTCCTCTCTGCCGCCGGTCGGTGCATCTTCCCTGCCCGACATCCCGGACGAGCCGGCGATCTCGTCGCCAAGGCCTTCTCCGGGCAGCGAAGGCCAGATCTTCGATTTCATCGATCACGAGATCGGTGCGGAGGAGGAGGCGGCCGCTCCGTCCGAGCAGGTGCGCTACCGGATCAAGCGCAAAAGCGGCAAGATCTTCGGACCCTTCGACGTCGAGGCGGTCAAGAAGATGCTCGGCGAGCACCAGTTGATGGGCAACGAGGAAGCCTCGGTGGACGGTCGGACATTCAAGCCGCTGGGGGCGTTCGAGGAGTTCGCCGAGGTGATCCGCACGCTGATGGAGGAGCCGGCGGTCGTCGGGATTCCGGACATGGACGAGGCCGAGGTGGTCCTGGCGCCCAAGGGAGTGGAGTTCGCCGAGCCGCCGAAGCCGAAGAAGGAGAAGACCGGTCCCGGCGCGGGCACCTTCCTCTTGCTGGGGCTGATCGTCATCATCGTGTTGGGCGGCCTGCTGCTGGGGCTGACGCCCTATGGCATCTTCGGCCACAAGCTGATCACCGGCCCGCGCGGAGGGTCGAGCACGGAGCCGTCGAAGGGCCCGGCCGCCGGGGGCGGGCAGGTGACCAACCTGGCCCGCAAGTACTACTACGAGGACACCTTCGCCGGCTACTCCTCGGTGTGCAGGGAGCTGGAGGAGAAGCTCAAGGCGGAGGACATCTCGCAGGACGAGCTCTATCTGCTGGGGCTGACCTACGCGGCGCTGCTGCGCAACTACGGGGCCAACATGGTCTACGTGGAGCGGGGCAAGAAGATCGTGGCCGAGCTCAAGGAGGAGCAGCCCGAAAGCGCCAACACGCGCAAGGCGGATGCGGCCTTCTACATCGTGTCGGATGCGGCCAAGGCCTTCGCCCTCCTCCAGCCCCTGCTGAAGGAGGACTCGCGAGACAAGGAGGCCTTGTTCCTGGCCGGCTGGGCGCTGGCGTACCAGAAGAAGTGGAAGGAAGCGGCAGCGATGTTCGATCGGTCCATCGTCATCGATCCGGACTATGCCAAGGCCTTCCATGCCCTGGGCGACCTGCAGTCGCTGCAGGGCGACTTCGAGAATGCCGCGCTCTTCTACGACAAGGCGATCGAGAAGGATCCGCGACACGTCAACTCCGCGGTGGAGCGAGCCCGGATCGCGATCGAGGTCAAGCAGGAATACGAGCTGGGTGAAGAGCGGCTCAAGCTCGTCTTCGGCAAGCACTTCGACTCCCTGGCGAACAGCGAGAAGGCGAAGGCACACCATCTGCGGGCTCAGCTGCTGATGCGCCGCCACGAGAGCGAGAAAGTCGTTCAGGACCTGCTGGCCGCCATCCAGCTCGTGCCGTCCCGGGTGTCCTACCAGGCGGCGCTCGGCCACTACTACCTCGACCTGGGGGAGTATGCGAAAGCCGCATCGCTGTTCGACAAGGCGCTGGGCGCGGAGCCGAACAACATCGATGCCATGGTGGGCAAGGGCCGGGCCATGTGGCAGAACGGCGACATCGTCAAGGCCAAGATGCACCTGGACGCGACGGCCAAGAAGGCGCCCGAGGACCCGCGGCCGCTGTACTTCCTGGGCCGGATCTCCGAGGACCTGGAGAAGCCGGAGGAGGCGCTGGCTTTCTACGACAAGGCCAAGGAGATCGCGCCCAACTTCCTGCTGGCCAGGGTGGCGATCGCACGTTTGGCGCTCCGGCAGGGCAGGCTGAAAGAGGCGCTGGTCCAACTGAGCGAGTCCAGCAAGCTCAACCCGCGATCTGCGATCGTGCACAACGGCCTGGGCGAGGTCTACTTCATCCAGAAGAACCTCAGCCTGGCGGAGAGCGAGTTTCGCGAGGCGCTGAAGCTGGATCCCGAGCTGGCGTCGGCGCATTTCAACCTGGCCAACACCCTGCGCGACACGGGCAAGCTGGAGGCGTCGCTCGCCGAGTATCAACGCGTCAAGGTCATCTCTCCGCGCTACACCGACCTGCCCCTCGAGCACGGATACGCCCTGTACAAGATGGGGCGGTATGCAGAAGCGCGACAGATGTACGAGGAAGCCATTCGCCAGAACCCCAAGGACGACGCGCTCTACGTGCGCGCCGGTCTGGCCGCCAAGGCCATGGGGGAGTCCGAGGCCGCCAAGCACAACTTCCAGATGGCCACCGGGCTCAACGGCACCAACGCCGAGGCATACTACCAGCTGGCTCTGCTGCTGCAGGAGCAGAAGAAGCACGAGGAGGCGCTCGACCTGTTCAAGCAGGCGGCCGCCATGGCCAAGGACAGGACCGAGATCCACTACCGGATGGGATTGAGCTACCTGGCCACCGACATGACCCTGGACGCCACGGACGAGTTCCGCCAGGTGATCAAGCTCGAGCCCTCCCACATCGGATCGCTGATCGAGCTCGGCCGGCTGATGACCGAGCGCATGCAGGTCGCCGAGGCCATCCAGCACTTCCTGAAAGTCGTGCGCATCGATCCGGATCGCGTCGACGTCTGGCTGGCCCTGGGGGATGCCTATGCCCAGCAGAGCTTGTACAAGCAAGCCCTGCAGGCATACCAGAAGGGCTACAAGAAGAATCCCCGGATCAAGGGCGGGGCCTATCGGATGGCGCGGGCGTACGACGAGCTGGGCAAGAAGAAGCAGGCCATCAACTACTATCTGCTCGCCGTCAAGAACGATCCCGCCGACGCCATGCCGCACTACTACCTCGGCTTCTGCTACAAGGCCATGTACAAGAACAAGCTGGCCCTGAGCGCGTTCAAGAGCTATCTGCGGCTGCGCGCCGACGCGCCTGACGCGGACGAGATCCGCGACGAGATCTACTACCTTCAGCACGAACGCTAGCCGGGCGCCGGAACCCCTGGCGGAGGCATCAGCATGCTGGACATGCGGGCCGTAACCGACGGTCTGGACGAGGTGCGGGCACGCCTGGCGGTTCGGGGGGAGGTGTCCGGGCTGGAGCGGGCTGCGGAGCTGGGCGGCCGGCGGCGAGAGCTCATCCGAGAGGTGGAGACGCTGCGCCACGAACAGAGGGAAGCCGGCAGCCGGATGAAGGACCTGGCCCGCTCGGACCCGGAAGCTGCCAGCCGCCTGCGAGAGGAGCTGAAGCAGTCCTCGGCCCGGCAGAAGACCCTGGACGCGGAGCTGAAGCAGGTCGAGGCGGCGCTCGTCGATCTGCTGCTCGATCTCCCGAACCTGCCCGATCCCTCGGTCGTGCCCGGCGCCGGAGAGCAGGACAACCCCGTCATACGAACCGCGGGCGAGAAGCCGGCTTTCGACTTCACGCCGAGACCGCACTGGGAGCTGGGAGAGCGGCTCGAGGTGATCGACTTCGAGCGCGGGGCCAAGCTGTCCGGCTCGCGCTTCTCGGTCATGAGCGGGCCCGGCGCACGACTCGAGCGGGCCCTGATCAACTTCATGCTCGATCTGCATACGCGCGAGCACGGTTACCGGGAGATGCTCCCGCCGTTCCTGGTCCTGCGCGAGTCCATGCAGGGCACGGGCCAGCTGCCCAAGTTCGAGGCCGATGCATTCAAGACCGTCGAACCGGAGCTGTTCCTGGTGCCGACGGCCGAGGTGCCGCTGACCAACCTGCACCGCGACGAGATCCTCGATGCCGAGAGCCTGCCCGTCAGGTACGTCGCCTACACGCCCTGCTTCCGCAGGGAGGCCGGGGCCCACGGCCGCGACACGCGCGGGCTTACCCGACAGCACCAGTTCAACAAGGTGGAGCTGGTCGAGTTCTGCCGGCCCGAGGACTCCGAAACCGAGCTGGAGCGCTTGACCCGGCACGCAGAGACCGTGCTCGATCGGCTCGGGCTCCACTACCGCACGGTGAGCCTCTGCGGTGGAGACCTGGGCTTCTCGGCCGCCAAGACCTATGACCTGGAGGTCTGGATGCCGGGCCAGGGGCTCTATCGCGAGATCTCGTCTTGCTCCAACTTCACCGATTTCCAGGCCCGGCGGGCGCGGATCCGTTACCGGCCGGCGAAGGGAGAGAAGCCCCGGCTGGTCCATACGCTCAATGGCTCGGGCCTGGCCGTCGGCCGGACCGTGGCCGCGCTGCTCGAGACCTACCAGCGCGAGGACGGCTCCGTGGAGCTGCCCGCGGTGCTCGAGCCGTACACCGGCTTCCGCTCGATCGAGGCGGCCGCGCTGGCCGAGCCGGTGCCTTGACCGCGCCTGCGACCCATACCTATACTCGCAGCGCGAGCACGGGCCGGCCGCTTCGCGCGCCGGCCTCCGAAGGAGGATGCAGCACGCCATGCGATCGCCAGCCCGCATCCCGATAGCCGCTCTGGCCCTGGCGACCGGCTGGTTCGGCGCCGCCTGCCCGCCGCCGACCGTGGTGGTCGGCGGAAAGGCCGTGCCGGCCCCCAGGGCCGAGGAGATGATCCTCACCCAGGCCCGCGAGGCGGCCAGGGCGGGGCGCAGCCAGGAGGCGATCGAGAAGTACGAGCGTTTCGTCACCGAGTTCCCGGACTCCGAGTCGGCCGACGACGCGCTCTGGGATCGCGCCGCGCTGCTGATGAAGGCCGGCCGGGTCGAGGACGCGGTTGCGGACAGCCAGAGGCTCATCGCCCAGTACCCCCAGAGCCCGTACTACCTCAAGGCCGCCGTCCAGATGGGTCTCGGTCTCCTGCAGCTCGGCCGTACCGCCGAGGCGCTGCCCACCCTGCAGTCGGTCTTCGACCAGCTTCCCGACGCCGGGCGCAAGCGCGAGGTGGCCGGGATGCTGGCGCGCTCCTATCGCCAGGCCGGCGCGCGGGTGGAGGCCCTGCGCTGGATGGCGCGCCTGGTCGACCTGACCCCGGAGGGTGACGCGCGGGCGCTGCTCCGCGAGCAGATCCTCGAGCTCGTGGACCGAGAGCTGACCTTCGTCCAGGTGCGCGAGGCGATCGAGGTGCTCTCGCAGGCCGGGATCAAGACCTTTCCGGCCGATGTGCTGCATTTCAAGCTGGCGAAGATCTTCTATCACATCCACGACTTCGAGCGCGCCCGGCAGGCGCTGGAGACCTACGCGGCCACCTGGCCGGACAGCGCACACACCGCCGAGGCGGGTCAGCTGCTCAAGAAGATCATCGACCGCAGCCGGGTCCAGCCCAACGTGATCGGGGTGCTGCTGCCCCTGTCGGGCAAGTACCGGGAGTACGGTCGCAAGGCGCTCGCCGGGCTCCAGCTCGGGGCGGGCATCTTCGACGATGCGGGCCAGAGCGGGGGCGCGCCGGTGCTGGTCATCCGCGATACAGCCGGCGATGCCGACCAGGCTGCCCGGCAGATGGAGAGCCTCGTCTTCGAGGAGCACGTCATCTGCGTGATCGGCCCCATGTTCTCGGGCGAGGCCTTCACCGCGGCCGTCAAGGCGCAGGAGCTGCAGGTCCCCATCATCACCATGAGCGCCAAGCCCGGGCTGCCCGAACTGGGCCAGTACGTGTTCCGCAACTTCCTCACGCTGGCGGATCAGGCGCGCCTGCTCGTGGGCTACGCGATGGAGGCGCTGCACGCCAAGCGCTTCGCCCTCCTGTATCCCAACGACAAGTACGGCGTCGGATTCGTCAATGCGTTCTGGGACGAGGTCCTGCGGCGCAAGGGCGAGGTCCGGGCGGCAGAGCGCTACGAGCCCGACACGAAGAACTTCTCGACGGTCATCAAGAAGCTGGTCGGTCGCTACTGGCTCAAGGAGCGCTGGGACTTCGTCAAGGAGAAGCGCAAGATCGAGCGGGAGATCCGCAGCCCCCTGGCCCAGCAGCGGGCCCTGGAGAAGCTCTACAAGCACCTGCCGCCGATCGTGGACTTCGACGTGGTCTTCGTGCCCGACTACGTGGACAAGGTGGTGCTGATCGCCCCCGCGCTGGCCTTCGAGGACATCCTGCTCAAGACCACCAGCCACTGGAAGATCGAGCGCTACAAGAAGAGCCTCGGCCGGGACAAGCTGGACATGGTCTATTTGATGGGCGGCAACGGCTGGAACAACCCGAACGTGGTCCAGTGGGCCGAGCGATACGTGCAGGGCGCCATCTTCACGGATGGATTCTTCCTGGGCAGCACGCGCCCGGCCACCCGGCTCTTCGTCGGCAAGTACAAGGCGAACTTCGACGGGGAGCCGGACATGATCTCCGCCCAGGCCTACGACAGCGCCATGATCGCGCGCCAGATCGTGGAGAGAGCAAAGCCCGCCGACCGGGCGGCTTTCCGGCGGGCTCTGCTCGAGATGAAGGACTTCGACGGCGCCACCGGCAAGACGCGCTTCTTGGCCAGCGGGGAGGCCGAGAAGGAGCTCTTCTTGCTGACCGTGGAGAAAGAAGAGATCGTCGAGATCGACAGGGGCCCCGCCTCCGATGCCAGCTGAACATCCGCAGGCCGATCTGCAGGCGCCTCCGCACAAGCTGTGGCTCCACGCGGCGCTGTTCTTCACCACCTGCGCGACGACCTTCTACGCCGGGACCTTCTCGGGCGGCAAGTACTTCTCGATCGGCGACGGGCTGATGTTCATGGCCGCCATCATGGGCATCTTGCTGGTGCACGAGATGGGTCACTTCACGGCCGCCAGGCTCCATCGGGTCGACGCCTCGCTGCCGTACTTCATCCCGTTGCCCCTGCCTCCCATCGGGACGCTAGGCGCCGTGATCCGCATGCGCCGGCCGCCCGACACGCGCGCGGCCGTGCTGGACATCGGGGCGGCGGGCCCGCTGGCCGGGCTGATCGTCGCCGTGCCGGTCTGCTACGCCGGCCTCGTGCTGTCCGAGGTCCAGCCGATCTCCAACCTGCCGCAGGGCGCCATCATGGAGGGCCACTCGCTGCTCTACGGGGCCCTGAAGTTCCTGGCCCACCCCGGCATGGGCGCGGGGGAGGACGTGTTCTTGCATCCGATCGCCTGGGCGGGCTGGATCGGCCTGCTGGTCACGAGCCTCAACCTGCTGCCGGCCGGTCAGCTCGACGGCGGGCACGTGGTCTATGCCATGGTCGGAGGCCGGAGACACGAGCGGGTGGCGGCGTGGGTGCGCCTGGTCGTGCTGGCCATGGGCGTGCTGGGGCTCGCCTGCGCCGTGCTCGGCGCGCTCGAGTCGATGGCTGCTCCGCTCGCCGCGGCCGGGCTGACCGGGCTCGTGTCGCGCGGAAGCGGCATGGCCCCCTGGCTGGTCTGGGCCTTGCTGCTGCACTTCGTGGGCCGGGCGCACCCGCCGGTCGAGGACGAGTCCGCGGCGCTCGGCCGGCCGCGCAGTGCGGTGGGCTGGATCTCTCTGGCCGTGCTGGTGCTGACCTTGACCCCGGTCATATGGAGCCCTGTCGAGCCATGAAGGTCCAGTGTCCCGAGTGCAAGGAGATCGTTCCCCTGGAGGTCTTTGCGACCTCGGATGCGGGCCTGCGCTTTCGCTGCCCGGACTGCGGGAAGGTCTGCTTCGTGCCCAACGCGGCCAACCTCGAAGCTGCCGACGCGGCCGCGGAGCAGACCGCCCGGCCCGAGCCCGCCCCCATCCCGCCCGCGCGGGCGTCGGGCCCGCTGCAGGGCGTCATGCAGGCCGTGGAGGGCGAGGTCCTGTGCCCCAAGTGCGGCCACGCCCAGCGCGACGCGCGCGCCTGCCACCGCTGCGGGCTCGTGTTCGACAAGTTCGATCCGGCCGCCATGCCTCCCGACCCGCCCGGCGCGGACGAGATCTGGGCGAAGATCCTCGAGCAGCCGCACGACGACGCCCTGCACCAGGAGTTCTTGCGCCTCTGCTCCGATGCCGACCGGCTGGACTTCGCCTCCCGCCATTACACCATCCTGTCGCGCGCGCCCGGGCAGCAGCAGCGGGCCGAGGCCATGCGCGAGCGCATCCTGCATCTGGCCCAGGCCAAGCTCGCCCCCGGCGGGCTGGTCAGCGATCGGAGCGACGATCCCAAGCGCACGGGCAAGATCTTGATGTGGGTCCTGCTCCTGATCTTCACCGGCGTGCTGGCCGTCTTCGTCTACTACAGTGCCGAGGCCTGGTCGTAGGTCGACCATCGAGCACAGACGCGAATTCCCGATTGCGATTGCGGGTGTCTGGCTCCGGGAGCCGGATCCTGCTAACATTGAAAACACGCGTGAGGAGATACGAGATGGCCAACAGCTACACCGCGATAACGAAACAGGATGGAGACTGGTGGATCGGCTGGATCGAGGAGATCCCGGGTGTGAACTGCCAGGAGCGCTCACGCCGGGAGCTGCTGGAGAGTCTCAAGATCGCCCTCAGGGAAGCCTTGGAGTTCAACCGCCAGGAAGCAATCCGAGCTGCGGCTGCAGACTATACAGAAGAATCCGTGACCGTATGAAGCACAGCTGGGCATTCCGCCGGTCCTGCACCGAGCCCGAGGAGTGCCTCTACGCGGGCAATAATCAACCTCGCCCAGAGGGCGAGGTATTCGGAAGCCCCCTCCAAAGGGGGCTTACACGCTTGGAAGGCCCCGTTGGGGCCG
>JAFGRB010000198.1 GCA_016935365.1 Deltaproteobacteria bacterium
CGGCCCCAACGGGGCCTTCCAAGCGTGTAAGCCCCCTTTGGAGGGGGCTTCCGAATACCTCGCCCTCTGGGCGAGGTTGATTATTCCGCCGCTGCTTCGCAGCGGTATACCCTGCGACGGAAAAGATGTGTATACGGCTCAGGGCTTCGCCCTGGGCTATGGTATCTCGCCCCTTTTGGGGCTACCGATCTCGCAAGATATGGGAAAGGCCGTGACCTGCTCGATGCGCTCCTTGCCGAGCAGGAGCATGAGCAGCCGGTCGACGCCCAGGGCGTTGCCCCCGGCGGGGGGCATCGCCTCCAGGGCCTGAAGGAAAGCCTCGTCCAGCGGATAGACCTCCCTGCCGGCCCGCCTGCGCGCCTCGAGCTCGGCCTCGAACCGCTCTCGCTGCTGCGCAGCGTCGGTCAGCTCGCCGTAGCCGTTGCACAGCTCCAGCCCGCCGGCGAAGAGCTCGAAGCGCTCGGCCACGCTCGGGTCAGCGGGCCTGAGCCGCGCCAGGGCAGCCATGGGGGCCGGGTAGTCGGTCAGGAAAACCGCCCCGGCCTTGGCCATGGCGGGCTCGACGCGCTCGACCAGGGCCCGGTTGACCAGGTCGTCGAAGGAGTCGCCGGCCGCGCACGCGATCCCCGCCTCGCCGAGCACGCGCCGCAGGCCCCGCGCGCCCCAGTCCGCGGGCACGTCCACCCGCGCCCAGCGCTGCAGCGCCTCGCGGACCGTCAGCCGCTCGAAGGGCCGCTCCAGATCGACGCCATGCCCTGCGCGCTCCAGGCGGCCCAGACCGAGCTCGCGCGCCGCGCCGCGCACGAGCTCCTCGGTCAGGTCCATGGTCTGCTCGACCGTGGCCCGGGCCTGGTACCACTCCAGGCCAATGAACTCCGGGTTGTGCACCGGCCCCAGCTCGGCGTTGCGGAAGAAGGGACCGATCGAGTATATGCGCTCCATGCCGGCGGCCAGCAATCGCTTCATGCAGTGCTCGGGCGAGGTGGCGAGCCAGCAGCTCGGTCCTCGGCCCGCCGGCAGGCGGAGCTCGGTCCGGAAGCTGTCCAGGTGCAGTGCCGGGTCGGGCGCGAAGACCAGGCAGGGCGTGTGGACCTCGACGAAGCCGCGCTGCTCGAAGAAGCGCCGCAGCCCGGAGAGAACCCGGGCCCTGGCTCGCAGGCAGTCGAGGAGATCCGGATCGGAGCGCAGGCGCTCAGGCAGGCTCTTCATCCTCCATCCCGGGTATGCCGTAGCGCTCCAGCTCGGCGGCGAAGACCAGCGTGGACATGTCCTCCATCCGATCGGTGAACACGATCCCGTCGAGGTGATCGAGCTCGTGCTGGAAGACCCGGGCCGGAAAGCCCGCAAGCTTCAGCTCCAGGGGCCGGGCGTGCCGGTCAAGCGCCCGGAGCTGGATCCGGCGGTGGCGGGGCACCAACCCCCGGAGGTCCTTGAGCGACAGGCAGCCCTCCAGCCCCAGCTCCTGCTCGTCGCCGAGCAGGCTGATCTCCGGATTGACGTATGCGGCCGCCTCCAGCCCGCCGCCCTCCTCGTCCATCTCGGGCGGCACCCAGACCGCCACGGCCCTGACCGACTGGAAGACCTGCGGCGCGGCCAGGCCCACGCCGTCGTGGAAGCGCATGCTCTCGACCAGGTCGTCCAGGAAAGCCTGGAAGCGCGGGCTCTTGAGCTCTTCCTCGGAGATGGGCTCGGCTCGCCTGCGCAGCACCGGATGGCCCAGGTTGGCCACGTGCAGGATCACGACTCGACCTCCTCTCCTTCCGCCGCGACCTGGCGGGTGAAGAGCACGAAGGCCATGGCCGGCCGCTTGGACGCCTCGCGCATGGCGAACTGGATGCCCTCGAAGACCCAGCCCGAATTCACCCAGCTGTTGATGATCTGCTCGAGCTCCTCGTCCGTGACGACGCTGGTCTCGACCACCTTGTACTCCACCATCCAGCTCCTCCTGCGCTTCGAGACGGCCGGGCGCAGGTAGTATCCCGCCTGATGGCCTAAAAATCAATTCTGTGCGGCTCGAAAACCGTTTGCCGTCCGCCCCGGCGTGCGATACGATTCCCGATCGAGGAGGCTCGCTCGATGGACACGGTTCAGGACTACCTCGACGCATTCCTCCAGCTCGGAGACGCCGCTTTCCGGGAGCGCTTCTGCCACCCCTTCTTCCTCTACGCGGACGAGCACGGCTCGACCGCCTTCAAGAGCGTCCACACCCAGATGTCGGACAGCAGCGCCAAGGGCGTATCGGGCAGCAACAAACCGATCACCGACTTCCGCTGTCTGACCCCCCGCGCCGGGCCGGACGGCAGCTTCCCCAGCAAGATGCTCGTCGGCCGCAGCCAGAACCGCGATCTGGCGATCGAGCACTCCACCGTGTCCAAGCGCCACGCCTTCATCGTGCTGGACGAGGAGAAGAACGCCTGGAAGCTCGGAGACTCGGGCTCGACCAACGGCACCTTCCTCAACGGGCGGACCGTGGACAGCGGCGAGCCGGTCTACATCAGGGACGGCAACATCGTCTCCTTCGGAGACTGCGACTACCTCTTCTACTCCCCTGAAGGCTTTGCGGCCATGCTCGAGAGACTCTCCGCAGAGGGCTGAGCGCGCCCAGCGCGAGCCCGACCAGCAGGAGCCATCCCGGCTGTCCGGGCATACCGCCCGCGCAGCCGCAGCCCACCGGCGTGCCGACGGTGGGCTCGGGCCGATCGCTGCCCCCGTCCTCGCCGTCGCCCGCATCGGTGAGCCCGCCGTCGTCCCCGCCGCCACCGTCGAAGCCTGCGTCCCCGCCCCCGCCCCCGTCCCGCTGATCCGGCGGCACGACGCAGAAGCCCTGCTCGCACGAGCTGCCCTCCGGGCAGACCAGGTCCAGGCAGGGATCGGGCCGGCAGTTGCCGTCCTGGCACAGCGTACCCGGCGGGCACGCGCGGGCGTCGCAGGGATCCCGCGCGCAGCGGTCGTCCAGGCAGACCTGACCGACGAGGCAGGAGAGGTCGGGGCACAGGCTCGACAGGCAGGCACCGTGGCTGCACAGCTCCCAGAACCTGCACGCGCCGCAGGCCGGCGGCTCGCAGTGCCCGCGGCGGCAGTACTCGCCATCCGGGCAGTCGACATCCGAGCAGGGATCCGGCTGGCAGTGACCGGCCAGACCGCTGCCCGAGGCCTGGCAACGCTCGCCCGGGGGGCAGGCAAGCGAGCCGAAGCAGTCGTCGGGTACGCACTGGCCCAGACGGCAGACCTCCCCCGGATTGCAGGCCGGGGGCTCGAGCTGGCAGAGATCGACGCACGCGCCGTCGCTGCAGCTCTGCCCCGGCAGGCAGCTCACGCCGCAGCAGGCCGGCACGCACCAGCCCTGCTTGCACACCCTGCCCTGCTGGGCGCAGGCACCGCCCGCGCAGGGATCCGCGCAGATCCCGCACACGCAGACCTGGCCGCTCGCGCAGTGCGTCACCTCCTCGTCCACCAGGCCGTCGCCGTCGTTGTCCAGCCCGTCGCACATCTCCGTGCCGGGCACGAAGTCTGCGCAGCGCTCCTGTCCATCGGCGCACTCCGTGGGCCTCTCGGCCGAGCCCGCGCCGCAGCTCGCCGGCGCGAAGTCCTCGTCCAGCTCCCCGTCGCAGTCGCCGTCGATCCCATCGCAGGGATCGAGGCCTGCACAGCCGCCGCTGCGCGTGGCCAGGATGCTCCCGCCCGCGCCCGCGGCCCAGCCGGTGAGCGGATCGACGAAGGCCAGGGCCGCCACCTTGCGGGTGCTCGGCACTTCCTGGGCCTGCCAGCTCAGCCCGCCGTCGCGCGTGGCGAAGATCCACCCGTCCTCGCCGGCGGCGAAGCCCGCGGACGGCTCCGGAAAGCAGACCGCCAGCAGATCCGGCTCACCCGGCAGGATCCGCTTCTGCCAGCTCTGCCCGCCGTCCTCGCTCGCGAGCAAGGTGCCGGCCTCGCCGACCGCCCAGGCGTGGTCGTCGCCGGCGTAAACGACCGCGTGGAGCGTCTCCAGCGTGTGGCTGTCGCGGATCGTCCAGCTCTGCCCGCCGTCGGCCGTCTCGAGCAGCGTGCCGCTGTCGCCCACGGCCAGGCCCGCGAGCGCATCGCGGAAGTCCACCGCCCGGAGCCATTCTGGCGTGGGGCTCGGCAGGGCCTGCCAGCTCTGCCCGCCGTCCGCAGTCGACCAGACCGCGCCGGCGAAGCCGACCGCCCATCCGTGCTGTCCGTCGGGGAAGTCGAGGCCGTAGAAGGCCTGCGGCGCCTCGTCGATCGGGACGCTCCAGCTCTGGCCCCCGTCGTCGCTGGCCACGATCCGGCCGCCGCCGAATTCCGATGCCCCGGCCGCCCGGACGCGCAGCGGATCCAGGGCCGCGACGCAGTAGAGCCGCGCCTGCGTGGGCGATTGCAGCGCGAGCCAGGCCCCGCCGCCGTCGGCCGTGCCCCAGATCGCCCCCTGGTCACCGACCGCGAAGCCGACGTCGGCGTCCGCGAAGGATACGGAGCGGGCGTAGTCGGCCGGCGGATCCGTGCTAAGCGCCCAGCTCGCCCCGCCGTCGTCCGAGACCAGCACCACGCCCTTGTCGCCGGCGGCGAGCAGCCGCGTCTCGTCCGCGCACCAGACCGCTCGCAGATCGGAGCTCACCCCCGATTCTCGAAGCGTCCAGATCTGCCCGCCGTCCTCGGTCGTCAGCAGCGTGCCCTGATCGCCCACCGCGACGCCCGAGAGCCGATCCCTCATGGCCACGTCCCACAGCCTGCGCACCGTGCCCGAGTCCTCGGCGCGCCTGAAGGCCAGGCCGTCCTCGCTGCGCACGATGCACCCGTCGTTGCCCACGGCCACGACGAAGGACGGATCCACGACGTCCAGGCCGTTGAGCGTGTAGTAGCTGTTGTTGGTCATCCGGCCCCAGTTCCGGCCTCCGTTGTCGGTCCGGATCACGACGCCGCCCTCGCCGACAGCGAAGCCCGCGTCCACGCTCACGAACTCGACCGCCCGCAGGTTCTGGCCCACCGGGCAGTCCTGCTCGGACCAGCTGCGACCCCCGTCGAAGGTCCGAAGCACCGTGCACGCCTGGCCGACCGCCCAGCACACGCGCGGGTGGACGCAGCTGATGCCATAGAGGCCGGCGGTCGTGCCCGAGCGCAGGGGCCGGAAGGTCTCCCCGGCGTCGCTCGACTTCCAGATGGCACCCTCGCTGCCCACGGCGTAGGCCGCGTCCGGGCTCGCCGGGCAAGCCCCCCAGAGGTCCTGACGCGAGGGGCCGCGGACGGGCGTCCAGCTCCGGCCCCCGTCCCGGCTGACGAGCAGCGCACCGTCCTGGCCGGCCATCAGACCGAGCTGATCCGACAGGCCGCCGGCGCGCAGATCGTGGCCGTGGAAGCGAGGCCGCTGCCACTCCCAGCCCTGGGCCGCAGCGACCGGCCCGAGAGCGCCTAAGAGGATCACCAGCGCCGCGGCGCGCAGCGCGCGGCCCGACATCTCGACACGCACCATCGGCTCAGCCCTCGCCTTGCCTGCGGCCACTCCCCCCGATCCGGGTGATCACCAGCCGGATGAGATCCCTGGCCGCCTGGCTGATATCCAAGAACCGGACCGCGAAGCCGGCCGGATCCTGCCTCTGCTGCCAGACCACCTCCCCCTCGGCGCTCACCGCCGTCTGCAGTCCCGGCAGATAGAGCTCCAGGCTCACGCGGGTCTCCTCCGGCAAGGGCTCCTCGGCCAGCAGGAACACGCCGCCGGCGCTGAGGTTCTTGCTCCAGTACTGCCCGCGGCCCAGCTCGCTCTCGAGCCGCACCAGGGCGTGCACCTCGATGCGCCGGTGCTCGCGCTTCTCCCTGTATGGACCGCTACCCATCTCTCGCCCCGAAAGCCTGATCGAGGCTAGCCCGGCCAGATCAAACTGTCAAACCGGCGCTCGATCGAGGAATCCGCGCTGTAGCGTTTTCACCCCCACCCGGGCTTCGCCCGACCTCCCCCGTCAAAGGGGGAGGTGTTTTTTCGAAA
>JAFGRB010000199.1 GCA_016935365.1 Deltaproteobacteria bacterium
ACCGGACAGTTTTGGGTCCGCACCCTCTGCAGGCGAGGACTCGTATTTTCAGGAACTTAGCTGGGGTATGTCAGGAGGTCTGGAATCTGAACCTCCAGTCGGGATCCCTGGCCATCGATGCAGGTGGATATCTCACCCAGGCAGACGGAAGCGGTTCGTCTTCGACCACGCTCATCGTCGACGATGCGAGGTACTTCTCCGATGCCAGATTCGGCCTCGGCGGCTCGGGCCCGAATTGGCCGACGAACATTTCGGTCGAAGCCGACTGGCTCGCGATCGGCGCGGTCTCGAACACGGTGCAGATAAGCTCGATCGATTACGAAACGAATACGATCACGCTGGCTTTTGCCATGACCTGGTCGGACGACGACCCCGTCTGGCTGTATCGGAACTCGACCGGAGATGTCGTGCTGTTTGGCGATGCCCCCGAGTATGGGGCGCATGAATACAGCGACCCGAGCGCGGACTGTGCTTCCCTCGGGGGTGATTGCTGCGCCGCCGGTCAACGCTGCGAGGGCGGGACCTTCGAAAGCAGCATGGACTGCGGCTGGCAATGCTGCGTGGGAGGCACCTGTCGGGATCCGCAAGTCGAGCCGGATGGAGGGACTGGAGAGGATGCAGGGACCGGAGAGGATGCAGGGACCGGAGGAGACGAGGCAAGCGGAGACGACGGAGGGACGGGCACGGGCGACGGCGATGACACGGCAGAGGGATGCGGCTGTCTCGCGGCTTCCAGCGGCGGTGCGGCGCCGGTTCTTCCGCTCATCTTGATCCTGGTGGGCGGCTACATTGCCAGGCGCAGAGCGTAGGGTGCTCGATGGATGCCCCATTGTTCGCCTTGGTGAGCTGATTGAGCCTTGAGTTGTTGACATGGAGTGCGAGCCAGACCAGGATTCTCGAGGGAAGGTCATCGACATGCGAACCAGTTCCGCCATGCGCGCTGTCTGCGTCGTCGCCATTTCGACCCTCTTTCCCGATTTCGTCTCCGCTCAATCCCTGAAGATCGCCGGCCAGGTCGAGCTCGTCGTGAAGGAGCCCACCGTCCAGGTGGCGCCCGACCGCTACGTGAGGTTGCGTCAGAAGATACTGCGGGGCTCGTCCGAGGACCGGGGTACCGACAAGCTCGACCTCGGCATCCTGGATCTCGCGGGTCCGCAGGTTCTGACGCTCTCCTTGCCCATGGCCCCCATTCACGAGCGCGCCGCCGACCTGCTCATCGACGGCCGACCCCACGAGAGCTACCCCGGCACCTACAAGCACGCCGCCTACAAGCTGGAGCTCATCCGCTACGAGCCCGAGAAGAACCGGGCCGGCCTGCTCGTGCGCAACAAGCTGGCGGGCCCGGAGAAGAGCTGGCGGCAGCGCTTCTCGTATGTCCACTGGGACTTGAAGGCCAAGACCGTCGCGAGGAGCAGCATCCTGCGCGAGGTGAGCGGGCCCTACGCGCGCCGCCACGACTTCAAGATCCATAACCTCGGGCCCGAGGCCGACGGCGTCCACCATCTCCTGTGGCATTCCGAGGCGCGGGCCGACCCGAAGCGCGAGGGCTGGGAGGCCCACCGGGTCGAGATCCTGCGGCTGGACGTCGATGCCGGCAAGGTGGAAAAGGCCTATGCCCTCGACCTGCCGGCGAGCAACAACAAGAACCGCATCGGCCTCGACATCGGTCACACGCCCGGATTCGAGATCATCGCCTTTGCGGAGTACAGCGAGCAGGGCGACGAGCCCATCGAGCCCAGGCCCGCGATCTACGTGGTCTGGCTCAACGAGAAGCGCCACATTACCTTCGAGGCGCCGTACACCTGCTACGGCATCGCCATCGATCGGGCTGGGACCCAGATGGTGATCGGCAGCAACCAGAGCCGCACCCTCACCAAGTACGATCTGAAGACCGGCAAGAAGGGTGCCGTGTCCAAGACCATCGCCCATCTGCACCACCTGGGTTTGTCGCCGGACGAGAAGTGGCTCTACGTCATGCCAGCCGGAAAGCGCGCCGAGCTCCGCGCCTGGCCGTCGCTGAAGCTCAAGAATAGGCTCACGCCTGCCAAGGTCATCCCGGGGCAGAAGGAGCTCACGAAGCCGATGCAGACGCTCGACCGCCGCTACTTCGTCATGTCCGCTTTCGAGGAGCCGACCTTCGAGGAGATCCCGACGGACAGGCCCAGCAAGGAGTACTTGCTCGAGCTGAAGTGAGCCCACCCCAGGAGGAAACCATGCAGCATCTCTCGGTCTCTGCCGTGCTGGCCATCTTCATCGCCGGAGCCTGTCACCATGCGGGAAACGAGCCCTCTCCCCCGCCCCCCGGGAAGAAAGCAGCCGAGAATGCCCCGCAGAAGAAGGAAGCCGAGAAAAAGGACTGCCGCGCCCACGCCGAGTGCCCCTCGGGGGTGTGCAGCCATTGCAAGAAGGACTACGGCCATTGCGCCCCGGTGGACTGCAGACCCGGCGAGCGGGCGGACAACAACCACTTCTTCTGCTCGAAGGAGGGGAAGTGGGAAAAGTCCCGGACCGAGGGCGCGGGCTGCGATCAGAGCTACCAGTGCTACCAGCCGACCTGCTTCATGGACCCGATGTGCGACCTTCGCCCCAAGGTCCAGGCGGTGTGCGAAAAGGGCAAATGCGTGCACAAGGGCGCCCCGGATTCCTGTGCCGTCCAGGGCAAAAAGAGGGTGCTGCATCCTTCCGAATACATGATCGACGACGAGGGTCGCTGCATGGAGAGCCTTGCCCAGAGGGTGCTGCGCACGGTGTGTGTCCCCTGCGGCAACGGCACCTGCGATCCGGACGAATCGCACTGCAATTGCCCCGCCGACTGTCCGGCGCCCTGATCTCGAAGAGGGTATGCGTGAACCTGCGCCACACTCTGCTTCGCCAACAGCGCCTGTAATGGTGCATCCACCTCCGATCCGCAGCGGCATGGGGCCGGCCCCGGGTCCACGAAGCCCGGGCCAGGTCGAGCTCGCCGGCAGTACCATGGTGAATGTGGGTCCTTACCAGCAGGATCCCTTTCCACATCTCTCGGGTCAATCGAACCTCGCGGTGGCGCTGACCGACTGGCTCCAGCTCGAGGGCGGCGGCGATTTTTCGCTGACACAAGAGGAAGAAAACTGGGCTGTGGGCTATGGCGGGCTGCGCTTTCTGCTCGCGCACCGGGACAGCGAGAAGCCCAGCTTCGCCTTCGATCTCGAGCTCGGCGCCGGCGGGGGCATCGGCGGCATGCTGGACTGCAACGAGGATACGGAGGGAGAACACGGTGTTCCCAACATCCAGGTCGGCGCCAGCTGTGACGAGGTCAGGCTGGACGATCTGCGCTGGTCCGACCGGATTGCCTATGGTGGATACATGGGCCTCGGCATCGGCTACCACTGGACAGTGGTCACGATGTACTTCCGCTTCCGCTTCGCGGCGAGCAAGGCGACCCACATCCCGATCAGGTACTGGACAGGCCTGTCCGGCGGAGTGCGCCTGCAGCCCTACCCCTGGCTCTTCTTCACCATCGGCGGATCCATCCTCTTCTACTTCAACGAGTACGAGACCAGCTTCGGCACCGCGCCCGAGCTGGGCGTGGGCTTCAGCTTCTGAGTGCACTGTCGATGGCAGCGCCACTCGTGAGGCTTCAAATCGCGCATCACAGGTGCTGAAGATGCGTGGGACGCGGGCGATCGAGCCGGGCCGCTGCAACTGCTTCTTGGCCGAGTTGGGGGATCGGAGGGGCCATTGCTCGGCCGTTGAACGATGGGCACGCTACCTGTATGGTGACTGTAGAGGGAGCTGCTGCAGGCTTGAATAGCCCTGACCGCGATGCGTCATGCAAACATGACCGGAGAACATCCCACATCGGAGGCCACGCGATGCTGCCTGGAGGAAGAAGGGACAAGTACGGGCTCACCGTGCGCATGCTGGCGATGCTGGCTTTGCTGACCGTCTTCACGGGTTGCGGTGAAACCAAGCACTACGGTGAACTCTGGGCCTTCCTGGACGGCCAGGACCGAATCCACCTGCTGGCGACCTGGATCCGCGAGACCGAGGGCGGAAGCCTGAGCGAGGGCCACCGCTACCTGCCCATCGAGGTGAAGCCCAAGCTCACGGTGAAGCTGCCCTTTTCGGCAAGCACCAAGGGCATCCGCCTGGCGTTCGACCAGCAGGACCGGGCGCTGGTGCACACCTCGTACGAGTACTACCTGTTCAACGGGGCTCAGTTCCGCCAGGTGAGCAAGACGCCTGGCGGGGTATGCCCGGACGGCTCCCAGGAGCAATTCCAGGAGTTCGACGGGGCCCTGGGGGCCTGGATCGACGAGGGAGGCTTCCGGATCCTGGCGCAAGGCATCTGGGGCAGCACCCGGCATGCGGTCTACTCGCTCACCGACTGGACCCTGGACGGCTGCAGCCTGGTGGACTACCCGCTGGATCACCCCACCTACCTGAACGCGACCATGTCCTCACCCGATCCGATCGCCCTGTTCCAGGACGACGAGGGGACGATAGTGCCGTACATCCTCCAGGACGAGGGGCAGGGCCAAGCCTGGCAGACCCTCCCCGGCGAATGGAGCACGGAAGAGGTGGGCTTCACCCCTGGGCTGCTCCGCACCGGGACCGGCCAACTGGTCCTGTTATCTCATGGGCCGGGATACCAGTTCTGGTGGCAGGGAGGCACGGACGACTCGCCTCTGTGGCCGGAAGAGCCCAAGTACTTCGCCGTGAGCCCGCGTCCCAGTGGCGGCTTCGTGGCGGCGTCCGCCCAGCGAGACTGCCGCATGCTGGTGGTCGTCTACGACGAAGAGTTCAACCGCACGGACTTCAGCCTCCAGGCCGAAAACGACTGGCTCATCGCAATCGCTCTGGTGGTGCGGGAAGAAACGGACCAGGGCGAAGTGATCCATCTTCTGACCGCCGAAGATCTGGAGGACATCCTCGACTACAGGCTGTCCCCGGAAGGCGGCTTGTTCGAGGTGGTCAAGTTGCGCTAGCCGCCGGAGGCGGCGGATCAGATGATGATCCACACGCCGCCCAGCTCCTCCAGCCGGTGAGCGAACTTGGCGCTGGGCGCACCGATCCTATGGCAGCGCCAGATCTTTGCCCGCCATGAAGGAGTACAAGGAAGCGTTCTGCATGATGAATCGCAGGCGCAAGGGCCCCGCCGGGAGAGCGGTTCTGCCGCCCCAGGCGACGATCCGATCCACCTCGTCGCCGGTCAGAGGATCGCAGGCAACCCGATCGTACTGCGGGATCACCTGACCATCGCCGTCCAGCAGCTCCACCTCCAGGTGGCCGCCCGTGGCGGAGTAATTCACGTGGAGAGAACCCCCTGTCTGGGACAGGGTCGGGGTCGTGATCTGGGCCGGGCTCTCGCCTGCATCCAGCGACACGAAGCCGTCCTTGCGCAGCTTCGCCAGTCCGATCGAGCAGTCCTTTTCCTCCAGGTTCACCCCGTGCTCCTCGTCGCAGCCGCCGTAGTAGAGCCACAGCTCGTCTCCGACGAGAAGCGGTTTTCTGGCGGTGTAGACCTGGCTGTCATCCCAGGCGCCCGGGGGACCCAGGTCCACCAGAGGCGGCCGATCGCCTTCCTCCCTCTTCCAGGCGACGCCGTCGCGGCTGGAGACCAACTCCACAAACACCGGGCCCTCGTGGTTGCAGTCGTCCTCGTCGGTCGCGCGGAAGATCCACAAGAAGCCGAGATACATCGACTCGTAGGGAAAGGCCGACATGCCATACAGGTGCGTGCACTGGTTGGGGTTCGCCCAGCGATCGTCGAAGCCGTCCGGGGTCAGGATGATCTCGGGGTCCGGCCAGCTCGTGATGTCCGTGGTCGTGGTCAACGCCACGCATCTTCGCTCCTTGCCGTCGACTTCTTGTCGGAGCTTGACGTAGCCGAGATAGCGCTGCGTGTGCGGATCCCAAGTGAATTGACCCACGTCGATTCCCAGGCTGAGAACCGGATTGCCGGGCACGTCGCTCATGTGGATGCCGTCCGGCGACCAGGCGGCAAAGTAGCTCTTCGAATCCTGGACGTAGTTGAGCACCTTGTAGCGCCGCTGGGGGTCCGGATCCCAGGGCGTATGGATGACCGAGGCGAGACAACTGCCCTCCGCTCGCGGAAAAAGGATGTTGTTGGCGGTGGAGCCCTGCCAGGATCGAATGCCCAGATCGGGCTTGAGCCACTGCATTCCATCCTGGCTGGTGGCATACAGCGTTCGATAGCGCTCGTCCCCGCTCTGCGTCATGTTGGGATAGTCGTTGTACCACATGCGAAAGCCCGTTCCGTCCTCCTCGGGCAGCACGCTGCCGAACACATACACCATCTTGCCTTCCCAGGGCTCGTCGGCGACGATCAACGGGTTGCCGGCGTACTTTTCGAAGGCGTGATAGCGCCGGGTTATCCCGACCCGTTCGAGAATCAGGCGATCGTCGACGAACAGCTGCCAGGCCCCCGTCAGGTCTCCCAGCGGCTCGAGTGGCCGATCCTCATCCGCAGCTCCATCCGTATCCGCCTGCTCGGACATCGGACGCCCATCCTCGTCGTCGATACCGGAATCCGAGACAGTGGCAGAGTCGCTGCAGGCCATGACGGCCAGGCAGACGCAACACAAACCAATGGGCATTCTCGACGCCATAGATGAAGCCCTCCCACGAAAAGACTAGCGCCGCAGACTGCGCGGAGCAAGATGAGTCCTGGCGGGTTCCAGCTTTTGATCGACAATGATAGGAATAATTAACCTCGCCCAGAGGGCGAGGTATTCGGAAGCCCCCTCCAAAGGGGGCTTACACGCTTGGAAGGCCCCGTTGGGGCCG
>JAFGRB010000200.1 GCA_016935365.1 Deltaproteobacteria bacterium
CCCCTGGCGGGAGGGACCGGCCGAAGGCCGAGGGAGGGGGATGAGGAGGTGATCATGCTCGTCTTCAAGCGAATCAAGGTGCGCTCCTACGAGAAGGGTCTCGTGTTCCGGGAGGGCGAGTTCGCGGGCCTGCTGCACCGGGGTAAGCACTGGATCCTGGATCCGCTCCACAGGCAGCGCGTGGAGCTGGTCTCCATGCGGGAGACCTGGCTCCGGCACCCGAAGCTCGATCTGATCGTCGCCTCGGGTGCGCTCGAGGGCCTGGCCGAGGTGGTCGACCTCGACGACAAGCAGCGCGGCCTGGTGTGGGTGGACGGCCGCTTCGAGTCCATCCTGGAGCCGGGCCTCTACGCCCTGTGGACGGGCCAGCACGAGGTGCGGGTGGAGATCGCGGACGCGCGCGCGGCCCGCTTCGAGCACGCCGAGCTCGCGACCCTCATCCGAAGCCCTGGCGCCGAGCGCCAGCTCGCGGTCCACGTCGTGCCCGAGGGCCAGGTGGGGCTGTTCTACCTGGACGGCAAGCTCGAGCAGGTGGCCCCGCCCGGCAGGTACGCGTTCTGGAAGGCCGCGGCCGAGCTCCGGGTCTTCATGGTGGACGTGCGCGAGATCCACCTGGACATCGCCGGCCAGGAGATCCTGAGCGCCGACAACGTCACGCTGCGGCTCAACGCCCAGCTCAGCTACCGGGTCATCGATCCCCGCAAGGCGGTCCAGAGCGCGCCGGACTTCAGCCAGGCCCTCTACCGGCAGGCCCAGCTGGCCCTGCGCGAGGTGGTCGGCACCCGGACGCTCGAGAGCCTGCTGGCCGACAAGGAGTCGGTCTCGGCCGAGCTGGAGCGCGACATCCGCGCGCGGGCCGAGCGCTTCGGGGTGGAGGTCCTCGGGCTCGGCATCCGCGACATCATCCTGCCGGGCGAGATGCGCGACCTGCTCAACCGGGTGACCGAGGCCCGCAAGGCGGCCGAGGCCGCGCTGATCACCCGCCGCGAGGAGACGGCCGCCATGCGCAGCCAGCTCAACACCGCCCGGCTGGTCGAGAACAACCCGACCCTGATGCGGATGAGGGAGCTCGAGGTGCTGGAGAAGATCGCCAAGAAGGCCAAGCTCAACGTGGTGCTGGGCGAGAAGGGGCTGGCCGAGAGAGTCGTCAACCTGTTATAAGCGCGCAACGTTGCCGGCTGATCGGAAAGCCCCAACGGGGCGCGATACAATTGGGCGAAGGAAAGAATGGGCTTGCCAATCTCCGAGATCCGGGTTTTCGCTGCGAAGCAGCGATGGGATAAAGCCTGGGGCTTCAGCCCCAGGCTTTATCCCCCCGCTGCTTCGCAGCGGAGAAACTTGCGACGGAAATGATGTGTATACGGCCCAGGGCGAAGCCCTGGGAATCGAGGCGGACAAGAATCGGTAAGCCCTGGAGGGGCGCAACACAGATGCGGCTCGCAGATCGATTCCGCCCCGTCGGGGCTTTCGCGATTGCTCGTCCAGTTTCCCAGGGCTTGCTTATCGCGCCCTTTCAGGGCTTGTCGCGACGAGGCTCATGTGCTGCTTTGCGCCCGATGGGGAAGAGAGGGTACATGTCATGATCCAGATCGACGGCTCGCGCGGCGAGGGCGGCGGGCAGATCCTCAGGAGCTCGCTGGCCCTGTCGCTGGCCACCGGCCAGGCCTTCCGCATCGACGGCATCCGCGCCGGGCGCAAGAAGCCGGGCCTGATGCGCCAGCACCTGACCGCGGTCCGGGCGGCGGCCGAGGTGGGCCGGGCCGAGCTGGAGGGCGATCGCATCGGCTCGACCCGCCTGCGCTTCGCACCCCGGGGCTGCCGCGGCGGCGACTACGCCTTCGCGGTCGGCACGGCCGGCAGCGCGACTCTGGTGCTGCAGACCGTGCTGCCGGCGCTCTGCCTGGCCTCGAGCCCCTCGTCGCTGGTGCTGGAAGGCGGCACCCACAACCCCTGGTCGCCGCCCTTCGACTTCCTCGACCGGGCCTTCCTGCCGCTCGTCGGCCGGATGGGCCCGAGGATCCGGGCCCGACTCATCCGCCACGGCTTCTACCCGGCCGGCGGCGGGCGCTTCGAGCTCGAGATCGAGCCGGTCGAGCGCATCGAGCCGCTCGTGCTCTGCGAGCGCGGCGAGATCCGCGGCCGGCGCGTCCGGGCGCTGTGCGCCGGGCTGCCGGCCCAGATCGGCGAGCGCGAGACCGCCAGGGTCGTCGACAAGCTCGGCTGGGACCCGGCCTGCGTCTCGGTCGAGGAGATCCGCGACTCGGCCGGCCCGGGCAACATCCTGCTGGTCGAGATCGAGTGCACACATCTGGGCGAGGTCTTCTGCGGCTTCGGCCAGCGCGGGGTCAAGGCCGAGGCCGTGGCCGACGCGGCCGTGGCCGAGATCCGCGACTGGCTCGCGGCCGGGGTGCCGGTCGGGCCGCACCTGGCCGACCAGCTCATGCTGCCGATCGCCCTGGCCGGCTCCGGGCGCTTCCGGACCCTGCCGCTCTCCAGACACAGCTCGACCAACCTGGATGTGATCGGCCAGTTCGTCGAGCTCGATGCCCGGGTCGAGGAGATCGACCATCGCGTCGTCGAGGTCGAGCTGCGCGCAGACGCCGGGCAGGGGAGCGGGTCGTGAAGGCCCGGGAGCTCGCCGAGCTGGGCGTGCCGAGAGCGGAGCGCTGCATGCGAGCGGCGCTCGAGGCGGTCGGCGAGGCGCTCGGGGGCGGCATGGCGCTCGCGCAGGTCCGCGAGTCGATCGCGGCTCTCGCCCGCGAGCCGGAGGCCTTTCTCGAACAGCCCGTCTTCGGCGCGCTCGCGGCCGCGATCGTCGAGCTGCGCTCCGCCCGCGCGCGCTACGAGGGCCGTCGAAAGCCGGCTCCCTTTCGATGCTGGGGCGAGGACCTGGACGCGGGCTCGATCCAGCAGATGCAGAACGCGGTCAGGCTGCCGATCGCGGTCCGCGGCGCCCTGATGCCGGACGCGCACAAGGGCTACGGGCTGCCGATCGGCGGCGTGCTGGCCGCGGACGGGGCGGTGATCCCCTACGCGGTGGGCGTGGACATCGCATGCCGGATGAAGCTGAGCGTGCTCGACATGCCGGCGGCGCTGCTCGACAGCCAGCAGGATCGCCTGGCGCGCGCGATCGAGGCCGAGTGCCGCTTCGGGGTCGGCGCGACCTTCGAGCCCCGGCGGCAGCACGCCGTGATGGACGAGGACTGGGACGCGGGCCCGGTGACCGCCCAGGTCAAGGACCGGGCCCACGGCCAGCTCGGCACCAGCGGCAGCGGGAACCACTTCGTCGAGTTCGGGATCCTGCGCTTCGAGCGGGACGATCTGGGCATGCAGGCCGGGGCGTACCTGGCGCTGCTGAGCCACTCCGGCAGCCGGGGCGCCGGCAACCTGGTGGCCACGCACTACAGCAAGCTGGCCCGGGAGCTGCACGACGAGCTGCCCGACGAGCTCGCCCACCTGGCCTGGCTGGACCTGGACACGGACGCGGGGCGCGAGTACTGGCAGGCCATGGAGCTGATGGGCCGCTACGCCGCGGCCAACCACGAGCTGATCCATCGCTGCGTGGTGGCCCACCTCGGCGCCGAGGTCCTGCTGGACATCGAGAACCACCACAACTTCGCCTGGCGGGAGGTCCACGACGGCCGGGAGGTGATCGTCCACCGCAAGGGGTCCACGCCGGCCGGGCCGGGCGTGCTGGGCGTCATCCCGGGATCGATGGGCACGCCGGGCTACCTGGTGCGCGGCAAGGGCCAGCCGGAGTCCCTGCACTCGGCCTCGCACGGCGCCGGGCGACGGATGAGCCGCACGCAGGCCAAGAAGGAGCTCGACTGGGCCGAGGCCGAGCGCTTCCTCGCGCAGCGCGGGGTCGTGCTGCTGTCGGCCGGCCTGGACGAGGTGCCCATGGCCTACAAGGACATCGAGCAGGTCATGCAGGCCCAGGCCGATCTGGTCGAGCCCGTGGCGCGCTTCGAGCCGAGGCTGGTCAAGATGGCCCCGGCCGGCGAGCGCCCGGAGGATTGACCTTCCGGCCCCGCGTGGCATGCTCGACGCGATGAGCGTCGAAGACGATGCACAGCTCATGCAGGCCGTGGCCGCCGGAGACCGGCGGGCGATGGAAGCGCTCTACGCGCAGCACGTCGACTACGTCTTCCGGATCGCCTATCGCTTCCTGCTCGACGAGGACGAGGCCTGCGACCTCACCCAGTCGGTCTTCGTGTCCTTGATCCAGTCCGCCCGGCGCTACCGGCCCGAGGCCAAGCTCACGACCTGGATCTACCGCGTCGTGGTCAACCGCTGCCTCAACCAGTGCGCCAGGGCCGGCCGCAGGCTGCGCAGCCCCTCGAGCGAGGCCGAGCTGGCCGAGATGCCCGCCTCCGAGGAGAGCCGACCGGACCGGATCGCGGCTCGCGAGCAGCAGCGGGCTCGCGTCCGGGCTGCGATCCTCGAGCTGCCCGAGCGCCAGCGCATGGCGCTCGTCTTGCGCCGCTTCGAGCAGAAGAGCTACGCCGAGATCGCAGACGCCCTGGGCTGCTCCGTAAGCTCCGTGGAATCGCTGCTCTTTCGAGCCAGGCGTTCCCTGGCCAATAAGATGCTGCCTCTCGATATTGCGTAATACTGCGCAATAGCCCTTCAATGGAGACCCACCCGAGCAAAGCCCCAACGGGGCGTAACAACATAGCCCAGGGCGAAGCCGGCTTTGCCGGCGAAGCCCTGGGTCACAGGACGAACCATCGCAAAAGCCCTGACGGGGCGAAAAAAAACCTGCGCGTCGTTTTTGTATTGCGCCCCTTCAGGGCTTCGTTCTTTTCTTGCCCGCAAAAACCCAGGGCTTCGCCCTGGGCTATGTTGTGCCGCCCCTTCGGGGCTCTCGGAGACAGGCCAATCCTTGTGCTCTGAGATGTGTATGAGGCTTTTACCTCGCCCCGTTGAGAGGAAAAAACCTCGAGATAGGACCGCAAGCTTTCGCAGCCTGGCCGGTTTCATGGCCAGGAGGAATGCCACATGCGCTGTCGACGGGCCAGAAAGCTCCTTTCCGCCTACCTCGATCGCGAGCTCGAGCCGCGCCGCCGAGAGCGGCTCGAGACCCACTTGACGCAGTGCCAGGCGTGTGCTGCCGCGCTCGAGCAGTTGAGCGCGCAGTCGGAGGCGCTGGCCGATGCCCTGCCCGCGCCGGCTGTTCCGCCCGCACTCCGGGGGCGAGTCCTGGCAGCCCTGGACGCGCGTGCGCCCTGGCACCGCCGGCAGCGCGCCCGGCTCGTCCAGGCTGCCTGCGTCGCGGCCTGCGCCATCCTGGGCTTCGCGTGCGGCGCCCTGCTCTCGTGGAGTCGCGCAGCTCCAGCCGATCCGCCCGCAGCCGAGCGAGCGCTGATCGCCGAGGCCTTCGACGCCGACGCTTTCGGGCTCTCCGAGAGCCGGGAGGGATGTCTCCAATGCGCCCCCAGGTGAAGACGACGATTCTCCTGTCCGCGCTCGCGCTCTCGCTGGCGCTGAACCTGTCCCTGGCGATAGGCCTGCTGCGAGGCGACGGCGACCGGGCCGGCCGGGCTGAAGGCTCCTTCTGCCTGCTCGACCGGCTGGATCTCGACCCCGCCCAGCTCGAGCGCCTGGAGGAAATGCGGCGCGAGATGGCAGCCAAACGGGCCGCGTACTGGAAGCGGGCCGACGCGATCAAGTCCGAGCTGGCGGGCGCGATCTGCGGCCGACCGAATCGCAAAGCGATCGACGCCCGGCTCGCGCGCTACGCCGAAAACCAGGCCGACATGCAGCGCGCGGTCGTCGATCACCTGCGCGGCGTCAACGCCATGCTGCGCCCCGATCAGCGGATCGCCTTCCGCGCGCTGCTGCGCAGCGAGATGTTCCGAGGCATCCGCGCCCTGCCCGAAACAGGAGCCGCCCCACCATGAAGCGCGCCGTCTTTTCGGCCTCGCTCTCGGGCCTGCTGCTGTTGTCGGGCTGCGCGCTGATCCAGCCCACGCGGCCTGCGCCTTTCGCGACCGCCCCGCCGCTGGTCGCGTCGCGTGCGAGCGCGCCTGGGCCTCGGGCCGCGCTCCCCGACGCGCCGCTGAAGCTCGAGCAGGCGCTGGCCATCGCGCTCTCCAACAACCCGGATCTGCTCGGCGCCGGCTGGGACGTGGAGGCCGCCCGCGCTCTCGCGCGCCAGGCCTCGGCCGGTCACTGGCCTTCTCTCGAGGTCCAGGCTTCCTACCGGCACCACTGGCACGAAGAGCGCCTGGTGCCCGCCCGCGGCCAGCCCTCGACCGGCTCCTTCTCGCACGACATCTTCTCGGGCGACGTGATCCTCCGCATCCCGATTCTCGCAGGCGGGAGTGTCACCAGCGCGGTCGCCGCATCGGAGCTTCTGGCCCGGGCCGCGGAGAAGCGGCTTGCCCGCACGCGCGAGGAGCTGGTCTTCGACGTCAAGAGCGCCTTCTACGCCATCCTGGGCCAGCAGGCGCTCATCCAGGCCAGCGAGCACTCCCGCAAGGCGCTCGTCGAGCACCTTTGCAGGACCGAGCAGCTCATCGAGGCGCGCAAGGCCGCCAGGGTCGATCGGCTGAACATCGAGGTTCGGCTGGCCGAGATCGACCACCGCCTGGTCGAGCAGCGCGGCGCGCTCGAGCTCCACCAGCGCCTGCTCTCGAGCCTGCTCGGCATCCAGGACGCGCAGCGCGATCTCGCCCTCGAAGGCAGCCTCTCGCCCGCCCCGTCGCCGCCCGACAGGGACGAGCTGCTGGCCGCGGCCCTCGAAGCGCGCGCGGACATCGCCGAGCTGAAGCTCGAGATCGAGGCCCAGGCGCGGCGGGTGGATGTGATCCGGGCGGAGTACTGGCCAGTCGTCTCGGCCAAGGGCACCTATGGGCCGCGCCTGAGCGCCCAGGGCGACTACGACGATCTCGGCTTCGCGGGCATCGAGCTGTCCATGCCCCTCTTCTCCGGCTTCAGCACCCCGGCTCGGATCGACGAGGAGCACGCAAAGCTGAGGAGCTTGCAAGCGCGCGAGCAAAAGCTCGTGCTGGCCGTCCGCCGCGAGCTCGACTCGGCACTGATCCGATTCGAGACCGCCCGGGCCGCGTTGGCCGCGACCGAAAAGTCGATCGCCATGGCCGAAGAGAGCCTTCGCATCGCGCGCGAGAAGGCGGCCCTGGGGCACGGCACGGCCATGGACGTGCTGGACGCGCAGGCGGCCCTGCTTCAAGCCGAGACGCGCTACTCGGCGGCGCTGGCCGACCTGCACACGACGCACGCGCTGCTCGAGCTCGCCGCCGGAGGCCGATCATGACCCGTAGACCTCGTCACAGTGACTTCGATACCGCGCAGAGCGTTGCGCGCAGCCGAGCGGGGGCCCCCCAGTCGCGCGGAGGGCGGTTCCGAGCCCGAGCACGAATGGGGGTGCTCGGCGTTGCAGCAACGCGTACGTTCTTCCGTGAACGCGTACTGTTCCGAAGCACGCCGCTCTGGCTCCTGAACGCCCTGCTCTTGCTGGGCCTCGCATCTTGCGAGCAGCACGGCCAGTCGACGAAAAAGAAGAAACAGCCGCTGCCCATGGTCGAGTGCGCCCCGGTCGAGGTCAAGACGCTGACCGAGCGCCTGGCGCTGACCGGATCGATCGAGCCCACCCGCACAGCCCGCATGGCCTCGCCGGTCGAAGGGCCGGTGATCGCCTGCCCGGTGCGCGAAGGCGACCGCGTCCGCACCGGCCAGCTCCTGGCACGCCTCGGACGGACGAAGGGCGACGACGCCGCAGCCGCCTCGGCCAGGGCGGACCTGGAGCGCGAGGAGCTCGAGCGCAGCCGGATCGAGAAGCTGGTCCAGACCGGCGCCCTGCCCGCGGAGGAGCTCGACAAGGCGCGGGTCAAGGTGAGCGAGGCGCAAGCCAGGCTCGCCCGGGCCGCCGAGCGGCTGGGCGACTATCGCGTCGCCGCGCCCTGGCGCGGTGTCGTCTCCAAGGTGCATGTGGCCGTGGGCGACTTCGTCTCGGCCCGCTCGGCCCTGGTCGAGCTCTTCGATCCCGAAAGCCTCGTGCTGCGCTTCGCCGTACCCGAAGACAGCGCGGCCCGGGTCGCGAACGGGGCGGCCGTCTCGATCGCCCTGGACGCCCACCCGGGAAAGCCTCTCGAGGCCAGCGTCGCGCGCATCTACCCGGAGATCGACCGCCGAAGCCACACCCGCACGGTCGAGGCCAAGGTCGAGACCGAGCTGTCCCTGGCCCCGGGCATGTTCGCGCGTCTGGAGCTCACGCTCTTATCCGAGCCGGACGCCCTGGTCGTGCCCGCACACAGCGTCCTGCGCAGGGACGGCCAGAGCGTGGTCTTCGTGATCACGGAAGAGCTCGAGGCCGAGCAGCACCGAGTCGAGCTCGGCATCGCCGACGGCGGCCTGATCCAGATCCGCGGCGGTCTCAGCAAGGGTCAGCGCGTCGCGGTCGCCGGCCATGCGCGGCTGCGCCACGGCGTGAAGGTCCGCCTCGCCGGGGCGAGGGGCCCGAGAAGCGGCGGCGAGAAGGGCAGATGAGGACGCCGACCGACCTGGCCGTTCGCCGCAAGGTGGCGACCGGCGCCGTCTTCTGTGCCCTGGTGGTCCTGGGCGCGCTCTCCTTTCTCCGGCTGCCGGTGGATTTCCTGCCCAACATCGCCTACCCCTTGATCAAGGTCCACGTCTGGTGGCGCGGCGCCACGCCCGAGGAGATCGAGGAGCACGTCGCCGAGGTCATCGAGCGGGAAGTGGCCTCGGTCGAGGGGCTGGACTACCTGGAGTCCTCCTCGATCGAGGGCGGCTACACGCTGCAGGTCAACTTCCGCTACGGCGTCGACGTCAACGTGGCCTTCCAGGACACGCAAGCCGCCATGGCCCGGGCCGCGCGCATGCTGCCGCCGGACATGGATCCGCCCGTCATCATCAAGGCCGATCCCCAGCAGCTGCCCGTGGTCCAGCTCACGGTCCAGTCCGCGCAGTGGGATCTGGTGCAGATACGGGACTGGGCCGAGGACTGGCTGCTCGATCGCGTGCTGGCCGTGCCGGGCGTCAGCGGGGCCGAGATCGCGGGCGGCCTGAAGCGAGAGATCCGAATTCACATAGACCCGCTGGCGCTCGAGAAGCACCGCCTGTCCGTCACCGACATCCAGCGCGCCCTGGCGCGGGCCAACGTGGAGATGTTCGGCGGGCGGATCCACGCCGGCTCCCGAGAGCTCATCGCCCGGACCCTGGGCGAGCTCGCCTCGCTCGAAGAGATCCGAGCCTTGCCGCTCGATCATCACGGGATCGCCAAGATCACCCTGCAGGACATCGCCGAGGTCGAAGACGCCCACGAGGAGGTGCGCCTCGTCACCCGGCTCGACTCCAAGCCCTGCGTCAAGCTCAGCGTCCAGAAGCAGCCGGACGCGAACACGATCGAGGTCGAAGAAGCGCTGGGCCGACGAATGGAGAAGCTCGCGGCGTCCATCCCCGAGCACATCGAGATCGGTCGGGTGGAGAGCCAGGCAGCCTACGTGCAGAGCGCGCTCTCGGGCGTCGAGACCGCGGCCTTCGAGGCGGCCTTGCTCGTCATCCTGGTCTCGATTCTCTTCCTCGGGAGCCTCCGGCAGGCGCTGGTCCTGATGACCGCCCTGCCGATCACCCTGGTCATCAACTTCTCGCTGATGTGGCTCGGCGGCTTCTCGATCAACATCTTCACCCTGGCGGGCATCGTGATCTCGCTCGGGGTGCTGCTCGACAACGCCATCGTGGTGCTCGAGAACATCTCTCGCCAGCGCGAGGAGCGAGACTCCGATCCGGAGCGAGGCGCGGTGTCCGCCACTCACCAGGTGGCCGGCGCCGTGCTCGCGGGCAGCCTCGCGCTGATCGCCCTCTTCGTGCCCTACGTGCTCGTCTCGGGCCTGACCAGCATCCTCTTCCGCGAGCTCATCCTGGTGGTGGCCGGCGTGGTGCTGGTGAGCCTGGCGTGCTCGCTCACGCTGGTGCCCATGCTGGGCTCCGTGCTCCTGCGCAAGCGGGGAGCCGGCTCGACTTCTCGCTGGCAAGCCTGGCTCCGGAGCGGATACGGGCGCAGCGTGAGGATCTGCCTGCGCGGGCGCTACGCGGTCATCCCGGTCTTCCTGTCCGTGGTCGTGCTCGCGGCGCTGGTCGTGCCCTCGCTGGGAAGCGAGTTCCTGCCCGACCTCGACGACGGGCGGATCATGATCAAGGTCAAGCTGCCGACCGGCACCTCTCTGGTGGAGACGGACCGCCTGCTGACGCGCATCGAGGACGAGCTCCGCGGCGATCCCCTGATCGAGAGCGCCTTCACCCTGGCCGGCGGAAAGGTCTGGGGGCTGTATACCTTCGAGGTGGCCAACGAGGGCGAGATCGACATCCAGCTCGTGCCGCACGCGGCGCGCAACCGGAGCACCAAGGCAATCATGGGCCGCATGAAGAAGCGGCTCGCGAAGCTCGCGCCTCCGGGCGGCAATGTGATGGTGCGCAAGATGCGGGTCAAGGGCATCCGCAAGATGGGCGAGTCCGACATCGAGATCCAGCTGCGCGGCCCCGACTTGGAAGAGCTCTACGCCCTGGCGGGAAAGGCCGTGCGCGTCGCCCAGGCCAGCCCGATGCTCGCCAATGTGCACCTCGGCATGGACCTGACCAAGCCCGAGCTGCTGGTGCGCATCGATCGCACGCTGGCGCACGAGCTGGGCGTGTCGGTCTTCGACGTGGCGACCACCCTGCGCGCCTTGCTCCACGGCGTGGTCGCCACGCGCTACCAGGAGGGCGAGGAGCACATCAACATCCGGCTGCGCATCCCCGAGGAGCGCCTGCGCAGCCAGCGAGACGTCGAGGACCTCGTCATCCCGGCGGCCGACGGCCGGCACGTCCGCCTGCGCGATCTGGCCGAGGTGGTCGAGGGGTGCGGCCCGGTGGAGATCGTCCGCGAGAACCAGGTCAAGCAGGTTGTCGTCCGGGCCGACGCATGGGGGGCCAGCGTGGGCGAGGCGCTCGGGGCGCTCTCGGCCGAGCTCGGCGAGCTGCCCCTTCCGGCCGGCTACGAGATCGACTACGGCGGCAAGGCGAGGCTCATGAAGGACCTGACCGAGATGACCTTCGGCATCCTCGGGCTGGCCGTCTTTCTGGCCATGGTGGTGCTGGCAGTGCAGTTCAACACCCTCCGCTACCCGCTGCTGATCCTGAGCTGCCTGCCGATCAGCGCGTCCGGCATGGTCTTCGCGCTCTGGTCGAGCCAGCTCGCCATGGGCGCGACCGTGCTGGTCGGACTGCTGGTGGTGGTGGCCGCGACGGTCAACGACGGCGTCCTGCTCTTCACCCTGGCCGATGAGCTGCGCGCGGGCGAGCGCGGCATCTCCGCCGGCGAGGCGGTCGAGTCTGCCGCTCGCACGCGGCTCAGGCCCAGGGTGATGACCACCGCGACCACCATCGCCGGCCTGCTCCCGCTCGCGCTGAACATCGGCGCGGGCGGAGACATGCTGCAGCCCATGGCCGTCGGGGCCATCGGCGGGCTCCTGGTGGAGATCCCGGTCGCCCTCTTTCTGATGCCCTGCCTGTACGTGATCGGATCGCGCGCCCGGCGCAAGGCCTCGTTGTAGGAGCGGGCTTCATGCCCGCCCGTATACGCGAAGAGGCGTGCGGGCGTGGATGAACCACGCCCCTACATTTCAGTCTGAGAAGGCAAACAGCATTCACGCGCCCTCTCAGGGCACGTCCCGCACCCGCACCAGGCCGCCCATGGTGCCCAGGTAGGCGCTCCCGTCCGGCCCCAGGGTGAGCGGCGGTCCGAAGTTGGCGTAGTCCAGCCCCTCGCCGGTCGGGATCCGCAGCGCCGTCTGCCCGGTCTCGAAGTCCACGCCGGTCAGGTACCAGGTGTAGTCCTCGGCCTCGGTCCACTCGTAGGTGTAGACGTAGAGGAGCCCGTTCGCCAGCGAGAGCTTGGGCAGGACCTGGGAGGACTTCTCCGCGCTCTGCCAGACCTGGCGGCAGGCGTAGGCGCCCGAGGCGTCCGGGATCAGATCGACCCGCACCAGACCGCCCGCGTGCTCGGTCCAGCAGCGCCCGGCCGACAGCACCGCGTTGCGGTCGATGCCGTAGTTGTTGTCGACCACCACCGAGTACTCCAGGCCGTGCTCCCCCTGACGCACCAGGCCGGGCAGGCCGTTCTCGGTCGTGCTCAGGCCGTCTTCGAAGACCGGCATGCGGGCCACTTCGGCGCCGTCTGCGCGCCGCAAAAAGAGCACGTTCATCCGCGGCTCGGCGTTGTCGCAGATGGCGACCAGCTCGCCGAAGAGCTGCGGCGTGGTGCCCGAGCCCTGGTTGAAGTTGCTTATCTTGACGCGGCTGCCGCGATCGTAGGCCGTGCGCCAGTCCACGGCCGGCGCGCCCGCGCCGTCGTGCGAGAAGCGGTACATGGCGTGATCGGAGACGATGTAGACCCCGTCCTCGCCGACCGCGAAGGAGTTCTGGATCTCCTCGCCTTCGAGCTCGGTCGCGCGCACGGCGCCGCTGTCCCGATCCAGGGTGCCGACCTTGCCGTAGCGGGTCGTGAACCAGAGGTACTTGCCCGACCAGTCGGGGATGGCCATCTGGACGTGATCGCGGGCCGGCGGCTCCATGGGCACGACGTGGGCCGACAGGTCGTAGCGCCGCACGAGCTCCAGCTCGCCGCTCGACTCCGAGACGGCCAGGACCTGGACGGCGTTCTCGGCGTCCGAGAGCACGACCCGGTCCTGGCTGTCGAGCACGAAGTAGGCCGCGCCCGAGGTGTCGTCGTAGGGAAAGAGCGGATCGGAGATGTCCCGCGGCGGCAGATCGTACTCGGACAGGATCTCGAGCCTGTCCGGGTGCAGGAGCAGGATCCGGAACGAGAGCATCTCCGCGCTGGTCGTCAGGATCCGATCCTGGCCGTCGAAGGCCAGGGTCACGCAGGTGTGCATCCCGTCCGCGAAACGCGCGAGCTCGACCTCGGCCCCCTCCCCTTCCGGGCCGGCCACCTCGTAGGTGTCGGTCATGTAGGCGTCGTTGTGCATGTTGCTGCGGCCGTTGGGCGCCAGGAAGGGATGCTGCGGCACCGTCAGGTGATCGACCGCCCAGTCGGGACCTGACTGCCCGCCGCCGCACGCGGCCAGCAGGGCCAGCGCGGAAAGGAGAATCGTGGATCGGCAAAACGTCGAGCAGCGCATGCCGCGCAGCATAGGCTGCGGCTTAAAGGCGGTCAAGGCCTGGTGCGTCCGAGGCATCCGCGCTGTCGCGTTTTCACCCCCACCCGGGCTTCGCCCGACCTCCCCCGTCAAGGGGGAGGTGGATTTTCCAATGTGC
>JAFGRB010000201.1 GCA_016935365.1 Deltaproteobacteria bacterium
CTTCTCACCCGGCTTCTCACCCGGCTTCTCACCCGGCTTCTCACCCGGCTTCTCACCCGGCTTCTCACCCGGCTTCTCGTCGCCGGAAGGCCCCTCCCCGCTCTCGTCGGGCCCGGCCTTGTCGATGTGCGCCTCGTCACCCCAGCTGTCTCGCTGGATGGCCGCGCCATCATCCTGGCCGACAGCCTGCTCGTCCCCCGGCTTGCCCTTGTCCTTGTCCTTGTCCTTGTCCTTGCCCTTGTCCTTGTCCCCCTCCCGGGGCTTGCCGTCGTCCGGCATGCTCCAGAGGTCCTCCTCGGTCTGCAGCTTGGGCTTGGCTTTCTTTTTCTTCTTCTGCTTCTTCTTCCCGGCTGCCTTTTCCTTCTTCCCGGCGCTGTCCTCGCCACCCGGATCGCCCCAGCCGTCCTCCTCCTCCTCCTCCTCCCCCACCCCGAATGCCTGGGCCAGCACGAGATCCCCGGAGACCGGAGCCGTATCCACCCCTGGGGACAGACCGAGCAGTGCGAGCAGCAAGAACTCCATGGCGGCGAGAATAGATCAATCCGCGCCGCTTGGCAACCGAGCAGGAAACGGAGAAACGGAGAAGGCCCGCTCCTCTTGAAGCGGGCCCTCACCACAGTGCCCAGGGCGAGACTCGAACTCGCAAGGGTTGCCCCATACGCCCCTCAAACGTACGTGTATACCGATTCCACCACCTGGGCGACTCCGATTGCCAAATGGCCGCTCGACGGGCGACCTCGAAACGACCGGAATATAGCACCGCCGCCCGGCGCGGGCAATAAAAAAGGCCGCCCCTGGCATGGGGCGGCCCCGGCTTTCCGATCGACCGCGCTCAGTAGCGGTAGCGGACGCCGAGCGCGGCCGTGAAGCCGCTCCTGTGCATGGTGTACTCACCATACTGAAGCGGTGATCCCACGGGGTAGTCCACCGTGACCAGGCCGGTCTTGTCGCGCAGGTGCAAGAGGTTGATCAGCTCGGCGATGACGTCGATCTTCTGGCCGGTCAGCTCGCGGAGGTCCCAGACCAGCCGCGCGTGGAGCGAGAAGATGTCCGGGGTCCGGTTCCAGTACTCGTCGCCCGGGTGGTCCCGGTCGTAGCCGCGGTAGAAGTCGTAGTTGGCCCAGCCCCAGTCTTCGTTCCTGACGATCTTGGTGTACGGGTAGCCGGTCGCCCAGCCGGCGCCCACGCCCACCTCGATGCCGTACGGGAAGTGGTAGGAGCCGTCCATCTTGAGCGAGTGCCTGCGGTCGTAGCCCAGGAAGCTCCAGAAGTACTTGTTCTGGCGCGGGTTGTCCATGTAGGCGCTGACGAAGTCGTCCGGCGCGCCCTCGGCCCGGGAGAAGGTGTAGGAGCCGTTCATCTGCCAGTTGCTGGAGAAGGTCTTGCGGGCCACGACCTCGAAGCCCCAGTACCGCCGCCAGGCCTCCCGCGGCGTGCCCAGGCTCCAGATGTAGGTCTCCTCGCCGTTCTTGTAGCCGATGATTTCGGTGCCTTCCTGGTTCCAGATCAAATTGGCCTCGTCGTCCTCGAAGATGTACTTGGTCTCGCGCCACAGCCCGTTGACCGACAGCGAGAAGTCGGTGAACAGCTCGCGCTCGATCTGGATCGTGATCTCGTCGGCGTGCGGGGCGGTCAGGCTGTCCTTGACCACCACGTTGGTGCCGCCCGACGAGCGGACGAAGATGTCGTACTGGCCCGTGGCCGGGTTGTACTCGTAGGTGTCCGAGGCCAGGCCCTTGCTCACGAAGTCCGAAAGCGACAGGTAGCCCGTGTCCACGTAGCGGTTGTAGCCCGCGCGCAGGACCGTCTTGCCGTCGCCGGTGATGTCCCAGACCGCGTTCAGGCGCGGGCTGGTGGTCAGGAACTCGGTGATGACGCGGTCGTCATCGTTGAGCATCTGGGCCCAGTCGAAGCGGATGCCGGGCTTGACGGTGATGTTCTTGGTGATCTTCCAGGCGTCCTGGATGTAGAAGCCCAGCGTGTCGCCGTCGATCACGGCGTCGAGCCCCATGGGCTGTCCGTCCACTTCCTGCAGCTTCGTCAGGCGGTACGGCCTCCCGTTCTGGTCGGTGTAGGCGCCGCCGCCGGGGATGGTCTCTTTCGTCGTCTGCCAGGAGTGGGAGTACTGCCAGCCCGCCTTGAGCTCGTGATCGCCGAGCAGGTTGTCGAGGTAGTAGGTCCAGGAGGAGTCGAACTGCAGCCGGAAGCGGGTCACGTCGTAGTTGTCGCCGTAGTTGCCGTAGGACAGGCCGGTGATCTCGTCGTAGTGCGACCGGCAGCTCTCGTCGCTGACGTCGGTGCAGCCCGACTGCGGGTAGTTGTGCAGCCGGCCGGTCTTGAGCGCGAGCTGGGTCTTCTGGAAGAGGTTCTTGGTCCACAGCGCCTCCCAGGCCAGCGAGTAGAACATGCCGCCCTGGTAGCGCTGGACCTCGGCGTCGTCGCGGGTCATGCTGTCCTGCAGCATGTTCTCGATCCAGGTCGGATCGCCCTGGATCATGAAGGTCAGCTTGTGCGCGTCGGTGGGCTGGTAGGTCAGCTTGCCCAGGTAGTAGAAGCTGAACCAGCGCCAGGGCGGGTGCTGGACCTTCTCGGGGTTGGCCGGGTTGAAGTAGTCCTCGGTGGCGCTGATCTGGTAGATCTGCCTGTCGATCTCGATCGAGGCGAAGTACCACAGCATGTCCTTGATGATCGGGCCGCCCACGTTGATGTTGTACGTATAGAGGTCGTTGGTCGGCGCGCCCTCCTTCTCGAACTCGTCCCGATAGCGAAAGACGCCCGGCCGGGCGTAGAACGAGGTGTCCAGGTGAAACTCGTTGCCGCCGCTCTTGGTGACCAGGTTGATGACGCCGCCGGTGGCCTGGCCGTACTCGGCGTCCAGGCCGCCGGTCAGCACCTGGACCTCCTTGATGGCGTCGAAGTTGAAGTTGGCGCTGAAGGTGTTGGTCACCGGATCGGTCGTGTTGACGCCGTCGACCAGGTACTGGTTCGAGTAGAGCGAGCCGCCGTGGATGTTGGGGTTGTCGTCGGGGCTCACCACGCCGGGCGCCAGAGAGGCCACGCTCTGGTACTGGCGATCGACCGGCACCTCCTCCAGGAACTCGTCGTCGAAGTTCTGGCCGAGGTTGGTCTTCTCCTTGTCCACCACCGGCCGCTTGGCGGTCACCACCACGGTCTCCTCGGCCGTGGGCAGCTCGAGGAGCAGATCGAGCGTGACCGTGCCTCCGATGGTCACCTTGATGTTCTCCTGCCGCAGCGGCAGGAAGCCGGGTTGCTCGATGACCAGGGTGTACTTGCCGGGCGGCAGGCCGAAGAAGAGAAAGCTGCCGTCGTCGGCCGTCTGGTTCTGCCGCTTGCCCATCATCGACGGGCTGGTGATGGTGATGGTCACGCCCGAGAGCGGTACGCCGTCGGGGTCGAAGACCGAGCCCGCGATCTTGCCGTTCTGCTCGGAGCCCATCGCGGGTGACGCCAGGGCCAGGATCAGCGGGACTGCGAACAGCGACGCGAGCGTCCTGATTCCATTCCGTCTCACTTTGGGCCTCCTTTTCATCCTTCCGATACCCGTTCGCCCTGTATGCGTCAGTTGGCGGTGAAGCGGAAGTAGCATCGGTAGTCTCCCGGCTCACCGGCAGCGCCGACGATGAGCATGGTGTAAGGCACGCCGCCGGTCACGGCCGCGCCCGTCATCTGGGCCGGCGACACGCCGCCGCCCCGGTCGACGATGTTGAGGCCCTCGTCCAGGAAGATGTAGTCGAAGGCGCCTCCCGAGCTCCAGGTCATCTCGAAGTCGATCACCCCGTCCGCATCCGTCGAAAGCTCCCAGAAGTCGTAGTCGCCGGTGTAGGAGGAGCCGTCGTTGTCGAGCGCGCTCAGCGTGCCCAGGGCCCAGGCCACCTCCCCGTCGCTCAGCGTGCCAAGCGAGTCGGACACCTCGTCGTTGGGCTCCTGCTCGCGGACGTACTCGATGCCGAAGATGGCCTGGTAGACGCCCGGGCTGCCCTCGTAGCCATACACGCTGAACAGGTAGAGCACGCCCGGCTCGACCTGCATCTCGGTGTACTCGGGCTGGGCCAGGGTGGCGCCGCAGGGGGTCTCCTCGGTCAGACAGTCGGCGGGATTGACATAACCCTCCTCGTCGACATACCAGAGATAGACGTCGTAGTCGCTCTCGGCGGCCTCCCAGTCGAGCTTGACGTAGAAGGTACCCGGCGCGTCCACCTCGAAGAGGAAGAAGTCCTTGTCGCCCGTTTGAGGATCGCACTCGGAGACGTAGCCGGTCATCGAGTAGGTGTAGCCGAGCTGGACCATCCCGATGTCCTGGTAGTCCCCGTCGTAGATGTTGTTGGGCTCCTGCTCGAAGAACTCGGTGTCGACCTCGTCCTCGCAGGCGTCGCCCACGCCGTCTCCGTCCGCGTCGGCCTGCCCGGGGTTGGCGTTGACCGGGCAGTTGTCGTCGCAGCCGTCCACGACCCCGCCCGTACAGGGCAGGTCGCCGGCCACGCCGCTGCCGTCGCCGTCGTCGAGGATGCCGTCGCCGTCCGTGTCGTCGTCGCACTCGTTGCCGAGCCCGTCGCCGTCGACGTCCCAGTGAGCCGAGCAGTGCTTGACCGCGCAGCTCGCCACGAAGCCCGGGCAGCGGCACACGCCAGCCTGGCAATCGCCGTCGCTCTCGCAGCCAGGCGTCGGTACGTCCGGACAGGTGTCGCAGATGTCGCCCACGCCGTCCCCGTCCCGGTCCTGCTGGCCCAGGTTGGGCTCGGTCGGGCAGGAGTCGCGCGTGTCGGCCAGGCCGTCGTTGTCGTCGTCGCTGTCGCAGGCGTTCCCGAGCCCGTCGCCGTCGGTGTCGAGCTGGCGGGTGCAGGTGCCCGCGTCCAGATCGCAGGTCCCCGCGCCCATGCAGTCGGCGTCGGATGCGCAGTCGGGCCTCGGATCCGCGTCCTCGGGGCAGATGTCGCAGGCGTCTCCCAGCCCGTCCTCGTCGCTGTCCGCTCCATCGTCGGCCAGCCCGGGACAGATATCGCAGACATCGCCGATGCCGTCACCGTCCTCGTCGGCGTGCTGGGTGCAGTGTCCATGCTCGCACTCGCCCTCGCCGGGTCCGCAGGGGTTGAGCAGGCTGCAGCCCGCGGTCATGTCCTCCGGGCAGGGGTCCAGGGCGTCGATCATGCCGTCGCCGTCTTCGTCGTTCTCGCAGGCATCGCCGATCCCGTTCGCGTCCTCGTCGAGCTGGTCGGCGTTGGGGATCGACTGGCAGTTGTCGCTGCCGGTGCAAGTCGGGCTCGCGAAGCCCGGATCGCAGATGCCGTCCCCGTCGTCGTCGGGCGTGCAGGCGTCGCCCAGCCCGTCGCCGTCCGCATCCGGCTGGCCGGTGCACAGCCCGTCGGCACCGCAGGCGTCGCCCGCACCGACGCAGTCGGCGTCCTCCTCGCAATCCGGCCGCGGATCGGGCACGGCGGTACAGGTGTCGCAGGCGTCGCCCGCGCCGTCGCCGTCCGAGTCTATCTGGCTCGCGTTGTCGGTGCCCGGGCAGTTGTCGCAGGCGTCTCCGAAGTTGTCCCCGTCGCTGTCGAGCTGGCCCAGGCAGATGCCCGCCTCGATGTCGCAGATCTCGCCCGCCCCGGCGCATTCCTCGTTGGTCTCGCAGGCGGGCTTCGGATTGGACACGGCCGGGCAGAGGTCGTCTGGGTTGTCCACGCCGTCACCGTCCAGGTCCTCGTCGCAGGCATCGCCGATCCAGTCCTCGTCGGCGTCGGCCTGGTCCGGGTTGGGCAGCGCCGGGCAGTTGTCGCAGGCGTCGCCCACACCGTCCTCGTCGCCGTCGCCCTGCCCGGGGTCGTAGAAGTCGGGGCAGACATCGCAGTCGTCCGGGATGTCGTCGCCGTCGCCGTCGGCCGTGCCGTTTGGCGCGAGCGGACAGACATCCTCGCCGCTGCAGGCCAGCCCATCGCTGGTCACGCCGGGATCGCAGAACCCGTCGTCGTCGTCGTCCACGTCGCAGGCATCGCCCGCCCCGTCGTCGTCCGAGTCGAGCCCGCCGATGCAGGTGCCGTCGCACGCCTCCTCGCCGCACGGATATCCGTCGCTGTGGATGCAGATCCCGCCTGCGGCGGCGCAGTCATCGTGGGACGAGCAGGTCGGGGCGAGCGCGGTCGTCTCGCACGAGTCTCCCTCGCAGGTATTGCACAGCGCGGTGCACATGGAGCTGTAGTAGTCGCACAGGCCCTGGCAGAAGTCCCTGCAGGTCAGACAGGTGTCGAGCTTCTTGCGATCGCAGGAGCCCCGGTCCACGCAGCCGTCCCGATCGCTTGCGCAATCGTCGTGGCAGTGCTTCTGGTCGATCTCCAGCTCGGCCGGAAAGCGATCGCAGCGGGCCATGCAGGCGTCGTAGTCGTCCTCGCAGTCGTCCACCTCGCTCTCGGTGCAGCTGGCATAAGCGAAGCAATCGGTCTGCCCCTCCGCGCCCGCGCAGTCCGAGCAGGCCTCGACCTCGCAGGTCTCCTTCAGGCTCGCGCACTCGCCGCAGGCCATGGAGGCCACGCGCTCGCAGGCCATCCAGGCCGCGTCCCACCTGTCCCGCGGGGTCTCGAAGTCCTGGCCCGCCACCGGGTTTGCGGCCAGGCAGGCGCTCATGTTCCCGCGGCAGTTGTCGCAGGCGTCGCCGAGCTTGTCGTTGTCGCTGTCGAGCTGATCCGGGTTGGCCACCATGGGGCAGTTGTCGGTGGCGTTGTCGCGGCCGTCGTTGTCGATGTCCGGATCGCACATGTCGCCCAGGCCGTCGTTGTCCAGGTCGCCCTGGCCCGGGTTGGGCACCTCGGGGCAGTTGTCGCCCTTGTCCTCGCGGTCCGGCCAGTACTCGACCTCGTCGCCGTCCTCGTCCGCGTAGTCGTTGCAGGTGTCGCCCGGGCCCGCTCCGTCGGTATTGGCCTGCTCCACGTCGTAGACCTCGGGGCAGACGTCGCACAGATCGCCCACCCCGTCGCCGTCCGCGTCGAGCTGGTCCGGGTTGTAGACCAGCGGACAGTTGTCGTCCGGCAGCCCGTCACCGTCGCTGTCGCCGGCGCTCACGCCGTCGAAGTCCGCGTCGATCACCTCGGCGTCGATGGGCACGTCGAGCAGGGTGTAGAGCTTCCAGTCCTTGTCGAGATCGACCACCTCGTTGGGCAAGGCGATGGTCTCCGAGACGATGAAGTCGCCGATCGAAGGCGGTCCGTTGGTCGAGAAGTTGAGGTTGTTGCTCAGGTCGTTGTCGGCAAAGGCGAACAGCCAGTACCGACAGAAGCCCGCCTCGGTGTCGCAGACGCTGGGCGCGCAATCGGCGTCTTGCTTGCACTTCTTGACCGGCAGGTACAGGCCGTCGAACCAGCCGGTCATGTCGCCGGTGACCGGATCGACGCTCAGGTCGCGCACCGTGGTGCCGCCCACCGGGTGCTTGGGCAGGCCCGCGCCGGCCGAGGCCGGATCGTCCGGGTTGTCGTAGGCCCCGGGCACGATTTTATGGGGATCGGGATCCGGGTACAGCCCCAGCATCACCGAGCCGACGATCGTGCCCGATACGGCGCCGATCCGCAGGGTGTACGGCGACTCGAAGTCCGTGCCGTACCACTTGAGCCAACGGATGAAGTAGGTGTTCTCCGGGGAGGCCACCAGCGACATCTCGAAGGGCTGGTCACCCATCGTGACCCAGGTGATCCACTCGGCCTCGTCGTCGGCGAAGCCCGGCCTCTGGACATACAGGCCGAACACGAAGGCGTCCTCGGGATCCGCCCACTCGCCCGATAGGGTCAGGGAGCATCGCTTGTCGACCTTGAACTCCATCCAGACCGTGCCGGGATCGCCGCAGGTGTAGCCCTCGTACCAGTCGGTGATGCTGCCCTTGACCACCAGGGCGGGCGCATCCGACACGACCGTCGGCAGCACCTGGGGCGGATCGTAGACGCCGTCGAGCGTGGTGTAGCAGTTGCCGGGCTCGGCCCCGCTGACCACCGTGCCCTCGCTGGCCTTGGGGGGCAGCAGCGGCCTGAGCTCGCCGGGAATCCGGATCGTGCCCCGGACTTCCGTGTACTTGTCCACGGCATCCGCGTCGTAGATGGTGTCGCAGGCGAACAGGGGCACCCACAGGGCGGCGAGCGCCGCCATCCACCACCATGACCAGTTCGATCTCCTCATCATGGCCTCCGATTCTGAGTTGGGCGCAAGCAAGTCCTCTCTTCCATGGAAAAATACGGAGTTCGAAATGCTCCGAAATGCCATCGCGATTAACACAGATTCCGAAGCGCTGCAAGGAAAATCGATCTCTGGCGAGCGCGGGTATGCCTCACAGGCCTTTCGAAATGCTTGAGAAAAATGATCTTGCACCCCTGTTGAAAAACCGCTATACCTCCACGACCGGAGGCCGGTCTTGAACCCTCGCCAGCTGTCCATTTCCGTCCCGATCGCGCTGCTCGTCGCCCTGTCCGGAGCAGCCGGTTGTGGCCTCTGGGACACAATCGAGGCCCGGCAGCTCGCCCGGGAGGGGAATACGCTCTACAAGCAGGCCGAGTATGCCCGGGCCATCGAGAAGTACCTCGAGGCGAAGGAGCGCGATCCCGAGACGCCCAACCTCTACCTCAACCTCGGCTATGCCTACTTCTCCATGTACGATCGAGGCGAGGACGACACGGCCGCCGCCAAGGCCATCCGCGCCTTCGAGCAGCACCTCGAGCGCGTCCCGGGCGACGAGGAGGTCCAGGTCTTCCTGATCAAGACGCTCCTTCGAGCCGCGCCTTCGGACAAGGCCATGGCCGACCGGGCCCTGGCCGCCTTCACACAGATGCTGGAGGCGAACCCGAAGGACCACGAGGCCCGCCAGTACCTGATCACGCTCTTCATCGACTGCCAGCGCTACGACGATGCGGTCGCGTTCTTCGCGAGCCAGCTCGAGCAGGAGCCGGACATCGAGACGATGAAGATCCTGGCCATCATCGCCGACAAGAGCAAGCGCACCCAGCAGGCCGTCGACTGGTACTGGAAGCGAGCCGAGACGACCGCCGATCCGGACAAGAAGGCCGTGCTTTTCTACGAGGTCGGTACCTACGCATGGAACCTGCTGCACTACCAGCCCGGCAGGCATACCGGCGTCGAGGCGATCAAGCTTGCCGACCAGGGCATCGAGGCCTGCCGGCGGGCGATGCGGCTCAAGGACAAGTACGCAGAGGCCATGGTCTATGCCAACCTGCTCTACCTCAAGCGAGCCATCGCCGAGACCGACGAGCAGAGCCGGTTGATCGACCAGCGCCAGGCCTTCGAGCTCAGGAAGGAGGCTGGCCTGATCCTGCTCGAGCGCAAGAAGGAGAAGCGGTCGGCCGAGGCCGGAGAGGCCGAGAAGAGGGAAGAATCGGGCTAGGCCTTCCCGGGCCTCCCGGACGTCTGTAGACCAGAGAGGTCGGCAGACCGGCCCGAGGTAGAACGAGGAACGAGATGCTGGAGTCTTTCACCGAGAAGCAGGAAGGCCGGAGCCGTCGCTTGACCAAGGTCCTGCTCGGCTCGCTATTCCTCCACGGGCTGGCGCTGGGCGTGGTGCTGTTCTTCGACCACATGCGCATCGATCCGGTACCCCAGCCGCCGGTGACGATCACCTTCGTCGACTTCGCCTCCCTGCCGCCGCCGCCGCCGCCGCCGCCGCCGCCCAAGAAGAAGCGCTCCCAGCCCAAGGCCGAGCCGAAGACCGAGCCCAAGCCGCAGCCCAAGATCCGCGAGTTCGTCGCCCCCAAGGAGATACCCCAGGAGAAGCCCCGCGAGCCGGAGGAGCTGGATGAGGGTTCGGACGACGGCGTGGAAGGCGGCGTGGAGGGCGGCGTGGTCGGCGGCGTGGTCGGCGGCGTCATCGGCGGGATGATGGAAGCGCCTCCCCCGCCGCCGCCGCCGCCGCCCCCTCCGCCGCCGATCAAGCCCGCCTACCAGGCCCCGGACGTGGTCAAGAAGCGGCGCGTCCAGGGCCGCGAGCCGGAGTATCCGCGGATCGCCAGGGCGGCCGGCCTGGAGGCCACGATCATCGTCAAGCTCTTCATCACGCCCGAGGGCGAGGTGGGCGAGGTCAATTTCCTGAAAACGGACAAGCATTTCGAGAAGGCGGTCCGGGACGCCCTGGCGAGCTGGAAGTTCTCGCCGCACATGATCAACGGCCGCCCCGTGGGCACCTACACGGTATACAAGTTCGTGTTCCGACTCGAGTAGCCGGGCGACGTCTCGGCTTTTAGCAGCCGGAGAGGAGACAGATGGAATTCACGCTTCCGCAAATGTGGGCCCAGATGGGATTCATCGCCAAGGCGGTCGTCGTCATCTTGGGCATCGAGTCGATCTTCGTCATCGCCGTTTCCCTCGAGCGCCTGATCGTCTACGTCCGGGCCCGGGGCCAGTCGCGCCGCTACGCGATGCACATCCGCCGGATGCTGGAGAGAGGCGAGTACCAGCAGGCGGCCGACGCGGCTGCGCAGTTCCAGGGCAGCCACATCGCCAAGGTGATCCGCTCCGGCCTCCAGGAGTACGTCAAGGGGACCGAAGGTGACGGCAAGGCCGCCTACGACGTGTTGGGCGCGGTCAACCGGGCCCTGGAGAAGACCGGCGAGCGCCAGATGGCCCAGCTGCGCCGCGGCCTGGCGGGCCTGGCCACGGTGGGATCCACCGCGCCATTCGTCGGGCTCTTCGGCACGGTCTTCGGCATCATCAACTCCTTCCAGGGCATGGCCAAGGAAGGCGGCGGCGGGCTGGGCGCGGTCTCGGCCGGCATTGCCGAGGCGCTGGTGACCACGGCGGTCGGCATCGGCGTGGCGGTCGTCGCCGTGCTGCTCTACAACTACTTCACCGCCAAGGCCGAGAGCCTGCAGGTCGACACCAACGAGTCGGCCGTCGAGATCATGGACGTGCTCATCAAGCAGTCGTCCAGCCCGGCCGCCGGAGCCTGATCGCGAGGCCGAGCATGGCGATGGAAGTCGGCGGCAAGGGGCTGCGCTCCGAGATCAACGTCACGCCGCTCGTGGACGTGATGCTGGTCCTGCTGATCATCTTCATGGTGGTCACGCCCATGCTCCAGCGCGGCAAGGCCGTCATGCTGCCGCAGACCGCCCATCCCGAGAAGCAGAGCGACGAGGGCAAGGACCTGATCGTCTCGGTGGAGTACATCCGAAAGGGCGCGAGCTTCATCACCAACCTCTACCTGGGCCAGGACCCGGTCAGCGAGCAGCAGCTCCGCACCCGCCTGGAGGACGAGCTGCGCAAGGACCCGTCCCAGGAGATCTACCTCAAGGGCGACAAGCGGCTGAACTACGGAGCGGTCCGCAAGGTCATGGAGCTCTGCCACCAAGCCGGTTTCCAGCAGGTCAAGCTGGCCACCGAAGAGATCAAGACCGCGGCGGAGGGATAGACGATGGCTGGCAGAGTCAGCGCCAAGGGCGTCAACGCCGAGATGAACGTCACGCCGCTGATCGACGTCTTGCTGGTGCTGCTGATCATCTTCATGGTGGTCACGCCGCTGATGATGATGCAGCAGCGGCTCGACGTGCCCAAGAAGGCCGAGGTCGATCTGCCACCGGACGTGACCCAGGACCAGGTCGTGCTGACCTTCACCGCCGACGGCCAGCTCTACCTCAACCACAACCTGGTGCCGCACGGCCAGCTCGCCAGGAAGCTCGACGACATCTTCAAGAACCGCCGCGAGAAGACCATCTTCATCAACTTCGACCCCGAGGCCAACTACGGCGAGGCGGTCGAGGTGATCGACACCACCCGCAACGCCGGCCTGACCAAGCTGGCTGTCATCACGCTCAAGGAAGGCGAGAAGTTCCAGATCCCCGGCGCCGCCCACCCCTCCTCGCCGACCGGGCTCTGAATCAACCGCTGTCGAATCAATCGCTGTCCGGCGCGTCCTCGCCGCCCGCCGTCTCGGTGCTCGCGGCCCCGGTCGCCCCGCCCGCCATGTCCGTGCCCGGCTCGGGGGCCAGGCCCTCCTCATGGCCGGGCGGCAGCGGCTCTTCGGCCAGATCCGAGACGTTCTGCGAGGAGAGCGTGGCCAGGATGACGGACAGCGACATGAAGAGGATGGCCATCACGGCGGTCAGCTTGTGCATCGGGGTGGTCTGACCGCGGGCGCCGAACATGGTCTGGCCCGAGCCGCCGAAGGCAGCGCCCATGCCGGCGCCCTTGGATCCGCTCTGCAGCAGGACCACCATGATCAGGAACAGGGACACGAGGATGTGCAGGATCAAGAAGAAGACGTACATGATCGATCCTCCGAGCGTCTCGGGTCAGTGCGCCACGCGGAGTATGGCAGCAAAGCTGTCGACTTTCAAGCTCGCGCCGCCGACCAGGGCGCCGTCGATGTCCGGCTGGCCCAGCAGCTCCTCCGCGTTGCCGGGCTTGACGCTGCCGCCGTACTGGATCGCGATCCGATCCGCCACATCCCGGTCGTATCGCTCGGCCAGGCGCGCGCGCAGGAACGCGTGCACCTCCTGGGCCTGCTCCGGTGTGGCCGTCCGGCCGGTGCCGATCGCCCAGACCGGCTCGTAGGCGAGCGTCGCGACCGTCGCGCGCTCGGCTGCCACGCCCGCGAGCGCCCCGTCGAGCTGCCGGCCGACCACCTCCATGGTCCGGCCGGCCTCCCGCTCTTCGAGCGTCTCGCCGACGCAGACGATGGGCTCGAGCCCGGCCCGGAACGCGGCGTGGATCTTCTTGTTGACCGTCTCGTCGGTCTCGCCGAAGTACTGCCTGCGCTCCGAGTGCCCGATGATCACGTGGCGGCAACCCAGATCGCGGATCATCTCGGGCGAGATCTCGCCGGTGAAGGCCCCCGACGCCTCCCAGTGGCAGTTCTGGGCGGCTGCGGCGATCGGGCTGCCTGCAAGCGCCTCGCAGACCGCCTGCAGGGCGCAGGCCGCCGGGGCGAGCGCCACCCGGACACCCGTCAGGCCCGCGATCGCGCCGGCGATGCCGCGGGCCAGCTCGGCGGCCTCGGCCGGAGCCAGGTTCATCTTCCAGTTGCCCGCGATGAAAGGCGTCCTCATCGGATCAGGCCTCCAGTGCGGCGACGCCCGGCAGCTGCTTGCCCTCGACGAACTCGAGGCTGGCGCCCCCGCCGGTGGAGATGTGGGAGATCTTGTCCGCCAGGCCGCTGCGGGCGATGGCGGCTGCCGAGTCCCCGCCGCCCACCACGCTGATGGCCTTGCTGTTCGCCAGCGTCTGCGCCATCTGCAGGGTCCCGGCCGCGAAGGGCTCCTTCTCGAAGACGCCCAGCGGTCCGTTCCAGAACACGGTCCGGGCCGATCGGATCCGCTCCCCGTAAGCCGCGATGGTCTGTGGGCCGATGTCCAGGCCCATCTTGCCCTCGGGGATCTGCGAGACCACCTCGCCGGCGGCCGCATCCACGCTGTCGGCCACCACGTGGTCGACCGGCAGCAGCAGCTCCACTTTCCGCCCGTCCAGGCTGTCGAGCAGATCCTTGGCCAGGCGCATCTTGTCCGCCTCGATGCGCGAGCTCCCGACGTCCTCGCCCCGGGCCTTGAGAAAGGTGTAGGCCATCGCGCCGCCGATCAGCACCGCGTCCGCCTTGGCCAGCAGGCTCGAGATCACGCCGATCTTGTCCGAGACCTTGGCGCCGCCGAGCACGGCCACGAAGGGGCGCGCCGGATTGCCGAGCGCCTCGCCGAGGAACTTCAGCTCCTTGCGCATCAGGTGACCCACGCCCTTGTCCGCGAAGTGCTTCACCATGCCGGCGGTCGAGGCGTGGGCCCGGTGGGCGGTGCCGAAGGCGTCGTTTATGTAGATCTCGGCCAGGGAGGCCAGCTTGTCGGCGAAGAGGGGATCGTTGTCCGTCTCGCCGGGGTGGAAGCGCAGGTTCTCCAGCAGCAGCAGCTGCCCGTCGCGCAGGTCCTGGGCGAGCTTTCGCACGCCGTCTCCGACGCAGTCGTCGGCCGCGATGATGTCCAGCTCCAGAAGCTCGGCCAGCCGGGCGCCCACGGGCTCGAGCCGCATGGATTCGACTTTCTTGCCCTTGGGCCGCCCCAGGTGGGAAGCCAGGATCACGCGCGCGCCGCGGGAGACCGCGTGGCGAATGGTCGGCAGCGCAGCCTGGACGCGCGTGTCGTCGGTGATCCGGCCGCCTTCGAGCGGCACGTTGAAGTCGACCCGGATGAAGGTCCGGCGACCGCCGATGGGCAGCTCCTCGATGGATCGGATCGCCATGGTCGACACCTCAGCTCGCGATGTGCCGGACCATGTCGATCATGCGGTTCGAGAATCCCCACTCGTTGTCGTACCAGGACAGCACCTTGACCAGGCGACTCTCGATGACCGTGGTCTTGTCGGCGGCCACGATCGACGAGCGGGGATCGCCGCAGTAGTCGATGCTCACCAGGGGCTTCTCCTCGTAGCCCAGCACGCCCGCGAGCGGCCCCTCGGATGCGGCCTTCAGCTCCGCGTTGATCTCGTCGGCCGCGGCCTCCCGTCCGAGCACGGCCACCAGGTCGACGACCGAGACATTGGGCGTCGGCACCCGGACCGCGAAGCCGTCCAGCTTACCCTGCAGCGCCGGCAGGACCATGCCCACGGCCCGGGCTGCGCCGGTGGTCGTGGGGATCATCGACATGGCGGCGGCCCGGGCCCGGCGCAGGTCCTTGTGGGGCAGATCGAGAAGGCGCTGGTCGTTGGTGTAGGCGTGGATGGTGGTCATCAGCCCCCGCTCGATGCCGAAGTTCTCGTACAGCACCTTGGCCACCGGCGCCAGGCAGTTCGTCGTGCAGGATGCGTTCGACAGGATCGCGTCGCTGGTCGGATCGAAGTCGTTGTGGTTGACCCCGTAGACGAAGGCCCGGATGTCCGGCGAGCTGGGCGGCGCGGACAGCAGCACCCGCTTTGCACCCGCCTTCAGGTGCAGGCCTGCCTTTTCGCTCGTGCGGAAGATGCCGGTGCACTCCAGCACGACATCGACACTCTTCTGCCGCCAGGGCAGCTCGGCCGGATCGCGGATGGACGAGATCTCGATCTCCTTGCCTCCGACCGCCAAGCCCCGCTCGACCAGCTCGACTTCCTGGGAGAAGCGGCGGTGGACCGAGTCGTATTTCAGCAGGTGGGCCAGCGTCTCGCTGTCCGTGATGTCGTTGATATGGACCAGCTCGATCTCGTCTGTCATGTCCTTGTCGAAGAGGATTCGCGTGACGCAGCGGCCGATCCGCCCGAAGCCGTTGATCCCGATCTTGATCGCCATGGGCTCTCTCCTTGTGCAAGCGACACGAAACGATCGATTGGAAAAGAGCTTGTAGCCGATGCCCCAAGCGGAGTCAATGCTTATTCGCCGGGTTCACCCGAGAGGCGATGCGGATCGCGGGCAGGCTGCCGGGCGCGATGGCCCGGGCGGGCGAGCTCACCAGGTCAGACAGGGCAGCCCGAGCAGCGACAGGTCGTACTCGACCGGCTGGCAAGCCTCTTCCGGCTCGCTCGGCTGTCGCGAACGCCGCGGCGCCATGTGCTTCTGGGCCAGATCCTTCAGGCCGTTCGACAGGGCCACGATCTGGCCGTCCGAGTACCCGTTCGCCTTCAGCTCACCGAACACGCTGCGGATCATGGAGCCGGAAACCCGCTCCGCGCGAAGCGCTGCTGTCTGGACCATCTCGCCCTCCTCTCGCTCGATATCTCATAGAGGCAGCGATGGTCAGCCTGCAATCCCCTTGCCATCCCCTCATCGTCCAGGCCAGATCGATGTCTTCCGGGCACTTGACGCGTCCAGACCAGGCCCTCCAGCTGGGAGCCCTGGTTCTCGATTGACTCGTCAAGTGCGAATCCGCTTGCCGAGCCGCAGCGCGTCAAGCAGGTCGATGGGAGCTCTCACGGACTCTGGGCGCAGCGGAAGCAGCGCAGGCCGAGCTCTGCCGGCCCCAGCGTCCAGCTGCCATCCCCGTCGAAGTCGTAGCGCTGCTGCGCGGTGGCGGCCAGGTAGAGCGCGCCGCTCTGCGCCAGGGCAAAGGAGCCGACCCGTCCGCTGGCCTCGCTGAGCACGATCTCGCTGCCGAGCGCGACGCCCTGGCGGTCCACCACCCCGAGCCACAGCTGGCCGTCGTCGTCGATCCAGGCCAGGCCCCGCGTGTCCTGATCGAGGCGCATCATGCGGGCACCGCTGGGCCGGTTCCCGAACGGCACGACGTAGGGCCCGTCCTTCAGCCGCGCGTCCGCCCCCACGCTGGCCATGAGCATGCGCCGGTTGTTCCCTTCGCGCCAGTCGAGCCAGGCCAGGTCGAAGCCGTCGCCCGCGTAGCAGATCGACACGTCTTGGCTGCCGCCCGCGGCCCCGGCCACGGTCGCGGGCGGGACCTTGCGACCGTCGGCGGAGAGCAGGCCGAACATGACGTCCTCGTCTCCTCGCTCGTCCGCCCAGGCCACACCGAAGAAGCCCACGCCGGCCGCCGCGACCGGCGGGTCGTAGATGTACGGATCATCGGTCAGCTGGACGACCTCGGTGAGCGGCTCGCCGCCCGTGGTAAGCAGGCGCGCATAGACCTCGTGCCGGTCGTGGTAGAATACCGCCAGGCCGTGCCCGCCGACCGCCAGCGCGGTCATCCACAGGTCGTCGCCGCCGACGTCCGAGACCAGCCGCTCCTCGCCGACTGCGCCATCGCGGACCAGGCGCAGGTAGATCCCGCGGGCGCCGTCCCGCTCGTCCGCGTAGGCCACGGCCCAGCCGTCCAGCAGGGCTGCGATCGAGGGGTACTCGGCTCCCCGGGCCACGGTCAGGACATCGCTATCGGCTCTCCCCTCGGTGTCGAGCTGCTGGAAGACGAGCACGGGCTCCGTGTCCGGGTCGCCGTCGTCGTCCTCGAACCAGAGCAGGGCGAATCCGTGCGCGGCTCCGGCCAGCACGGGCGCTCCCTCGATCGGCACCCCGAACACCGAGGGCAGCTCGGTCACCGGCCGGCAGGGCGTCTCGACGCCGTCAAAGCCGAGCCTGCCGCAGGCCGCGACCCAGAGAGCGAACCCGAAGACGATCACAGACCCTCTCGGCATGGCCACCTCCCGGGTCTCCCCACGGTTCATTGTACCACAGATCGCAAAGGCGATGGACGGCGAGGCTTTGCAACTTTTCCGATCTTGCACCATGCTTGCGAGGGACATGGAGACCCGGGCACGAGAGCACGTCGTCCGCGACCTGCACGTCGAGATCGACGAGATCGGCGACGACCCGCTCGCCCTCGCAGCCCGCCACCTGGGCCTGGCGGCCGCCGACATCGAGCAGGCCCGCGTGCTGCGGCGCAACCTGGATGCCCGGCGATCTCGTCCGCGCTTCACGCTCCACCTGGCCTTGCGGCTGCGGCCGGGCATCCCGCCGCCTCCTACCGCCCGGCCCCTCCACCCGAAGGCGCTCCCGGAGCCGGCCCCGGCCCGCCGTCGAGCCGAGCTGGCCGTGGTCGGCAGCGGGCCTGCGGGCCTGTTCGCCGCCTGGCGGCTCTGCCGGGCCGGGCTCGCGCCGGTCCTGGTCGAGCGCGGGCCGGGCCTCGTCGAGCGCGACAGGGCCGTGGCCGCGCTCTGCGGCCGGGGACAGCTGGATCCCGAGGCCAACTTCCACTTCGGCCTGGGCGGTGCCGGCACCTACTCGGACGGCAAGCTGCACACCCGCCTGCGCCACCCCGCGGTCCGGGCCGTGCTGGACGAGCTTCAGCGGCACGGCGCGGGCAGCCCCGACGAGATTCTCGTCGACGCCCACGCCCACGTGGGCAGCGACCGCTGGCCCGCCTGCCTGCGCGTCTTCCGGGCCGAGCTGGAGTCGCTCGGCTGCCGCTTCGAGCTGGGCAGCCGGGTCACGGGCCTGCGCCTGCGCGGCGGCCGGCTGGCCGGGCTCGAGCTCGAGCGCGGGGGCCTGGACTGCGAGGCGGCCGTGCTCGCGCCGGGTAACAGCGCCCGCGACCTCTTCGCCGCGCTGGCCGAGCAGGGCGTGGCCCTGGCCGCCAGGCCTTTTGCGACAGGTGTGCGCATGACCCATCCCCAGGCGCTGATCGACCGCATCCAGTACGGCCGCAGCGCCGGCCATCCCGCACTGCCGGCCGCGAGCTACCGTCTGGCGGGCCGCTTCGGCACTCGCGGCGTCTACAGCTTCTGCATGTGCCCGGGCGGCACGGTCGTGCCCACGCCCACCGAGCAGGGAAAGCTCGCCCTCAACGGCGTGAGCGATGCGGCGCGCGACTCGGGCGAGGCCAACTCGGCCATCGTGGTCACGGTCGGCGAGCGCGACTTCGAAGGCGATGACGCGCTGGCGGGCGTGCGCTTTCAACGCCGCCTGGAGCAAGCTGCCTACCGCGCCGGCGGTGGGGGCTTCTGCGCCCCGGCCCAGCGGACAGTCGATTTCCTGGCCGGTCGGACAGGCCGCGACCTGCCCGCCTGCCGCTACCGGCCCGGGCTGCAGGCAGCCGATCTCGAGCGCCTGCTTCCGCTGGAGGTGGTCTCGGCGCTCCGCGCCGGGCTGGCCGCCTTCTGCCGCCGGATGCCGGGGCTCGCCGATCCCGCCTCGGTCCTGGTGGGGCTCGAGACGCGCACCTCGAGCCCGGTCCGCATCCTGCGCGGGCCGGACGGGGCGAGCCCGAGCGCGCCGGGCCTCTTTCCGGCCGGCGAGGGCGCGGGCTATGCCGGCGGCATTGTCTCGTCGGCGGTCGACGGCATCCGCGCCGCCGACGCCCTGCTCGCCTGGCTCTAGGGGTCAGACACCTTTACTTAGCACTTAGCCCATCAATCGTTGCCAGGCGACTGGTCCGCTTGTCTTTGCTCCTCGGAGACGATCCAGCGCTCCATCCAAGTTCGAAGCGGTTCCTGCACCTTGCCTCGCCTCAGCCTGCCCAGCAAGCTGATCACCTGGGCATAGGATGCTCCCAACAAAGCGCCGATCTCCCTCTGGCTCAACTCGCTACTCCGGTTTAGCGCCCAGACGGCGAATCGCCTGGCCGGATTCGCACGAGGGCCACGGATCTGCTTGTCGAGATCCGCGCGCTTGACCCCGGTGATGGCCAGGACATCAGCCAGCACCTCATCAGCCGGCCTGAGCCGGTGGGATGACGAGCGTTCGAACTTGCCCGGCGGCCGGCCCGCTTTCCTGGCCGGTCTGAGCTTGACCGGCTCCTCGATGATCTTTCGTCCGAACAGACCGGTCTCTGGATTGAAGTCCGAAGGATACTCCACAGCCCCGCGCCGTACAGATCGGACAAAGTCGTTCAGACCTTCGGCGCCTGAAAACAAGTCCAGGAACACTGACGTGGTCAACCAGGAAGGGGCCTCATCCAATCCTAGGTAGGAGCGATGGCTGGTCCAGGCATCATCGGACAACCGCCTCGCCAGATGTGCCTCGATCGGATTCAAGTGTATGTATGCAATCAAGTAACGCAGATGTTCTTCCTCTGTGATCAGCTGACTGTGAAAGCGACCGCGAAAAACCGGTCCGTCCCAGTGATGCCGTGCGTTCAGCCACAACGTGAATCTACCGTTCTGATACTGCATGCCCTTGGACAGATTGCCCTGCACACTGTGAACCAAGAGGTGGTAGTGGTTCGGCATCAGAGAATATGCGTGTATCTCGATGCAAAACCGGTCAACCATCTCGGCCAGCGTATCCAAGAACGCCTGGTTGTCCTCGCGGGTCACAAAGACCGGTGCGCGTCTCGCTCCCCGATGCATGACATGGTGCCAAGCTCCAGGGTAGTCCTCGCGACGGGCTCTCGGCATGCGGTGAGAACACCATGCCAGCCGAAGGATGGTCAAGTGCTAAGTGCTAAGTAAAGGTGTCTGACCCCTACTCGACGGTCGGTGTCCGGTCGTGCAGCAGGTCGTCGAGAAACTGAGTGTAGTGACCGCGCGCTTTGGGGCTGTCGAAGACGGCGAAGTGGCCCTGGTCCGGGTACTGGACCATGACCGCGGTGCGGGCCTGGCCGTCCGGCCCGGCCGCGTTGCCGGACACGGGCGGGTCCAGGGGCGGAATCCCTCGCAGAGCGAAGACCTCGATGGGCTGCGCGAGCGGCGCCATGGGCGCGCAACCGCAGGCTGCCGCCATGGCCGCGGCCTGCTCGGGCAGGGCGTAGACGTCGAGCAGCCCCTGGCTGAAGAACAAGTGCAGGCTGCGGTGGCCCGGCGCGGGGTCGATGAGCAGGCGCCGGGCGTAGCTGAGCGGATCGGCCGGCTCGGCGAAGGTCTGGAAGACGCTGATGAGCGGGTGATCCATGTCGAACTCGCCATCCTCGATCATCAGGGCCTCGACGATCAGCTGACGGATGTCGACCGGCTCGGTCTTCTCCAGCAGCGCCACGCCGAGCCCCCCGCCGGCTCCGCTGAAGACGGCGCCGAGCAGGTCCGGGCAAGCGGCGGCATACAGCGGCCCGTTGAGGCTTCCCTGGCTGTGGCCCATGAAGGCCACCCGGCTGCCGTCGATCCGGATGGGGCTGGCGCCGGGCGCGACCGCGGCGGGCACCTCGAGCGCGGCCAGCAGCCGGTGGAGCCAGAGCAGGTCGGCCGAGCCCTGCCGGAAGTTGTCCCGCGCGGCCAGGATGTTGTAAGGGTTGAACGTGATGATCTCCTCGTCGCGTCCCCAGGGGTTGCGCGCCCCGTGCAGCGGCTGGTCGATGCTCACCGAGGCCAGCCCCAGCGCGGCCAGGTAGTCCGCCACGTCGATGTTGCCGTCGATGAAGCTGTATCGATCGCCGCCCGTGCCGTGCGCGTAGACGACCACCGGCCAACCGCCCGACGGCGCCTCGGCCTTGGGCACGGCCAGCACGAAGGGGATCGCCTCCGTGCGCTGGACGACCGGGTAGCCGTCGGCGTCGAAGACGAAGCCGCCCCCGCCGGCGTAGTCGGGCGGCTCGCCCGACTGGAACTCCGGCATCTCGAAGCTGGCCTCGAACTGATACAAGTCGCGCTTGTCCTCGAGCCGATGCCAGTCCACGGCCGCCGGAGCGGCGCGCTCGTCGAGGAGCTCGCGCAGCCGGTCGAGCTCGTCGGCCACCCGCTGGGTCGAAAAGACCGTGACCGCGGCCAGATCGCCACGCTGCAGGCCGGCGAGCTCATCGATCTCCGCCCAGACCGGCTGCAGCATCTCCCACCAGGACCGCAGGACCGCATCCTCGGGCGCCTGGTCGTACTTGCAGCGCTCGAAGTCGGCCGGGCTTCCGAGCCGCTTGCCGCGCGTATCCCGCGCCTCGCGCGTCACCACGGCCGCGTAGCGCGTCCCCGGCCTGAGCGGAAAGCCCATCACGGGGCGCAGCACCAGGGTGCTCGGCGGCGTGAACTGGCGTGCCGGCTCGAAGAAGCGGATCTCGATCGGAATGCGCTCGCCGCGGCCGGGCCCGTCCGAGAGCTGGATCACGAAAGCGCGGGCATCCTCTTCCAGGCTCTCGGCCGGCGTGATCGGCAAGCGCAGGCCGTCCAGCGGGCCGTCGAAGGCGAAGTAGACCGTCGGGCTCGTGCTGAAACGCTCGGTGTGCCCCTCGATGGTCTCCAGGTAGAGATCCAGCATCGAGCTCGACCCGGGGTTGGGAAAGCCCTCCAGGTCCAGTCCGCCGTCCTCGCGCAAGCGCACGTCGGCCGGCCAGGGCCGCTCGAAGAAGTGAGCCCCATCGGCCCGCACCGCAAAGCGCAGCGCCGTGCCGGGCAGCGCGCAGTCGGCGCCTTCCGGGCAGCTCCCGCAGACGTAGACCTCGCAGTCCCCGCACGCCCCGCTCAGCGAGCCGATGGCGAGCGCAGCGGCCAATGCCCAGAATCCCTTGTCGAGAAACATCAGCTCTCCCTCCAGGCCCGGGCCGGCATGGCCTCGAGCATGAGCTCGAGATCGGGCTCGTCGAGGCCCAGGTGCCAGTTGACCAGGTGATCGAGCACGTGTTGCAACCAGGCGAAGCGGCCGGCATCCCGCTCGCGCTCCAGCTGGCGCGCCAAGGACGCGATCAGCTCGGCCACGACGCGGTCGTCCCGACAGGGCGCGCCCCAGCCGGCGGTGATCTGGCGGACCATGCCGAGCGGGCTCAGCCGGCTCGAGGCGATCGACGACGCGCAGCGATCCACGAAGGCCCGGTACCTGTCTTTCGGGTAGCGGCCCTGCAGCCGGGGCAGCGGCAGGGCGCAGACCTCGTAGAGGTTGACGTTGTTGTTCGAGCTGGTCAGGCGAAAGCGCCACTCGAGCGGGGCCGAGTTGAGCAGACCCAGAAGGTAGCCGCGCAGCACCCCGGCCTGCCAGCCACCCGCATCGGTCGGCACCCAGTAGTTGACCGAGTTGCCCAGAAAGACGCCCGCCGGCACCTCGGCCGCCACGAAGCGCCGCCTGGCCTCCATGTTGACGATGCCGGTCTGGACGATGCGCGCTTCCGAGATGTCCTCGCGCCAGCTCCCGCCGCCCCGCACGCCCTCGAAGGCCTTCCGGTCGAGCCAGCGCTCGTGGGGGTCCGCCTCTCCGAGCTCGACCCCGAAGGGGCGCAGGTGAGCACCCCTGACGAGTAGGCCGCCCGCGGGCTTCGAGCGGATCTGGGCGCGGTACTTGGTCTGGTCCACCTCGCCGACCCGGCCGGTGAAGCGTTCCTCGACGCGGAGCTCGTTGAGCGCGTGCATCCGGGCCGCCAGCGCCACGGCCGCGGCCGGGGCGACGGGCAGGGGCAAGCTGCACGCGTCCAGGCTCTGGATCTGCTCGACCGGGATCCGCTCCTCTTCCCCGCCCTCCCGGTCTCCGCGCGCGATCCGGACGCTCCGGCAGGCGCCGTCCCGCTTGATCGCCCAGAGCAAGACGACGGACTGGCCCGCGCTCTCGAAAGCGTGCGCGCTCTCCGGGTAGGCCTCGACGCGCGCGATGTAGCCCCTGGCCAGCATGTGGGCCCTGAGCTCGGATGCGCTTCGGTCCATCAAGAAGCCATATGGCAGCACGATCGCCAGCCGGCCACCGGGAGCGAGCAGCTGAAGGGACCTCTCCAGGAAGAGCCGGTAGGTGTTGAGCATGCCGCCCAGCGCGAGCGCATACCCGCTGCGCCGGATGCGCTCGACGTAGCTCTTCAGACCGGCCCGCCGGCCGAAGCCGGTCAGGACCTCGAAGGGCGGGTTGGCGACGACGAGATCGAAGCCCGCCCCTTCGGCCCCGCAGGCGTCCGGGAAGAACGCCGGCCAGCGCACGTCGGAGCGACTGCGGCTCTTGCCGTCCAGCGGCCCAGCGATCGCATCGCCGCAGACGATGGCCTGTGCGAGCCCCTCCACCGGACCGCCTTCCGGATCCGCCAGCTGCCAGAGCCGGGTGCGCGTCAGCGCAGCGGCCAGCGGATCGATGTCCACGCCCCGGATCCGCTCCGCGATCCGCCTGCGGATCTCGGCCGCGCGATGCGGTGCGGGCAGGCCGCGCACGAACCGCTCCACGACGCTCGCGAGCAGATGGCCGGCGCCGCAGGCCGGATCCAGCACCCGCGGGTCGCCCGGCCGCAGCCCATCGCAGGCTATCTCCACCAGCCGCTTCGCCATCCAGGCAGGCGTGAAGTACGTCCCGCCGCGCCTGCGGGCCGAGCGGCCGATCGAGACCTTGAAGCCCCCGCCGCGGCCCGCGCGCCGCAGGCCCAGGTCGAGCAGGGCGGGATAGAGCAGGCCCGGGTCTCGCTGCCCGGGCGTGGCCGCGGCCAGCTCGATGGCCGCCCGCGCCGGGGGCCCTCCGCGCCCGTCGAGCGAGCTGTCCAGCAGCGGACAGCCGAGCTCCAGCGCCTCGTCGAAGCGCCGCTCCAGGCTGGCTTCCGATCCCGCGTCGTCCATCGCGCCCAGTGCCGTGCGCCGGAGCATGGCCAGACGGCTCGCGCGGGCCAGGCTGTCGGGCCCCAGGCGGGGCCAGCGCTCGGCGAGCCGGCCGGCGGTCTCGGAGAAAGCCTCGGCGACGGGATCTCGGCTCTTGCGGGACATGTCTAGTCCGCGCCCTCCGTCCGGCTCTGGGCCAGCTGGCCCTTGACGAGGATCTCGAAACGGCTAGCGCCGCGCTGGAGCACCCGCGCGGCACCCGCCTTGAGCCGACCGCTCCCGCCCGGTGAGGCGCGCTTCGAAAACCACTCGGCCAGGGTGATGTGCTCGGCGATCGGCCCCAGGTCGACGTTGATCACCTTGCACAGGTCGTCCACCTCGACATCCCCGCGCGCGAAGTAGCGGCCCGGGCGGATCTCGCGGACGAGCTCCACTTCGTCGTCGTACTCGTCCTGGATCTCGCCGACGATCTCCTCGAGCACGTCCTCCATGGTCACGATGCCGATGGCCCGCCCGTCGGCATCCTCGACCGCGGCCATGTGGGAGCGCTGGAGCTGCATGTCGCGCAGCAGCTCATCCGCCTCCAGATCGGCCTGGCAGCGCATCAGCGGGCGGACGTATGCGCGCCAGTTCTCCTCCATGCCCTCGCGGTAGACGAGCAGGTCCTTGACGATCAGCAGCCCGACCATCTCGGCCGGCTCTTGCCGGTAGACGGGGTAGCGCGTGTTGCCCGAGCGGGCGAGCTCCCGGAAGAGGTCCTCCAGCGAGGCCGTCTCGGGCACGGCGTCCACCTCGTCGAGCGGCAGCATGATCCGGCTGACGGGCGTGTCCTTCAACGCCAGCACCTCGTGGGTCATCCGCGTCTCGGACGGCTCCAGCTCGCCGTCGCGCGCGCCCAGGTGGATGGCGGTCAGCAGCTCCTGGCGGGACAGCCGCCGCTGCTGCCCGCGCCGCCTTCCACGAAAGGGCCACAGCAGGACGTCGGTCAGGGAGGTCGTCACCCAGACCACCGGCAAGAAGAGCAGCCCGAACAGCCGCACGGGCCAGGCGATCCAGCACGCGATCCGCTCGGGCTGGCTGGCCGCGAGCGTCTTGGGCGTGATCTCGGCGAAGACGAGCAGCAGCAGGGTGATGACCAGTGTGGCATACAGCGGTCCCATCAGCGCCGTGGCGATGGCGGCCGCCATGACGTTGACCAGGTTGTTGCCCACCAGGATCGTGGCCAGCAGCTCGGAGGGATGCTCGAGCAGGCCGAGCGCCCGCTTCGCGCCGCGGCTTCCCTGGCGCGCCATGTGGTTGAGCTTGACGCGGCCGCTGCCGATGAGCGCGGTCTCGGAGCCGGAGAAGAAAGCGGACAGGACGATCAGCGCGGCCAGACCGATGACGTACAGCAGACTCGCACCCATTGCACCCCCAAGCTGAAGCGCAGCCGTTCCGGGTCGGGCCTGCCCTCCGAACGGTCGCGCCGTATCGCTAGCCCTTCTTCTGGCAGGTCTTCAGGATGCCCTCTTTCAAATCCTCGCAGCAGGTATCCGCTCCGAAGTAGATGTCCCAGAGCACCTTGGCGAAGTCGAAGCCATCCAGCGGCGGACCCAGCCGCTTGCCGTTCTGGCGCATGATGGTCCCCGTGCCAGGAAGGTAGACGAACTCGAGCACCGTGCCCTCGGAGCACTCTTCCTTGAAGTAGGACTCGAAGGTCTTTCGCTGCTTCTTGAGCTTGTCCGATGCGTTCTTGGGCATGTGCTCGCCGAAGGACTCGCTGATGGTCGAGGCCATCTTCTCGGCCGACACGTCCCGCAGCATGTCCAAGCGCAGGTACTTGGGCTCGTCCCTCTGGATGATGTCGAGGGTCTTGCAGCTCCCGCTCGCCGAGTAAGCCGCCATCACGTAGACGTCGAAAAACCACTTCTCCCGGAGGCCCGCGCCGATGAGCTTGAATGTCTTGCCCTCGACGTTCGCCTGGACCGGGTAGCGCTTGCCCTCCACCTCCAAACCCGCCGCCAGGGCCGGCACGAGCGTCAGGCCGATGACCAACAGGAAAGCTCTCCTCATGTCTCACTCCCCTCCTCGTTCGAGTCGTCTGTCGAGTCCCGCTTGCGCAGGGCGGTTTTCACTCTGGTGAACACCGACGTCGGGTCCTTGGGCCGCCCGGCCTGGACCTCGGCGCGCCGGATGCTCACGTTGGTCGTCTTCTTCTGGACGGCCCGGTCCTCGATCTGCAGCGGCAGGAAGCGCAGCCGCGTGTCGCCGAGCTCGATCACGTCTCCGGCTCTCAGCCGCGCCTCGACGACGCGCTGGCCGTTGACGAAGGTCCCGTTCGTGCTGCCGAGATCCACGAGGATCCAGTCCTCGCCGTCCCGGTCGAGCCGGGCGTGGACCCGCGAGACGCTGGTGTCCTCCGGAAAGGCGATGTCGCATCCGTCTGAGCGCCCGAGCTCCTTGATGATGCCGGTCAGCGCATGGCTCATCCGGGTCCTCTCATCGAAGAGCTGGAACATGGTACAGCCTCCGGGATCGGGCGTGGCAGTCATGATAGGCGGCGATGGGGGGCGGAATCAAGATCAAGCTCGAAATACCGCTGGCAGGCATCCCAGGCCGCCTGGACGGACACGACGCCCTCCGGCTCCGGGCCGAGCCAGCCCGCCGCCGGGCCGAGCGGGTGCCAGATCGCCGGATCCGTACGCGAGAAGATGGCCACGGTCGGCGTGCCCAGGAGCGCGGCCAGGTGGCAGGGTCCGGCGTCGTTGCCGACCAGCAGTGCAGCCGATGCGCACAGCCCCTTGAGCAGGACCGGCGAGGCATCCGCCAGCACGGGCAGCGCCGAGTCGAGCTCGGCCTGGAGCGCGGCCACGGCCCGCTCGTCGGCCGGACCCTGCAGCAGCCCGACCTGCAGATCGCGCGCGAGCAGGCGCTCTGCCAGCCTGGCGAAGTGCGCCGCGGGCCAGTTCTTGGCGGGCGAGCCGCTGCCCGGCGCGAGCAGGGCGAGCGATCCCCGATCGCAGCCCGCGCGGGCCAGGTGGGCCTGCGCGCTGCGGAGCTCGCCGTCCGAGACCGGCAGGACGGGCACCGGCCCTCGCTCGGCCAGGCCCACCTCGATCAGGGCCTGCCGGACGTGCTCGGCAGCGTGGATCCGCGCGCCCGGAGGCGGAAAGGGCAGAAAGGCGTGCACCTCGCGCACCCCGCAGGCGGAGAGGTTCTCGGCCAGGGTGTGATCTCCCGGAGCGGTAAACGCGACGACCACGCTGTAGGTGTTGAAACGGGCCGCCACCTCCGCGGGCAGATCGGCCTCCAGCTCGTAGAACCGATGCAGGCCCGATCCCTCCACGTCGCAAGCCCGGTCCGCCCCACCCGGTACGACCAGCGTCTGCAGTCGGGATGCGTGGCCCATCAAGTCGATCTCCGCGCGCCCGAAGCGCCGCCGCAGCGCGCTGACCGCCGGCCACATGAGGACCGAGTCGCCCAGGCCGCCCGTGCGCACGAGCAGGATGCGCTCTGCTTCCATGCGGTTTTACTGACACGCATCGGGTGCGCCTGTCAATCCATCGGAGGATCCGGCAGACTCCCGGTCTCCCGGTCTCCCGGTCTGTCGATTTGAACCGAGCCGAGAGTTTTGTTACAGTTGTGATTCGGAGAGTGCATGCCGGTTCCCAAGGGCTCAACCGAGTGGAAGAAGCTCAATCGGGAGTACAAGATCCTGCAGGCGAAGAAGTCCGCCCGCGGCTCGCTCATGCCCAAGGAGGATACCCGTCTCAAGTGGCTCGAGGAGCGGCTGGGCGAAGCGCCGGAAGTCGAGCGCAAGCAGATCCGCGAGGAGCGGGACCGCGGTCCCAAGAAGCTCACCTCCGACGATCACTTTGCCACCGAGGTGAGCGAGGAGCTGCTCGGCAAGGCCGATGATTTCGAGGCCCAGAAAGTCTGGGAAAAGGATATCCAGCGCGGGCCGCGCCGCCAGTTCGAGGCCCAGGACTCGCGCCGCGGCCGCTCGACTTTCAAGCAGAAGGGCATGAGCTCCTTCGCGGTCAAGGTGACCGATGACCTCAAGGAGGAGGGCTTCCAGGAGGAGCAGGCCGAGGAGGAGCACGCGGCCAAGCGGATCGAGTACGGCCGGGTGAGCTATGCCCAGGACGAGAGCGAGCGGCTGACCCGCCGCAAGGGCAAACGGCGCAAGCAGGAGTCGGCCGCCAACCCCTTTGCGATCGATCTGGCCGACGGGATGGCGAACGCGCTGGCGGCCTTCGACGACCATTCCAGCCTGGTCCCCGACTCGGCGGCCAAGAGCTTCGAGGCCGGCGGCTGCGACGACGACGTGGATCTGCCCGATCCGCGAAGCCGGGCCCAGGGGGTCTCGAGAGAGGTCCAGTCCTTGCTCGATAGCGAGTACGAGGAGGAGGAGGACGATGCCCTCTCGCTCGGCCACGTCACCACCCACGAGGTGGCCGAAGGCACGGAGGAATCGGGCCTGTCCGCCGACCTGCTCCATGCAGCGATCGGGGACGCCGAGAAGCGGGGCATGGTGGACGAGGAGGTCCAGACCTGGACCGTGGACAAGAAAGGCCGCGAGCTGGAGACGCGGCGCGAGGAGGCGTCGCTCGACTCGAGCTTCACCGGCACGCCGGACATGCCGTCGTCGCTCGGCATCTCGGATCACGAGGAGCTGGACCTGATGCCCGAGATGCCGACTCGACCCGAGCGCCCTGCGCCCGCACGGCCCGCGGTGCTCGTTCCCGATCCGCCGCCGGAGCGCCCGTCCGATCTGGGCATGCTGATCCCCGATCCGCCCCCGGAGCCCGAGATCGAGGCCAGCACCGAGGTGCTCGTGCCCGACCCGCCGATCCAGAGCCCGGACGACCTGGGTGTGCTGATCCCCGACCCCCCCCCGGAGCCCGAGATCGAGGCCAGCACCGAGGTGGGCTTGCCGCCTCCGCCCATCCAGGGCCCGGACGATCTGGGCGTGCTGATCCCCGATCCGCCCCCGGAGATGGAGTCGGAGGCCAGCACCGAGGTGGGCTTTCCGGCTCCGCCGATCCAGGCCCCGGACGACCTGGGCGTGCTGATCCCCGATCCTCCCTCGGCGTTCGACGAGCAGCCGACCGGGGTCGATCTGGAGGCGCCGGACTTCACCGTGCCTGCAGAACAAGCCCCGGATCTGTCAGACCTCCCGGACATGTCGGACGACATCCCGGACATGTCGGACGGGATGGAGCCGGAAGCGCCCGAAGAGGACTTGGAGCTGGAGCTCGAGGTGGATCTGGAAGACGAAGAGCCCGTCATGGAGAGCCCCGACCTTTCCGACATGCTGGCCCAGGTCGACGAGGCGGACGCCTTCCACATGGACGACGGGCAGATCGCGGGCGGCATCGAGGCGCCTGACCTCTCGGAGAGCCCGAGCCCGCCCCGCAGGCCGGTGCCCAGCCCCTTCGCCGCCCCTCCAGCCAAAGCGCCGGCTGCACCGGCCGACGCGATGGACAGCTTCTGGGGGCTGTCGGACGACGCGCCCGCAGCGGCCGAGCCGACCATGGCCGAATCCGAGCTGGAGCTGGATGTGTCGGACTTCGATTCCGCGCCCGCCCCTTCGCAGGCTTCCGCCCAACCGCTGCCGGCCCTGAACCTGAGCGCGGCCAGCACGCCCAGGGCGGCGAGCCCCAGCGTGGACGATCTCAAGCCGGGCCGCAGCAGTTTGAGCGAAGGCGTGTCGCTCGTGCCCGATATCGACGGCAGCCCGAGCCTCCTGGACTCACTCTTCGGCGAGGGCGAGGTTTCCGAGTCGGTGGCCAGGCCGCTGGACCTGGAGGCGCCTCGCCCGGTCAAGCGGAGCAGTCCCCGGGCGGGCAACGATCTGAGCGGCTCGCGCAAGGCCACCGTACACTTCAAAGACGGCGTCAACCGGCGGGGCACCATCGAGATGATCGACACGGACGCCGACTTGATCCGGCTCGAGCCGGCTCGCGGCGGCGGAGAGCCCGAGGACATGGTGGCCCTGTCGCTCAAGGCGATCTTCCTGATGCTGCCCAGCGGGGTCGGCTACCCGGAGAAGGAGGGCCTGGCCTGCCAGCTGCGCATGATCGACGGGCGCCAGCTGCGCGGCTTCACGCCCGACTACGATCCCCAGCGCAAGGCTTTCACCCTCTTTCCCTCCGAGGACCGCGGCAACATCGAGCGGGTCATCGTGTTCAACGACGCGGTCAAGAACATCTGGTTCGACGAGGACTGACAGCGCATCGCGGATCATCCCTTCTGGCAAGGAGGCGACGAGGCCCGAAGCGAAGCGACCTCTGGGTCGTGTGCATCGAGCCGATGGAGCCGACGCCGTCCAGAAGAGACGAGGCGCGATGCGCGCTCAGTTCAGGTATCCGCCGCCCGGCTTGTCCCGGTCGATCACCTGGAAGCGCTTGCGGAGCTTCTTGTAGCGGCGCTTCATCCACCACAGCCGGATCCAGCCGACGATCTTGCTCGGTCGCCAGGCCCCGGTCACCAGCAGGAAGCCGGCGAGCATGCCGCCGAAGTGGGCGGCGATCGAGACGTTGGTCCCGCCCAGGGTGAGCGACTGGGCCACGCCCAGGCCGATGAAGAGCATGACCAGGTGCTTGCCCTTGATCGGAAAGAGGCCGAAGAGGTAGATGGGCGAGTTGGGAAAGTTGAACCCGAACGCCACCAGCAGCGCGTACAGCGCGCCCGAGGCGCCCAGGGTGAAGGTCTGCCGCTGGGAGGGGATCATCAGGGCGGACAGCAGCACGATCCCGCCGGCGAACAGCCCGGTGAAGAAGTAGAAGCGCAGGAAGCGCCTCCCGCCCCAGAAGCTCTCCAGCGGGGAGCCGAACATCCACAGGATGAGCATGTTCCACAGGATGTGGGCGATGCTGAACGGATCGTGCAGCAGCATGTAGGTCAGCACCTGCCAGACCTTGCCCTCGAAGAGGCAGCGGTCGAAAGACAGCGAGAGGTTCTCGAAGAGGAACTCCTGGCCCGCCTTGCCCCCGGCGTGGCCGATCACCAGCTCCAGCGCGAAGACGGCCCCGTGGATGATGAGCAGCCACTTGACCGCCCGCGTGAGCCGGAAGCTGAGCCCGAAACGCGAGAAGCGGGGATCGGGCTGTCGCGTGCCGCCGTCCATCGATTGCATGTTACCGGCCCGCGGTCGTCGATCGCAAGCACGCTCTGTTCTCTTTCGTCACGTCAGCGTGGCCGCAACGCCGGCCACCTCCGCTCGTGCTCGGGCTGGACACCGCCCTCCGCGCGATCGGAGTCCTCCGTCCGGCTGCGCGCCACGCTCTCGGGCGGATGGCTGCAACGCTGCCTAGAAGAACACGTGGCAGACGGCCACTGCGGCGATGATGCCCGCCAGGTCGGCCAGCAGGCCGGCGGGCAGGGCGTGCCGGACCCGGAAGACCTGGACCGCACCGAAGTAGACCGCCAGGACGTAGAGGGTCGTCTCGGTGCTGCCCTGCATGACCGAAACCATGTAGCCGACGAAGGAGTCCGGCCCGTATGCCGGGTTGGTGAAGATCGAGCTCATGTAGCCGAAGGCCCCGTTGCCCGACAGCGGGCGGATGATGGCCATGGGTAGCGCCTCGGCGGGCATGCCGACCACGGCGGTCAGCCTGCCCACGCTGGCGGTCAGCAGGTCCATGGCCCCCGAGGCCTTGAACATCGCCACCGCGACGATGATGGCCACCAGGTAGGGGATGATGCGCACCGCGACCCGGAAGCCCTCCTTGGCGCCCTCGACCAGCGACTCGTAGACCCGCACCCGCCGTGCCGCGCCGTAGAGCAGCAGCCCGGCCATCAGCAGCGGGATGGACCAGAAGGACAGGAAGTGCTTGGCGATCTGCCAGGCTACCGGCTCGGGCCGCGGCAGGAACGCGGCGACGAGGGGCAGGTGCTCCGAGAAGCCGGCCGCCTCGAGCGCGGCGAAGGCATCAGCGTAGTCCCGAGACGCGATCACTTTCGAGACCGCGCAGTACGCGAACGATGCAATCATCCCGGCGATGCTCGTCCAGACGAAGATCCGCACCGCTGCACCGGCACGCCCGGGGCTCGGCAGCGCCTCGGCTGCCGCCGGCCCTTCCTCTTTGAGCGCCTCTTCCTCCCTCGAGCGCTCGACGCGCTCGGCCCCATCGGGCAGCGGCTCGAGGCGGTAGCGCCGCAAGCGCTGCAGCGACTTGGCCGCCAGCACGCCGACGATCGTGGCGCAGGCAGACGCCAGCAGGCTCGGCAACCAGATGCCGGCCGGGTCCTGCGAGCCGGCCGCGGCCCTGAGCCCGATCGTGCCGGTCGCCAGCAGGGACAGGCTGGAGGTGTTGATGGCCAGAAAGAGGCACATCGCGTCCGTGGCCGTGCCCGGCCGCTCGTTGAGCTTGTCGAGCTCCACCATGGCCTTGATGCCGAAGGGCGTGGCCGCGTTGGCCAGGCCGAGCATGTTGGCGCCGAAGTTCATGATCATGGCGCTCATGGCGGGGTGATCGGCGGGCACGTCCGGAAAGAGCCAGCGCATGGGCCGCCTCAGCAAGCCGGCCAGCGCCCGCAACAGGCCGCTCTCCTGGGCCACGCGCATGATGCCCAGCCAGAAGGCCATGATGCCGATGAGCTTGAGCGCCAGCCAGACGGCCTCCTTGGCCGCCTCGAAGGAGCGGATGGTGACGGCCTGCATCTGGCCGGTGAAGCCGGCGCAGACGATGGAGACGATGATCAAGCCCAGCCAGATCCAGTTCATCGCAGCCCATCATCGCCGCTGGGCGTCGCTTGTCAAGGAAGGAGCTACCCGATCGGCAGCCGGAAGCAGAACCGCGTCCCGCGCCTGTCTCCGGGCTCGGCCCAGATCCGGCCCCCGTAGAGCTGGACGACCCGCCGGGCGATGGCCAGCCCGATCCCGGCGCCGGGCACGCCCCGATCGCCGCGGTAGAAGAGCTCGAAGACCCGGCTGCTCAGGGTGGGATCCAGTCCGATACCGTTGTCCTCGATGTAGAAGGCACCGTCGTCGCCGGGCGCGCCGAAGCCGAACCGCACTCGCGGCTGCGCCGCGCCGTCGGTGAACTTGAGCGCGTTGCTGACCAGGTTGTCGAGCAGCAGATACAGCTTGGTCGGGTGGACCCGGACCGCGGGCAGGCCCGGCAGCACCCGCAGATCGGCCCCGAGCTGCTCGACCTGCTCGCGGCGGTTTTCCAGCACGGTCCTCCACACCCTCGCCGGATCGACCTGACTGCACGGCTGGCTGTCCTGGCCCAGCAGCACCAGCTCCTTCAATCCCTGGATGATGAGATCCATCTGCACGGCGTTGGCGTGGATCCGCTCCACCAGGTGCATGCCATGATCGCCCAGCGCGTCCGCGTACATCTCGGCGAGCATCTCGGCGAAGCCCTTGAGCCCCACCAGCGGGGTGCGCAGGTCGTGCGTCACGGCCGCCGAGAACTCCCGCAGGCTCTGGTTGCCGGCCTGCAGGGCCTCGTTCCTGGCGCGCAGCTGCCGCTCGGAGACCTCCAGCCGCGCCAGGGCGTCGAGCAGCTCCTCGTGCAGGCGGTCCCGAGCCTGCTCGGCCTCGAGCCGCAGGGTCAGGTCGTGCAGGATCCCCCAGTAGCCCACGCGCGCGCCAGAAGCGTCGCGCAGCACGTTGCAGGTGAGCTCGATCCACAGCCGCTCGCCCTGGATGTTGCGGAAGCGGCAGACATAGCCATCGACCGTCTCGCGCGACTCGAGCATCTTGATGAGCAGGTCGTGGTCGGCCATGTCCACGTAGAAGTCGACCGAGCGAGCACCCGCCTCGATCAGGGTCCGGGCGTCGGCATAGCCCGCCAGACGGGCGCCGTAGTCGTTGATGTAGGTCATCCGGAAGTCCTGATCGACCTCGAACAGGCCCTCCCGGAGCTGGCCGAAAGCCCGGCCCAGCCTCTCCATGTCCGCCCGGTCGGGGGATTGCGCGCCCACCGAAAGCTCCTCGTGTACTCCGATGCTAGCCGCTGGACAGCGAGATGACAAGATCTCTTGTCGCTCGGGCTCGCCCGGCCGGGCAGCAGCGCTGGCCGAAGCGACCGATCCCGAGCGCTTGGATATGCTGGCCCTGGCTGGTATCATTACTGCAAGAGATCGCCCTTGCACGGGGGACTTTCGAGGAGGCAGCGTGCCGAGGATCCTGGCTCTCACACTCGTCCTGGCGCTCGGTGCTTGCGGCCAGATCGAGCTCGATTTCAGCCCGCCGCTCCTCATGGACAGCTCGGGTCTGGAGGGTCGGGTCGAGCTGGTGGGCACCCCGCTCGCCTTCGGCGAGATCCGCACGGCCTTCTTCCCGGATGCGGCGCTCTTCGGCGGTCACGTCCTGGCCGCCTCCAGCTCTGCCCGGCTGGGGCTCTACCTGGAGTCCGATCTGCTCTCCGCCGTGGCGCTCTATGGCCCGCGCAGCTCACAGGGCCTGTACGGAAACGCCCTGGCCTGGACCCGGGGCCGAGGCCCGCTCGCGCTGGAGGCCGCGGTGGGCGCTGGCGGCGACTACCTCGTGCTGGTCGCCGCCCTGGAGCCCGGCGGGGGAGAGCGCTACCTGCTGCGGGCCGACTGCCTGGACGCTTGCGATCCGCCCGTCTGCCCGGCCCTGGCCTGCGGGCTGTACTGCCCGGCCGGTCTGCTCACGGGCGCCGACGGCTGCCCGAGCTGCGCCTGCGCGCCGGGCTGCGTCCAGGACGCCGACTGCCCCCTGGGCTGGATCTGCGAGTCGGGCCGCTGCCGGCTCGCCGATCCGTGCGACTGCCGGCGCGTGGCCTACGAGCCGGTCTGCGGCGCGGACGGGCGCACGTACGCCAACACCTGCGAGCTGGCCTGCGCCGAGGTGGCCCTCGCCCACCAGGGCGCCTGCGAGCAGGAGTGCGCGAGCGACGCCGACTGTCCGGCGGGCATGGTCTGCGACGCGGCCACGGGCCACTGCGAGCTCGGTTGCGACTGCGGCGGCGAGCCGGTCAATCCGGTCTGCGGCACCGACGGGATGACCTACACCAACGACTGCGAGCGGCGCTGCGCCGGTGTCGGCCTCGATCACCTCGGCGCCTGTCAGGAGTGCAGCCCCGAGATCTGCGACGGGCTGGACAACGACTGCGACGGCTTCGTGGACGAGGGCTGCGGCGGGAGCTGCCAGACCGATGACGACTGCCCGACCGGCTTCGTGTGCAGCGGCGGCATCTGCGTCCAGGGCCTGCCTTGCAGCGCGAACGCGGACTGCCCGGCTGGCCAGGTCTGCATCCAGGGGCTGTGCCGGACCGAGTGCGGGGTCGAGATCTGCGACGGGCTCGACAACGACTGCGACGGGGCAACCGACGAGGGCTGCCCGGCCTGTCGATCCGACGCGGACTGCGCACCGGGCGAGAGCTGCATCGACGGCCTGTGCGCGGCGATCTGTTCGGACTCGGACGGCGACGGATACCAGGCGGAGAGCTGCGGCGGTGCGGACTGCGACGATGCCGACAGCGCCGTCTACCCCGGCGCGCCCGAGCTCTGCAACGGGCGCGACGACGACTGCGACGGCGCGATCGACGAGGGCTGCGCCGAGTGCACCGAGGGCGAGCAGGTGGCCTGCGGCACGGACGAGGGAGAGTGCAGCCGGGGCCTTCGAACCTGCTCGGGCGGCGGGTGGGGCCCGTGCGAGGACGCCGTCTGGCCCCAGACCGAGATCTGCGACGGGCTCGACAACGACTGCGACGGCTGGACCGACGAAAGCTGCTCTGTTCCATGCAGCTCGGACAGCGACTGCGCGGCGGGACAGGTTTGCCTGGACGGCGTGTGCATCGTTCCCTGACCCTCCTGGCCCTGGTGGCCGGCTGGGCCGCGGGCTGCGGGGATGCGCTCTCCTCGCTGGAGGCGGTCGAGCGCTCCGCGCGGCGACAGTATCGGCTCGAGCTGAGCCCCGACTGGGCCCGGCGGGGAGACATCGTCTCGATCGCGGTCGAGCCCGAGCCGGCTCTAGAGGCGCTGCTCACCGGCAGCTCGGCCTACCCCAGCGAGATCCACTTCGGACCCGGCACCTCGCTGCGCTCCTTCGACAGCCAGGACGGTCTGACGGTCACGATCCTCGTCTCGCCTCTGGCCGAGGAGGGCGAGCGGCGTCCGCTGATGGTCTTCGTGCTCGGCGACGAGGAGGTCGAGGGCCGGGGACGCTTCTGGATCCTGCCCGCACTCCCAGCGAACTGACAAGCCCGCTTGTCAGCCCCGATCGCTCTTCTAGGCGCACCATTTCCGGCCGGTCGGCCCTCCGCGCGCTCGAGCTGACAAGCTGCCTTGGCAGCCGAGCGGCTTGCACACTCGGAGCGTAGGAGCTAGAATGACCGCATTCCGGTGACTTGGAGCCCAGAGCGCCGCGGACCGGATCATGGCACGCCGCGTGCAAAAAACGGGGTCCGAACCGAGCTGCCAAAACAGCCTGCAAGGAGGAAGAAGATGAGGATCTGGATGAGGATGATGGCCTGTAGCTGTATGCTGGCACTGCTGCTCGGATGCACCAGCACGAACGAGCCTGGAGACGGCTACACACCGCCCGACCTGGCCAGCAACTCGGACGCGCTGACCATCCAGGACATGCCCCTGGGCGAGGACGACTCGGTCGCGGGAGACTTCCCGACCGAGGGCCGCTGGATCGGCTACGTCTTCCAGGCGCGCGAGGGGGAGATCTACGACATCGTGCTGCGGCGCACCAGCGGCAGCGCACATCCGGCCGTGGTGGTCTACCAGTTCGACAGCGGCTGGGGCGACTACGAGGTCTACGCGACCGCGGATGCGGAGACGATCTCCATCGGCGGCTGGTCCGTGCCCGCCGACGGGACCTACCTGGTGCTGGTCGACGTCGAGGGAAGCGATCACGAGGGCAGCTTCGATCTCACGCTGACCTGCACCGGTGGCTGCAACGATCCCTACACCTGCAGCTCGGACGCCGACTGCGCCCCGGGCGAGGTCTGCTGGAACGGCCTGTGCTTCGCCGACGGGGTCGAGTGCCAGAGCAATGCCGACTGCCTGCCGCACGAGGCCTGCGAGAATGGCTTCTGCGTGGTCATCTGCGTGCCGGCGGTCGAGATCTGCGACGGGCTGGACAACGACTGCGACGGCATCGTGGATGAGGGTTGCGACATGTACTGCAACGCCAACAGCGACTGCGCTGCCGGGATGGTCTGCATCGACGGGCTCTGCGTGGTCGACTTCGAATGCCGGACCGACGCCGACTGCCCGGTCGGCACTTGGTGCATCGCCGGCGTGTGCACGAGCGACGACTGCGCCGACGCGGACGGCGACGGCTACCTGGACTGTGCCCGCGACTGCGACGACAGCGATGCCAGTGTGCATCCGGGCGCGGCCGAGCTCTGCGATGGGCTGGACAACGACTGCGACGGGCTGGTCGACGAGGGCTGCGGCGGCCTGCCCTGCCAGATGAACGCCGACTGCCCGCGCGGCCAGGTCTGCCTGGGCGGGCTGTGCACGCCCATGGCCTGCAGCAGCGACTCCGACTGCCCTGCGGGCCAGGTCTGCTGGGACGGGATCTGCAGCGGCGCCATGGCCTGTCAGGCCGACTCCGACTGCCCGCCCGGCACGATCTGCGACGCGGGCCTGTGCGTGAGCGCCTGCGAGGATCTGGACGGGGATGGCTACTGCTCTCCGGCTGACTGCGACGATTTCGATCCAGCCGTCGGCCCGGGCATGCCCGAGATCTGCTTCGATGGGCTCGACAACGACTGCGACGGCATCATCGACGAGAACTGCAATCACCTGCCCTGCAGCTCGGACATGGATTGCCCTGCGGGCCAGGTCTGCATCAACGGCCGCTGCAACAGCGACTACGCCTGCCAGTCGGACTCCGACTGCCCGCTCGGCATGTACTGCGACGCGGCCACGGCCACCTGCCGGGTCGTTTGTGAGGACATGGACGGCGACGGCTACTGCGCCCCGTACGACTGCGACGATGCCGACCCGAGCGTCGGCCCGGGCATGCCCGAGATCTGCGACGGCATGGACAACGACTGCGACGGCGAGGTCGACGAGAACTGCGGCAGCGGCTGCAGCTCGGACATCGAGTGCGATCCCGGTTTCATCTGCGTGGACGGCGTGTGCATCGTCGAGTGCGCGACGGACGCCGACGGCGACGGCTTCGTGGATGTCGCCTGCGGCGGGCTCGACTGCGACGACTTCGATTCGGCGATCCACCCGGCCGCGGCCGAGGTCTGCGACGGGCGCGACAACGACTGCGACGGCCGGATCGACGAGTACTGCGGCCAGGCCTGCAGCTCGGACAACGACTGCGCCGCAGGCCAGATCTGCGTCGGCGGGGTCTGCATGGCCGAATGCATGAGCGACTCCGACTGCGCGCCCGGCGAGTACTGCATGGACGGCCTGTGCGTGCCGGCCTGCGTGCCGGAGATCGAGATCTGCGACGGCATCGACAACGACTGCGACGGCATCGTGGACGAGGGCTGCGGCGGCGAGTGCACGGACGGAGAGACCATGAGCTGCGGCTCGGACGTGGGCGAGTGCGTGAGCGGCCTGCAGACCTGCTCGGGCGGCGTGTGGAGCGAGTGCGTGGGCGCGGTCTACCCGGCCCAGGAGACCTGTGACGGGCTGGACAACGACTGCGACGGCGACGTCGACGAGGTCTGCGGCCTGGCCTGCAACTCGGACAGCGACTGCGCCATGGGCCAGGTCTGCATGGACGGCGTCTGCCAGGACATGTGAGCGTCTCGTTCCCGGGCGGCCCGTCCTGATCCCAGAGGCGGGCCGCCTCTTGTCCTCTTGTTCCGCAGGCTGGCAAGCCCCTCAAAAACCGGCTAAGCTGTCGCGGCATGGAAGTGCAGCGGCTCGGCCCCTATCGACTGCTCGAGCGCATCGGCGCCGGCGGCATGGGCGAGGTCTTCCTGGCCTCGCTCGAGCGCGAGCAGGGCTTTTCCCGCCGCCTGGCGATCAAGCGCATCCTGCCGGCACTGTCGGCCGACCCGGCCTTTCGCGAGCTCTTCGCGGCCGAGGCGCGCCTGGCCGCCTCGCTGAGCCACCCGAACGTGCTGCTGGTGACCGATTACGGCCGGGACGGGGACGCTTGCTACCTGGCCATGGAGCACGTCGACGGAGCCGACCTGGCCAGGCTCTGCCAGCTCGCGCGCGCGCGGGGAAAGGCGTTCGAGGCGGACTTCGTGCTGGCCGCGGGCCTGGGCTGCGCCCGGGCGCTCGGCTACGCCCACGGGCTCTCGCCGGCGCTCGTCCACGGGGACGTCAACCCCCACAACCTGCTCGCGGGCCGCCAGGGCGAGCTCAAGCTGGCCGACTTCGGCCTGGCGCGCCTACGCGGTGCATCCGGTGGCGGGCCCTCGGGTGGCAAGCCAGCCTACATGCCGCCCGAGATCGCCCGCGGTCAGTCAGCGGACGAGCGCAGCGATCTCTACGGGCTGGGGGCGGTGCTCTTCGAGCTCGTCTGCGGGCAGCCGCCCGTGGACATCCGCGGCTGCACGCCGGAGCAGGCTGTCGAGCGCGCCCGGCGAAGCCGCGTCCCGCCCGCAGCGAGCCTCGCGCTGCAGGCCCACCCCGCGCTCTGCCGGGTGATCGACCGGGCCCTGGTCGCAGATCCGCTCCAGCGCTACCCGGACGCACAGGAGCTCGAGGAGGACCTGATGCGGGTTGCAGCGGGCCTGGGCTGCGACGCAGGCCCGCGCGCGATCGAGCGCTGCGCGGGCGAGCTGCTCGACGCGCCGATCCCGCAGTCCGGCCGCGATGCGCCCGCAGCCACGCTGCTCGCCAGGAGCCACCGGCCGCAGCCGCGCAGGCTGGCGCTCGGCTCAGCCACGGCGCTCGCGGCCGCGCTGCTAGCCGCCGGCCTGATTCTAGACCTCTTCGACTCCCCTGGCACCCCGGTAGTAGTAGCACCCGCCCCCCGAGCAAGCTATCCAATTGTTTCAAAAGATATTTCCTCGGATTCAGACAGTCTCTCCGATTCCCCTGGCACCTCGGCGAAGCCGGATAGCACCTCGGCGAAGCCGGATACGATGCCAGATACCTCAGTAAAACCTAGCACTTCGGTGAAGCCCCGTATCCCGGAGAAAGCAAGAGGTGCAAAGCCCGTCCTTCACGCGAATCCCGACTCCCAAGGCGCCGAGCCCAATGCCACCGAACCCGAATCCCCTGCACCCGAATCCCCTGGCACCTCGTTGGCCTGCCTGAAGGCACCTGGCTCCTGGCGCTGGAGACTCGACCAGGGCGAGGAGCGCAGCGGCCCGATCGATCTCGCGCTCCTCCCAGGCGCGCACCTGCTCCGCATCAGAGGCGCTGGCCTGCAGGCCACCCTGCGCCTCGAGCGCCGCGGTGCAGGGCTGCGCCTGGTCGCCCGCAGCCGGCCGTTCGCCGTCCTGCGCATCGATGGCAAGCCCAGGGGTTTGACCCCGATCGCCGACATCGAGATAGGCCCGGGTACCCACCGGATCTCCCTGGCCGCCCAGGGCGCCGAGCCTCTGCGGCTAGAGCTCGAGCTACCCGAGATTCCTTCCGACTAGCCCCAAAACAAGTGCGCTGCACTTGTTTTGGGTCTTAGTCACTCATAGCGCGGGCTGACGCCCGCAACCCAAGTTGGAACGGCGTCGC
>JAFGRB010000202.1 GCA_016935365.1 Deltaproteobacteria bacterium
GCCGCCCGAAGGGCGGTCGTTTTGGGGTGAAGCTGCTGGAATTGACTTCCAGCAGCGAGGGGGCTTTGCGAAAGCCCCCTGAGATATTAGTAGGCCTGAAACAAGCGCAACGCGCTTGTTTCAGGCCTAGAGGGTGGCAATCTCTCCCCGACTGTGCCAGGATCCCCCTCCTCGGCAAACCGGAGGGAGACCATGGAGCCACCCGCATTCGATCCCCGTACCTACGGCCGGCCCGCGACGCCCACCAAGACCTCGGGCCTGGCCATCACGGCCTTCGTGCTGTCGCTGTTCTTCATCATCCCCCTGCTGCCGCTGCTCGGGACCGTGCTCGGCATCGTGGCCCTGGCCACGCACCGGCCGGACCGCGGCGGCAAGGGCCTGGCGATCGCCGCCATCCCGGTGGGCCTGGCGGTCACCCTCGTCATCCAGGGCATCATGGCGGCCGTGGCCATCCCGGCCTTCATCCAGTACACCCGCCGGGCCAAGGCGAGCGAGGTCTACATGTACCTGGACAAGGCCCGCTCGGGCCTGACCGCCCTGCAGCCGGCCGTGGGCCCGGACGGCTCGCTCGGCTCGCCCCTGCCCGCCATGGAGACCGGCTGGATCCCGGCCGAGCCCTGCTGCGACCAGCCGCAGGGACACTGCAGCGCCCCGGCCGAGACCTGGCAGCGCCCGCCCTGGGACAAGCTCCGCTTCTCCGTCGAGCCGCCCAGCTACTTCCAGTGGCGCTTCCGGAGCGACGGGCAGAGCGTGACCGTGGAGGCGCGCGGCGACATGGACTGCGACGGCCAGTACTCGTCCTACACCCTCGAGGGCCGCTGGGAGGGCGGCCAGGTGCAGGTCGATCCGATGCGGTCCCTCGACGACTGGGAGTAGGAGAGACCACCCGAAGGCCATGGACCCTAGAGACGATCTTTCGCCCGGCGACCGCCTGCTGCGGCTCGACCCGGCCGAGACGGCCCGGCAGCTCGACGCGCTGCCCCTCGAGGAGCAGGTGGCGGCTGTGATCGGCCTGCCGCCCGGACGCAAGCGGCAGGACCTGGCGCTGGCCTCGTCGCGGCCGGCCGAGCTGGTGCGCTTCCTGCCCCCCGAGGACCTGGTCATCACCATCAAGGAGATCGGCGACCCGGACGCCCTGCCGCTGGTCGAGCTCAGCTCCAATGCCCAGCTCAACTACCTCTTCGACCTCGATCTCTGGTTCCAGGCGGGCATGGACCTCGAGCGGGTCGAGCACTGGCTGGAGCTGCTCTTCGAGTGCGGGCCGGAGCGCGTGCTGCGCTGGGCGCGGCACGCCGACTTCGAGCTCTTGGTCCTGCTGCTCGAGCGGGTCTGCCTTCAAGTGGATCGCGAGGCGGTCGATGACCTGCCCGAGGCCGTGGCCGGCCGCGTCTTCTCGCCGGACCAGGTCCACGTCCTGGTCGTCAAGCTCGGGGTGGAGCTGGACCTCGTCCGCAGCCTGCTCGAGCTGCTCTGCGGCCAGGACCAGGAGCTCTTCCTGGCCCTGATGGGCAACCTGGGCACGACGCCGCTGGCCGAGCTTGAGGAGCTGGCGCTGCGCTGGCGCGACGCGCGGCTGGCCGACCGGGGCTGGCCCGATCTGGACGAGGCGCTGGCCTTCTTCCAGCCGCGCGACCGGAGCGACCTGCCCGCGGCCGGCCCGCCCCGGGGCCTGGACAACGCCCCCCACTACCCGCTCCAGGTCGCGGGCCAGCGGCTCTTCGCGGCCGGGCTGGAGCGGATCGCGGACCCGGCCGAGCGCCACCGGCTGGCGAGCCAGATCGCCAACCTGATAAACCGGGTGCTGGTGGCCGACGGCATGCAGGTCGGCGAGCTGGAGGCGCTCGCGCGCGCGGCCGAGCGGGTCTACGGGCGGCTGGAGATCGGGCTTTCCGAGCTGGGCGCGATCAGCCCGGACTCGGCGGCCCGGGTCGCGTCCACGGTGCCGCTGCTCTACGTCGCCCAGGTCGCCCAGAAGGCCCTCCAGCAGCGCGGGGCGCGGATCCGCGGGCTGCGGGCGGAGGCGGGCGATCTCTTCGCCCTGCTGGCGGAGCCGCTCCGGAGCCGGCTGCAGAGCGCGGCCGCAGCCAGGCCGCTCTTCCTGCCGCCGGGCTGCGCGCTGCCGCGCGACTTCGCCTCGCCGGCCGACCTCCAGGCGCTGGACGCGGACCTGGACCGGAGCGAGGCGGCCGTGCGGCTCGGCCAGGCCCTGGGGCTCGGCGCCGACCGGCTGCCCGCGACCTTCCCAGAAGGGAGCTTCCCCGGCTCGATCGAGGCGATCGATCTCGAGCTGCTGCTGCTCACCTGCTTCGCCCGGGCGCAGCTCGGCCTCGAGCCGCTCGCCTACCCGGTGCCGCAGGCGAGGCTGCCCGAGCTCTTCTCCGGCCTGCCGGGCGACGCGGCCTCTCTGCGCGCGCGGATCGAGGCCTGGGCCAGAGAGCGGATCGGCACTGCGGAGCTGCCCGGGCTTTCCGAGCTGGCAGGCGAGCTCGCCCGCAGGCTCGCTTCCGGGCTGCTCGTCCTGGACCCGCGATCGATCGATCCCCGCTTCGTCGACGGGCTCTGGATACAGGCCGAGCAGACGGCCAGGCCCTGAAAGGGCGCGTAAATAATCAACCTCGCCCAGAGGGCGAGGTATTCGGAAGCCCCCTCCAAAGGGGGCTTACACGCTTGGAAGGCCCCGTTGGGGCCGC
>JAFGRB010000203.1 GCA_016935365.1 Deltaproteobacteria bacterium
ACGGAAACGTGACCATGGGAGCCGGACTGAGGCCGCTGGGGAAATCCAGGGAATAGCCACCGGACCCTAAAGTGCGCGCGCCGTGTTCCTACCCGACCCCCCCCGCTGCTTCGCAGCGGAAGACGGCGATGGACGTATCGCGCGCACGGCTGAGGCTAGACGAAGCGATCTCCGTACCGGAAGACGAGCAATCCGGCCGCGAAGAGCAGCGGTCCGCCCACCAGGGCCAGCCAGTCCCAGAAGAGCATCTCGTCCTCGAGCACCGCGTCCCGGGGATCGTCCGGATCGAAGAGAGCCCAGATCTTCGCACCCCGGCGGTAGTGGGCCAAGACGAGAGCGTACTCGTCCCCATCTGACGTGGACTGGCAGATGCCGCCGGGCCGGTCCTCCCAGGTCCTGAAGCCGTGGTTGATGCGCCAGCCCTCGTAGACCGTGCCGAGCGCGTCGTACTCGTAGCGGATCTGCATGAAGTAGCGCTGGTCGTAGCGCTCCAGGCTGGGCACCTGCTCGCTCCACCCCCTGGCCGAGGTCACCACCCCGGGCGCCTCCTGCCAGAAGCGCAGCTCGAAGGTGGATCCGAAGACCCACAGGCCGTACAGCGAGGCCAGGGCTCCCGAGATCATGGCGACCACGGAGCCGCCGAAGATGTGCTCGGTGCGAAAACGCATGCCAGCCCGTGCGGCTATTCGGAGATGCGGCGGATGAAGCCCCGCAGGCCGGAGTAGCGCCGCTTCTCGGCCGCGGGCGAGGCCGGCCGGACCGGCGCCTGCACGGGTGCCTGCACGGGTGCCAGGACCGGCTCGAGGGGCTCGAGGTCGAGGTTTTCGGCCACCGCCGGCGCGTTGGCCACCATCTGCACGTGCATGGGCTGGCCTGTCGAGAGCGTCCGGGCGGTGACCTCCAGGATCGACTCCTGGTCGAGGGACATGTTCACGGCCAGCCGGACCTGGCCCTTGGGCGACTTGGGAAAGCCCGTGACCACGAAGGCGCCCAGGAACTCGTTTTCCAGCGCCTGATCCGACTCGCCCTGGTAGAGGAAGACCTCGATGGCCTGCTGGCCGTCGTGGACCGTGGCCACGCCGATCTCGTGCTCGGCCGGCAGCGAGCAGTTGGCCGGGAAGAAGGTCTTGAAGCCGCCGTTGGGCTGGCGGCCGCCGATGCTCATCGGCAGCACGTCGATCAGCCGCACGCTGCTCTGGGATACGAGCGAGTGGGCCATCAGCGCCGCGCCGCAGGCGACCACCTCGTCCGGGTGCACGCCCTTGGTGGGCTGCTTGGCGAAGAAGCGGCTGACCTTGTCGACCACCAGCGGCATCCGGGTCTGGCCGCCGACCAGGATGACCGACTCGACGTCCTCGGGCTGCATGCCCGCCGCGTCCAGGACCTCGACGCAGACCTCGATGGTCCGGTCGACCAGGTCCTCGGTCATGGCGTTGAAGTCCTCCTGGCTCAGCTCGGCGCGGAAGTCCTTGAACTTGCCCTGGGCGATGGTGATGTAGGGCAGGTCGATCTGGGCGCTGCTCTTGGAGGAGAGCTCGATCTTGGCCCGCTCGGCCGCGTCCTTGAGGCGCTGGGTGATGACGCTGTCGCACTGGAGGATCTGGCCCTCGGCTCTCTCGTACTCGCTCAGGATGTACTGCACGGCCCGCTCGTCGAAGTCCACGCCGCCCAGGAAGGTGTCGCCGCCCGTGGCCAGGACCTTGAAGACGTTCTCGAAGAGCTCGAGCACCGAGGCGTCGAAGGTGCCGCCGCCGAGATCGTAGACCAGGATCTTGCGCTCGTAGTCCTTGTTGAGGCCGTAGGCCAGGGCGGCCGCGGTCGGCTCGTTGATGATGCGGATCACGTCGATGCCCGCGATCCGGCCGGCCTCGCGGACCGCCTCGCGCTGGTTCTCCGTGTAGTAGGCCGGCACGCTGACGACCGCCTGGGAGATGTTCTTCTTGAGGTACTCGCAGACGTTCTTGCGCAGCTCGTTGAGGATCATGGCCGAGACCTGGGGCAGGCTGAAGATCCGGTCCCCGACCTGGGCGCCGACGGCCATGTCCCCGATGGGCACCACGGTGTAGCTGAAGTAGCGCGAGAGGGCCCCGACCTCATCGGAGTAGAAGTGGCGGCCGATGAAGCGCTTGGCGCCGTAGATCGTGTTGGTCGGGTTGATCAGCAGCTGCTTCTTGGCCTCTTCGCCGATGAGCAGCCGGCCCTTGTCGTCCAGCGCCACGATCGACGGCGTGGTGCGCTGGCCCTTGCGCGAGGGGATGACCTTGGGGAAGTCGTCCTCGACGATCGCCACGCAGGAGTACGTCGTGCCGAGGTCGATGCCCATGATCATGTCGGACTTGGGCAGGTCGGCGCTCGGGGTCTCCACCTCGGGTGGAAGGGCATTGTAGCTTGGGCTCGTCATCTCGTCCCCTCAGCGATGAGATCCGGATTATTGAAAGGGACGGGGTCGGCTGTCAACCTCGGGGAGGAGCGCCTCCCGAGATCGAGATGTATCTATTTGAAAAGCAAGGGAAATACTTCCGAGCGCGGATTGTGTTGGACTTGGCTGCGCGCTTGCTGAAACCTCTTGGGAACCGGCGCGTACTGTCCGATGACTGACGAAGGGGAGGTGGCAGTGGATCCGGCCGCTGCGGAACCAGGACCCCTGGATCGAGGAGCCGAGATGATCGCCCGACATCTCAGTGGAGAGCCCCGGGCCTTCGAGGAGCTGGTCGAGTGCTTCGGCGGTCCGGTCTACGCCTTTTTCCAGCGCCAGGGCGTCGAGCCGAGCGCGGCGGAGGATCTCTTCCAGGAGACCTTCCTGCGCGTTCACCGCTCCGCGCGCCGCTACGACCCGGAGCGGCCCTTCCGGGCCTGGCTCTACACCATCGCGCACAACCTGCTGCGCAGCCACTGGCGCGCCCGGCGCGTGCGGCGGGTCCTGGGCGGCTGGTGGCGGCGTGGAGAGGGGCGGGCCAGGGATCCGGAGTCGGACTGCGTTCCGGCCGACCGGCGCCTGGACGCCCGCCAGCGGGTGCGCTTCATCGAGTCGGCCCTCCAGGACCTGCCCGTCGGGCAGCGCCAGGCCCTGTACCTCGCCCGGGTGGAGGGCCTCGCGGTCGCGGACTGCGCCCGTGTCCTGGGCGTGCCCGTGCCCACGGCCAAGACCTGGCTGCGGCGCGCCCGGCTGGCCCTGGCCGATGCCCTCGAGCGCTGGGAGCGCGGCGAGCCCAAGGGAGTGGAGCCATGAACTGCCGGGAAGTCCGCGAGCGTCTGGCCGAGAGCCCGGAGGCGGCGAGCGAGCCCGCCGTGGCCGAGCACCTGGCGAGCTGCAGCCGTTGCCGCAGCCTGGCCGAGCGACTGGCTGCGGTCGACGAGGCCCTGGGAGAGATGGATGCGCGCGAGCCGCCCCGCGATCTCGTCCAGCGCACGCTGGAGCGGATCGAGCGCCAGGACAGGCGCCGCCAGGGGCGGACCGGGCGCGTGCTCGCCTGGGCCACTTTGGGCGTGCCGATCGTGCTGCTCATCGCCGTGGGCTTCCTCTCGGTCGCCGGCGACAACGTGCGCGCGCTCTTTTCCTCCAGCGCCAACGCCCTGTCAGGACAGGAGGCGGGCTGGACGGACAGCGCCGGCCGCCCATACCCCAGCAAGGGAGGTCCCCCGGCCGGGAGCCCGGGACCCGGCTTCGGGCCCGGCAGGCCGGAGGAGTCGAAGTCGCCACCCGAGAAGAAACCCGCGGATGGTCGCTTCTGGCGAGGGAACCAAGAGGCGGAGACGGCCACCAAGGGGCGGCTGGAGATCCGGACCAGCCCCTCCGCCACGGTCAAGGTCGACGGCAAGCTGCAGCGTGGGCCTATCGCGGTGGGCGACGATGCCAAGGCGGCCGAGCGATCCGGAAAGCGCCGGATCGTGCTGCGGGAGATCGATCGCATCGAGGCGCGCGAGGTCGCGCAGGAAGACAGCGGGATCCGCAACGGCAGGGACTTCGGCGGCGAGGACCTGCCGCATCACGGCGAAGGCGGCGGCTTCGGCGGCCTCGGGCTGAAGGGCACGGGCGCCGGCGGCGGCGGCACCGGCGAGACCATCGGCCTGGGGCGTCTGGGCACCCGGGGCCGCGGCGGTGGACGCGACGGTTTCGACGGCGTCGTGACGAAGGTCCCGAGCCTCGGCGAGCTCGACAAGGACGACAAGACAGATGATGAGATCGAGGAGATCCCGGACCGCCACGTGAAGCTCGTGCTCACGCCCGAGCCCGAGCCGTCCGAGGCGGCAGCCGCGCCCCGCTCGGTGATCCCGGTGCTGGTGGACAGCAGCGCCTCCATGGACGAGGAGAAGACCGAGAAGAACGAGGAGACCGAGAAGAAGTCGAAGGAGAAGACCAGGGCCCTGGATCGGATCGCGGACGAGATCGGCGATCGGCAATGGCAGGCCGCGCTCGAGGACAAGGAGAGCCGCAAGCGAGAGCGCGAGGCCAAGAGAGACAAGAGCGGCTCGAGGCTCGTCGCCAATACGGACCAGGGCGACACCTACGAGCCTGCCGATAAGGTGAGCGAGAGCGGCCTGCTGGCCCTGCTGGGCAAGGACCGACCCGTGCCCGCGAAGCAGCCCCAGATCATGGGCTCGCTGAGCAGGAGCATCATCCAGCGGGTCGTGCACGGTGAGCTGGGCCAGATCCAGGCCTGCTACGAGCGCGAGCTCGTCCGCAACCCCAAGGTGGGCGGCAAGCTCTCCGTGCAGTTCGCGATCCAGCCCACCGGCCAGGTGGCTCAGGCCCAAGCCGAGAGCTCGTCCACGGGCAGCGCCGAGCTGGACGCCTGCGTGACACGGGCCGTCCAGCGGATGCGCTTCCCGGCGCCCAAGGGCGGCGGGATGGTCATGGTGTCCTACCCCTTCACCTTCCGGAGCGTCGGCTTGGGCGGCGAGACCGGCGTGGTGGAGCACCACTCCATCGATCGCCGGATGCTCGAGCGGTCCGTCTCGGACCCGAGCGGCGTCGCCACGCAGGCCCGCATCGTGCCGGCCTTCCAGGACGGACAAGCCACGGGCTTCAAGGTCTTCGGCATCCGGCCCGGCTCGCTCTACGACGGGCTCGGGATCGAGAACGGGGACGTACTCCACGCCATCAACGGCCAGCCGCTGAGCAGCCCGGACAAGGCCCTGTCCATCTACCAGGGCCTGAAGGGCGAGTCGAAGTTCGAGCTCGATGTGACCCGGCGCGGCGAGCACCGCAAGCTGGTCTTCGAGATCGACGGCGAGCCGGACTACGACGAGGTCGCCATCGAGGGGCTTCGTTTCATCCCGGCCAGCGGCTACTTCAAGAACACCTACCTGCCCGGCGATCCGTCCATGGAGTGGCTGCGCCAGCGCCTGGCCCGCGGGCTGTTCATGGATGGCGAGCATATCGCGCTCCAGGAGGAGGCGGTCCAGTACAGCCAGCCCTTCGATTCGCCCGACAGTGACGGCCTGGCGCTCTACCTCGACGCGGATCGCTGTGCGGTCGAGGGGCCGAGCCGGGTCACGGTCCAGGTGGGCCTGAAGGGCTCGGAGCGCCACGCCCGGCGCCGGGCGCCCCTGAACGCGGCGCTGGTCGTGGACCTGCGCGCGCTCGCGGACGACGAGGCCCGGCGCGGCCTGTGGAGCGTGGCCGGGGCCATGGCCGGGAGCGTCCAGGCCGGCGATCGCTTCTTCCTGCTGGCCGCGGGCCCGGGCGAGCCCCTGCTGCTCGAGCCGGGGCGCTTCGAGCCCACGGCCGTCAAGCGGGCCCTGGCCGAGGCCCTGCTGGGCATGGAGGGCGCCGAGCCCCGCCCGGGCTCGAACCTGGCGGCTGCCTGCCAGCGGGCCTACGCGCTGCTCCAGGGGGCGGGCAGCGAGGACGCGCCCCTGGGCGCCAACCTGGTGCTGCTGGCCACGGCCGGCTCTCCGGGCTCCGAGCGCGCCGCGCTCGAGACCATGGCGCACGCCCGGGCGCTGGAGGGCGTGTCGCTGACCGCCATCGGAGTGGGCCCAGGCGCGGATCGCGCGGCCCTGGCCGAGCTCGCCTGGGCCGGCCAGGGACGCCGGCGCCTGGTCGCCTCGACCGACGATGCGCGCCCGGTGATCGAGGCCGAGCTGGCCGCCTCGGGCTCGGTCGTCGCCCGGGCGCTGCGGCTGCGCATCCGGCTGGCCGAGGGCGTCAAGCTCGTGGCGGTGCTGGGCTCCGAGCCCCTGACCGCGACGGCCAGCCAGCGGGTCCGGGAGGCGGAGCAGGCCATCGATCGGCGGATCTCGCGCACCCTGGGCATCGAGGCCGACCGGGGAGAGGACGAGGAGGGCATCCAGATCGTCATCCCGGCCTACTACGCCGGCGACGCGCACGTGATCCTGCTCGACCTGGTGGTCCCGGGCCCCGGGCCGGTGGCCGACGTGCGGGTGCGCTACAAGGACCTGGTCAAGCTGAGCAACGCCGTGGCCCGGGCCAGCCTGAGCCTGCCCGCCGGCCGGCGGCCCCTGGATCCGCTGGCGGTCGGCGTGCGCAAGAACCGTCTCGCCCACGAGCTGGCCCGGGCGCTCGAGCAGGCCTCGGAGAAGCTCGAGGCGGGCCAGGCCTCGCCCTGCCGGCAGATCCTGGCCCGGGCCCAGCGTCGCATCGAGCACCTGCAGGCGGTGCTCCACCAGCTCGCGGGCGACGAGGAGCTGGCGAGAGACGCGCGCATGCTGGCCGCTTACCAGCGCGTGCTCGCCAGCCAGGACTGGCAAGGCGACGAGGCCTTGCGTCGCCACCTGGTCCACTCGCTGGTCTACGCAGGCAGGAAGAAGCTCTCGCCGGAGAGCCGCGACTAGGGCAGAGCCGGCGATCACCGCACTCGAGGAGGTGGAAGCATGCGCTTGTCAACGTGGAAGGGTTGGTGGCTTCTCGGTTCGTGGCTCGCGGTCGGGCCGGCCCTGGCGCAGGACGAGAGCGCGGGTCAGGTACGCATGCCCCTGGATGCCTACCAGGCCCTGTCGGCCAAGGCGTCCGAGCCGCGCAAGCCGGAGCAGCCGCCACCCGTGGCGGCTGCGCTCTCGGAGGCCGAGGTCTCGGTGCGCGTGCCCGAGCAGAAGGGGCAGCCCGCCCGGGTGAGCGCCAAGGTGACGGTGCACGTGCTGAGCAGCGACTGGGTGGCCGTGCCGCTGCTGCCGGCCGGCACGGCGGTGGAGTCGGTGCGCTCGAGCTCGGGCAACCAGCTCGCGCTGGCCGACTTCAGAGGCGATCTCGCCTGGTCGACCAAGGACAAGGGGACCCACGAGCTCGTGCTCAGCTACCAGGTGGCGGTCAGCGAGTCCGCCACCGGGCGCTGTCTCCACCTGCCGGTGCCGCCCGCGGCCGCGATCAAGCTCGAGGCCAGCCTGCCCGGACAGGGCCTGGCCGCCTCGGTGATCCCGGCCTCGGGCTTCGAGCTCAGCGAGTCGGGCAGCTCGACCGAGCTCAGGGCCTCGGTGCCCCGGACCCGCGGCGTGCAGATCGCCTGGCGGGTGCCGGGCGAGCACGAGGTCCTGATCCTGGGCGCCGACTACCAGGGCAGCCTCGAGGGCGAGGTGGTGCGATTCCGGGCCGGCTTCCGGGTCCGGGTCACGAGCCCCGAGCCGGTCTCCATCCCGCTGCTGGCGGCGAGCGCGGCGCTGTCCAGCGCCCGGGCGGACGGCAAGCAGGCCGTGGTGCAGGAGGTGGACGACAAGCTGGCCGTCCAGGTGCAGGGCGCGGGCCAGCACGAGATCGAGCTGCGCTTCGAGGCGCCGGTCAGCTCGGACGGCGGACCGCCGAGCTGCGCGCTGTGGCTTCCCAGGCCACCGCTGAGCTCCTTCGAGCTCAGCCTGCCCGGGGACAAGGAGCTGACCGTCACGCCCCACGCCGGGGTGGAGCTGCAGCGCCGCGCCGGCAAGACCCTGGCCTCGGTCCACATCCCGCCCAGCGACGAGATCGTCTTCGCCTGGTCGAGCGCGCTGCCCGAAGCGGTCAAGGAGCAGCTCAGGGCCAACGCCGAGGTCTATCACGTGGTCCAGGCAGAGGAGGGCGTCCTGCAGGCCGAGGCGCTGGTGGCCTTCCAGGTCACCCGGGGTGCCACCCACTCCGTGAGCGCCAGGCTGCCGGCCGAGGCGGCCATCAACCGGGTCGTGGGCGACGGGGTCTCGGACTGGCGGGTCGCCAAGCAGGGTGCCGGGCAGGAGCTGACCATCTTCCTGGACCGGGAGATCAAGGGCGACTACCGCTACACGGTGGGCTACGAGCGCCTGCTGGGCGCCGACGCGTCGGCCGAGCAGTCCCAGCCGGTGGCCATCCCGCTGCTGGTCCCCTCCGGCGTCCACCGCCAGCGCGGCATGGTGGCCCTGCTGTCCGGCTCGGAGCTGTCGATCAAGCCCCAGGACGCCTCGGGCATGAACAAGGTGGGCGAGAACCAGCTCCCGGCCTGGGTGCGCCAGCCCATCAAGCGGACCGTGGCCCACACCTACAAGTACATCGATCCCGAGGCCCAGCTCACGGTCCGGCTGGCGCCGCCCGAGCGCAAGCGGGGCAAGTTCGACGCCGTGGTCGATACCCTGCTGTCGGTGGGTGAGGGCGTGATGAAGGCCTCGGCGTCGGTCGAGATCGCGATCAAGACGGGCCGGCTCATGGATCTCGACCTGACCTTGCCGCCGGATGTGAGCCTGGTGGGCGTGACCGCGCCCTCGCTGCGCGATCACAAGCTCGCCAAGCAGGAGGCCGGCAGTCCGCGCTTGCTGCAGCTCATGTTCACCCAGGAGCTGGAGGGGACGCTCCGGATCGAGGTGGCCTACGAGCGGGTGCTGCGCGGCGGCCAGGAGAAAGTCGAGCAGGTCGGCATCTCGGCCATCCACGTGCCGGGCGCGGACAACGAGCGGGGCCGGCTGGCCGTCGAGGCCCTGACCGCGGTCGAGATCGACGCCAAGGTGCCGGCCGGCTCCACCCGGATCTCGCCGCTGGATGTCCAGGAGCTGCCGCGGCAGCTCACCCTGCGGACCACCAATCCGATCCTCAAGGCCTTCAAGTACACCCACGGCGAGTCGCCCTTCCAGCTCAACCTGCTGGTCAAGCACCACTCCGAGATGAGCCTCCAGGTGGCGGTCATCGACCAGGCGAGCTACCAGACCCTCTTCACCCGGCACGGACTGGCCCTGACCCTGGCGCGCTACCGGGTCCGCAACCGCAGCAGCCAGTTCCTCAAGATCCAGCTGCCCGAGGGCTCGACGCTCTGGACGGCGCAGCGGGATGGCAAGTCGATCAAGATGGCGGGCTCGGATCGCGAGTGGGAGGTCCTGGTGCCGCTGATCAACTCGGACACGGGCTTCGATGTCGAGGTGGTCTACGCGACGAAGATCGATCCCATGGGCCTCGCGGGCTGGATCGCGGGCGAGCTGCCGGTGCCCGACATCGTCGAGACCCGAAGCGCCTGGGACGTCTACTTGCCGGTCGAGCTGAGCTACGGCGGCCTGGACACGAACATGTCCGAGAAGGTCTCGGGCGAGCTGAGCACGGCCGCGCGCGCGGACTTCGTGCAGGCCGTCGAGGGCAAGAGCGCCGGCGAGCAGGCCGGCCGGGCCGGCGGCGTGATGTCGCTGCCCATCGACGTGCCGAGGCGGGGCGTGCACTACAGCTTCGAGCGGCTGTTCGCAAACCGCGGCCAGGAGCGATCCAGCTTCAGCATGCACTACACGACCTCCGAGGCCAGCACCGCGGGCGGGGTGGTGCTCATGCTCGGAATCTTCCTGCTGGCGGCGCTGATCGCGATGCGCCTGGGGCTCGCCCGCAGGCCCGCCGCGGGGATGGCGGCCGTGCTGCTCGTCGTCGCCGCCCTGGCCATCGTGCTGCCGATCGTGCTCCTGGACGCGCCCATGATCTGGGCCGTGGTGGCCGGCGCCATCTCCGTGGTCGCGGTGGCCGTGCGGGCCGTCATGCAATGGCAGGCCCGGAAGAGCGAGGCCGTCCAGGGCGCCTGAGCGGGCGGCCTGGAGCCTACTGCTTCTCGGCCTCCACGTGGCAGCCCCCCGGCGCGCAGTCCACCGACCAGGTGCTGCCGCTCAGCGAGCCCGTGCAGGTGAGCGTATCCGTGCCAGTCGATCCCCCGATCGAGAGCCCACCGTTCTCGTCGACCGTCCCGGTCCACGGCTCGGGGCCGCCCCAGTCCACGGTGATCGAGCAGCCGTCCTGGGCGATGATCGCGTGCTGGCCCTCGATGGCCTCCTCGCAGTGATCCGTGATCAGCCAGTCGCCGGCCACGTCGGGGCAGTTGCCGTCCTGGCCCGAGCCGCAGGCGTGCAGCATCCAGGGTACGAGGCAGCACAGCAGGCTGGAGCAGATCCGCGTTCGCGCTGTCATCGCTCGCTCCTCTCCGTTTGCAGATCGAGTGAGAATGGTAAAGTATCAGCATAGCGGCGTGCTCGGTCCCGGGCAAGCCTGCCATCGGGAGACGGTCATGAGAGCGAGCCCGATCGTGATCCTGGCGATGCTGTCGCTGGCCTGCGCCTCGGAGCCCTGCGAGCGGAGCTGCGGGGACAGGCGCTGCGGGGACGACGGCTGTGGGGGCTCGTGCGGCGAGTGCGGGCCGAACGAGCGCTGCGACGAGGACGGCCAGTGCGCTTGCCGCTTCCGGGTCTGCGGCGGCGCGTGCTGTGACGAGCAGGGGGTCTGCTACAACGACAGCTGCTGCCAGCCCGCCTGCCAGGGCAAGGAGTGCGGGCCGGACGCGTGCGGCGGCAGCTGTCCGCCCGGCTGCGAGCAGGGTTTTGCCTGCGATGCGGAGTCGGGTCGCTGCTTCGCGCTGGCGCAGCTGGGCGCGGAATGCAGCAGCGGAGCGGAATGCGCGAGCGGCCTGTGCTGGCTCGACGCGGGCGAGCAGACCGGCTACTGCACGAAGCGGGACTGCACCGACGAAGGCGACTGCGCCGAGCTCGACGCCCGGGCGTGCTGCGCCTACCCGTTCGGCTACGGGGTCTGCATCAGGCTGCCGGTCGGCTTCGAGTGCGGCGACGGGCAGGGCGCATGCGGACAGGACTGCACCGGCCAGTACGAGTCCGCCTGCCAGGCTGGACTACGCTGCGTGCCGGACGGCGACACGGCCATCTGCTCGCGCACCTGCTACTCCAGCCGCAACTGTCGCTACTGCGTGGATCCGGACGATCCGGACGCGATCTTCACCTGCCAGGCGCTCGCCGACGGCTCCCGCTACTGCCGCAGGTGCTGGCCGAGCCACGGCGGCGTCGAGGCCTGCGACGGGATCGACAACGACTGCGACGAGCTGACCGACGAGGACTTCGAGGAGCTCGGCCAGCCGTGCACGCACGAGGGCTGCGACGGGCGAAAAGTCTGCGCGGCGGACGGTACGGCGCTGGTCTGCTCCTCGGAGGAGCCCGCGGCCGAGGAGCACGTCTGCGACGGGCTGGACGACGACTGCGACGGCCAGATCGACGAGCTGTGGCCCGATCTCGGCGAGCCCTGCGATGGAGCCGACACGGATGCCTGCGTCTCCGGCGAGATGGCCTGCGACCCGACCGGAACGGCCACGACCTGCGTTGAGGATCCGGCTGCCAGCCGCTACGAGACCTGCAACGGGATCGACGACGACTGCGACGGGCTGACCGACGAGGACCAGGGCACGCGGATCTGCGGCTACGGCGAGTGCCGGGTGCGGATCGACGCCTGCATCGAGGGCATCCCCCAGACCTGCGTGCCGAATGATCCGCCGGAGACGCTCGAGCGCTCCTGTACCGACGGGCGGGACAACGACTGCGACACCTTCACCGACATGGACGACCTTGACTGCCACGAGTAGGCGCGGCAGAGCGCTCGCTTCAGGCCGCGTTGATCTTGAAGATCCATTCGCCCAGGGTGCCCAGGGCCGAGATGCATAGCGCGCCGATCAGGGCCGAGAGGAAGCTGTCGATCTTGACCCGGTCGGTGATCTTGCCGGTCGCGTGGAGCAGCAGCGCGTTGACCACCCAGCGGGTAATGAAGGCCAGCAGGAAGCCGAGACCCAGGGTGAAGATACCGATCACCGCGAATAGCAGCCAGCCGATGAGCCAGTTGAGCACGCCGAAGATGGCCGCCACGACGATCGCGTCGACGAAGCTTTTCACCTTGATGCCCGGCAGGAACATGGCGGTCAGCCAGACCACCACCGACAGCATGAGCCAGGATAAGAGGATATGCATGTCTCGGCCTCGCTTTCCGTAACAGGCTATCCCAGACGTGCATTGTACCAGCACGAGGGGCCGATGCAAGGGCGCAAAGAAGAAAAGGGCTGCGCTCGTAAGAGCGCAGCCCTCGGGGTCGATGCAGCGTAGGGATCGCTAGTAGCTCGTGATGGCGTAGGTCCCCGTGTAGTAGTTGTAGAACGACTGGACGCCCAGGTAGTAGGTGCCGGCGGACGTGAAGTCATAGGTGATCAGCGAGTAGTAGTTGCCGCCCGAGTAGTCGATGTCGTCGTTGTAGTCCAGGTTGTCGACGTCGCTGTAGACGCAGCCCAGGTAGTCGCACAGCCAGAGCTGGGTATCGTCGACCGGCGTGCCCGTGCTGCCGTCCGAGGTCTCGAAGGTCCAGGTGCCCGGGGTGGTGACGTCGATGACGTACCAGTCGATCTGCTCCGGTGTGAGGAACTCGCCCTCGATGGAGCCCGGCAGTGGGAGCGGTGTGCCGCTGATCGCTTCACAGGCCATGTTGCCAGGGTTCCACTCGTAGCCGGAGTCGCAGACGCAGGCGTATTCGCCCGAGCCCATGTTCACGCACTCGCCGGTCGAGTTGGCCACGCCGGCGCAGGGATCGGCGCTGCAGGGATCCTGGTAGCTGGTCAGGGTGTAGTCGCCCGTTCCCGTGCTGTACGACTGGACGCCGATGTAGTAGGTGCCGGCGCTCACGAAGTCGTAGTAGATCAGGGAGTAGGCGTCGTCTCCGCCGTCGTCGTCGTACTCGAGGTTGTCGCCGCTGTAGCCGTAGGTGCAGCCCAGGTAGTCGCACAGCCAGATCTGGGTGTCGTCGAGCTGCGTTCCCGTGCCCGGATCCGAGGTCTCGAAGTACCAGGCGCCCGGCGCAGTGATGTCGAAGACGTACCAGTCGATCTCGTCACCCACGGCGATGGTCCCGTCGACGCTGCCCGGCATGGGCAGCGTGTCCACTGTCATGGCGTCGCAGGTCAAGGTGCCCGGGTTCCACTGGTAGCCGGTATCGCAGACGCAGATGTACTCGTCGCCGTCGACCACGCACTCGCCGGTGGCGTTGGCCACGCTCCCGCAGGGATCGCCTGCGCAAGGCGAGGCGCTGAAGGCGACGGTCAGCTCGAATTCGCCGCAGCCCGAGTAGCCGTCGGCGATGACATAGTAGGTCGCGTCGGCGCCGGTGTCGTTGGTGATCGTGATCTGCTCGGGGTCGCCACTGTCGCTACCCTCCACGCAGAGGAGCCCGTCGAGGTCGGCGCAGTCGGTGGTGGCCCACAGCGCTGCGTCGAAGCCATTGGGTGTCATCCCGATGTTGGCCACCATGTCGGCCGGGACCGCGAGCTCGTAGACGATCTCCTGCCCGGAGGTGCCGTAGCCGGTGCAGGACCCGCCGGGGTTGTTGCCGGCGTTGTAGATCTGGGTCCCGTTGCAGGTGTCATCGGAGGCGCCCGCCGTGGTCAGTATCGCGGCCCCGCAGACGAAGAGCTCGCAGGCGCCGTTGTCCGGGTTCCAGTAGTAACCGGTGCTGCACTCGCAGGTGAATTCGTCGCCGGCCGGAATGCACGTGCCGGTCGAGTTGGGCATGCCGGCGCAGGGATCGGCCGCGCAGGCGTCCTCCCAGCAGTAGCCGCTGTCCGTGTCGCAGTACAGAACGCCCAGCAGGTCGTTGCAGCCGCTGGTCTCGCAGTCGTCGATGGCCATGCAGATGCTGATGTCGCCGCTCGTGCCCCAACCGTCCGAGCATGCGTAGCCGGGCCGGCAGTCGCCGTCATCCGAGCAGGACATGTAGCAGATGTTGTAGGTCGAGCCGCTCCACGGGTCCTGGTAGATGAAGCCCACGCTGTCGGGATCGCCCGCGCAGGGTTCGCCCTCGGTCACGAAGTCCGGGCCGTTCCACTGGGAGCAGTGGCCACTGGTGGACCCGTCGCAGAACGTATCCGCACCCGGCATGCCGGTGCCCGGGCAGTCGGCGTCGATCTCGCACTCGCCGCCCCAGACAGCGCCCGGCGGGTAGCAGTGGTTGACGGACTGGGTGTAGCCCGCGTCGATGCAGGCGTCGCAGGCCGCGCAGGCGCCGCCGCAGCCGCCGGTCTCGTCGCAGGTCATGTTGAGGTTCAGGCAGTCGAGCCAGTCGCAGTCGTCGTAGACGCAGTCCATCAGGTCTTCGTCCGCGTGCAGGCCGTCCGGGCAGTCGCAGAAGCCGGAGTCCATGTCGCAGTGATCCGTGGCCGTGCACTGGCCGTCGTCGTCGCAGCCGGGCCAGCACGTGCCCACGCCGCCTCCGAAGTCGTAGCAGAAGTAGCCCTCCCGGCAGACGGGATTGGCCGGATCGCAGAGGTCGAAGCAAATATAGGCCCCGACGTCGACGCACACCGCTGTCGGATCCGCACAGCCGTAGGGGTCGTCTCCGGTGCATTCTGCCACGCAGTAGCCCTGGGGGAAGCCGTACAGGACCTCGAAGAAGCAGATGCCCGACTCGCAGTCGTCGTCGTCGTCGCAGGGCGCGCCCACGGGCTGGGGCTGGGACGTCACGCAGACCGCGTCGGCGCCCGAGTCGTCGCAGTCCTGGTCGAGGTCGGCGCAGTCCTGGCCGCCCACCCACTGGAAGCAGTCGGTGAAGACCTCGGTGCAGGTCTCGATGACCGAGCCGTTGCACTGGGTCTCGCCGCCCTGGCCCGCGCAGTCCGACACGCAGTTCGCGGTGCAGACCGCGTCGGCGCCCGAGTCGTCGCAGAACGTGCTCGTGTCGTCGCAGTCCTCGGTGTCCTCCCACAGGCGGCAGGCGTGCTCGTCGGTGGTGCAGGTCTGGACGATGTTGTCGAAGCAGCGTGTCTCGCCTGCCGTGTCACACTCGTGATCGCAGACGTAGACGCAGACCGCGTTCGCGCCCGAGTCGTCGCAGATCTCGTCGGTCATGGCGCAGTCGAGCGTCGGCATCCAGATCAAACAGCCGGCCTCGGGCTCGAGGCAGGTCTCGATCAGGGTGCCGTTGCAATGGGTCTCGTTGAGCACAGTGCAGTTGGAGACGCAGGTGCCGGTGCAGACGGCCGGCTCGGCCGAGTCGTCGCATGTCTGGCCCGAGGAGCCGCAGTCGCGGCTCACGCTCCAGTAGCGGCAGCCGTCGGCGTCGGTGGTGCAAAGCTCGATCACCTCGCCGTTGCACTGGGTGTCGCCCACGGTGTCGCACTCGTGGGTGCAGACCACCACGCAGATGGCATCGGCGCCGGAGTCGTCGCAGACCTGGCCGCTGGTCTCGCAGTCCTCGGTGTCCACCCAGGCGTGGTCCGTGCAGGTCTGAACCACGTTGCCGTCGCAGCGGGTCTCGCCGTTGGTGCAGGTCTCGCCCACACACACGGCGTCGGCGCCGGAGTCGTCACAGGTCTGGCCGGTGGCCGCGCAGTCCTGGGTGTCCCCCCAGGCGCCATCTGCGCAGGTCTGGACCACGTCGCCGTCGCAGCGGGTCTCGCCGTCGGTGCAGCCCCCGCCCACGCAGACGGCGTCGGCACCCGAGTCGTCGCAGGCCTGGTTGGTGTCCGCGCAGTCGGTGGTGTTGGCCCAGCCCAGGCAGCCGTCGCCGTCGGCGGTGCAGGTCTGGATGACCGTGCCGGCGCACTGGGTCTCGCCCGCGGTCGTGCAGGTGTCGTTGCACACGCAGGCCGGCGCCTCGCCGCTGTCGTCGCAGGTCTGACGCGCACCGCAGGTCTCGGTGTCGGTCCACACCAGGCAGTTGTCGGCATTGGCCTGACAGGTCTGGATCGCGGTGTCGCCCGTATTGCACTGCAGGGCACCATCCTCCGTGCACAGGTTCGCGAGGCCCGCGCAGGGGTCCTCCGTGTCGCCGTTGCAACCCGCGAGCCCGAAGGCCAGCAGGGCCGTACACAGCAGAGCTGCTGTCCACACTCTCATCGCATGTCTCCCTTCGATTCTGGTTTTGCCAGCTTGACCGAGGGGCATTCCTAGCATGGACCCCCCTTCCGGTAAAGCCCTTTTTTCCTTTTTTTGCACGGGCGATTGCGGGCTTTCTCGCGCTTGCTTGACAAGCTGGCGCCTCCCGGCCTACACAGTCTTACCCACTCTCGGATACCGAGGAGCCAAGGGAGGTATCTCGTTATGAACGATGGAATGCAGCCTGTACCGATGCCGGGCCAGCCCCTGGGCGCGCTCCCGTCCTCGCCCAAGGTCCTCGGCACCCTTTCGATCATCTTCGCCAGCATCTGGATGCTGCTCAACATGTTCTCGGCCTGCGCCGGGCTGGCCGGCTCCGCGGTCGGCAAGCTGGGCGGCCTGGCGGCCATGGAGGGAGGCCGGGACGCCCAGATCGCGGGCGAGGCCCTGGAGACCATCGCCACGGTCTACCGGATCATGGGCATCCAGGGCCTGCTCATGCTGGGCATGTCGGCCGTGCTGCTGGCGGTCGGCATCGGGCAGCTCCGCTACCGCCGCTGGGCGGCCGACTGGTCGGTCTACTGGGGCGTGGGCGCCCTGGTGGTGCTGGCGATCGTGGCCTGCCTGTACATCTTCGTCGTGGGCCCGGCTTACGAGCGGCTCTTCGAGTCCATCGGCCAGCACGATGCCGAGGCGGCCCAGGTCACGGAGATGATGTCCGGCATGGGCAGCATGATGGGCGGCGGGACCGCGATCGCGACCATCGTCTTCCTGGCGCCCTATCCGATCCTGCTGATCGCCTTCTTCCGCAAGCAGCGCGTCAGGGCGGCGATGACCACCTGAAGCTCGAGCTCGCGGCTCGAACGAGGAGAGACGAGATGGCTTCGAAAGACAAGGAGCGCCTCTGGCAGATGGTCGAGGGGCACTACCTGGGCAGCGACGCGGCCAGCCTGCAGGAGTCGGTGGCCCGGCACATGGAGTACTCCCAGGCCAAGACGCGCTACACGGCCCGCGCGACCGACTGGTACAACAGTCTGGCCAAGGCGGTCCGCGACCGGGTCATGGAGCGCTGGAACGACACCCAGCAGGCCTACTACCGGCACGACGCCAAGAGGGTCTACTACCTGTCCATGGAGTACCTGCTCGGCCGCACGATCCACAACGCCTTGATCAACCTGGGCCTCTACGACGCCTGCAAGCAGGCCCTGGCCGGGCTGGGCCACGACCTGGACGACTTGATCGACGTGGAGCCGGACGCGGGCCTGGGCAACGGCGGGCTTGGCCGGCTGGCCGCCTGCTTCCTCGACTCGATGGCCACCTTGCAGCTGCCGGCCACGGGCTACGGGATCCGCTACGACTACGGCATCTTCGAGCAGGCCATCTCCGACGGCTTCCAGCACGAGAAGCCGGACGACTGGCTGCGCGACGGCTACCCCTGGGAGATCCTCCGGCCCGAGTACGCCTACGAGGTCCAGTTCCGCGGCTGGGTCGAGCAGTGGACCGACGAGCGGGGCGAGCTGCAGAGCGCCTGGCGAGACACCGAGAAGGTGATCGCCGTGCCCTACGACGTGCCCGTGCCCGGCTACCGCAACGAGACGGTCAACACGCTGCGGCTGTGGTCCGCCCGGGCGGCGCACAGCTTCGACCTGCGCGAGTTCAACATGGGCGAGTACATCGCCGCGGTCGAGGACAAGGTGCTCAGCGAGAACATCACCAAGGTCCTCTACCCCAAGGACGACATCCCGCCGGGCCGCGAGCTGCGGCTCAAGCAGGAGTACTTCTTCGTGTCCGCGACTGTGCAGGACATCCTGCGGCGCTACAAGGTGACGCACGACTCCTTCTCGCAGTTCCCGGACAAGGTGGCCATCCAGCTCAACGACACCCACCCGGCCATCGCCATCGCCGAGCTGATGCGCGTCTTCGTCGACCTGGAAGGCCTGAGCTGGGACGAGGCCTGGGACCTGTGCCAGCGCAGCTTCGGCTACACGAACCACACCGTGATGCCCGAGGCGCTGGAGAAGTGGCCCGTGGCCTTGATGCACAACCTCCTGCCGAGACACATGCAGATCATCTACGAGATCAACCGGCGTTTCCTGGATGTGCTGGAGCGCGAGCACGGGGCGGACGAGCGGCTTCTGCGGCGCATGTCCATCATCGAGGAGCACCCGGTCAAGTCGGTGCGCATGTCGCACCTCGCCATCGTGGGCAGCCACTCCGTCAACGGCGTGGCCGCGCTGCACACCGAGATCATCAAGAAGAAGATCTTCTCCGACTTCCACGCCCTGTGGCCCGAGCGCTTCAACAGCAAGACCAACGGCATCACCCAGCGGCGCTGGCTGAAGCTCTGCAACCCGGAGCTGTCCGAGCTGATAGGCGCAGAGATCGGGGACGAGTGGGCCACCGACCTGAGCGCGCTCAAGGGGCTTGAGCCGCTGGCCAAGGACGCGGCCTTCCGCAAGAAGTGGGCCGCGGTCAAGCGCGAGAAGAAGGCCCAGCTCGCCCGCTACGCGGCCGGGTCCAACAAAGTGGAGCTGGACCTGGACTCCATCTTCGACTGCCAGATCAAGCGCATCCACGAGTACAAGCGCCAGCTGCTCAACGTGCTGCACATCGCCACGCTCTACAACCGGCTCAAGGCCGATCCCCGCCAGCAGATCGTGTCCCGCAGCTTCCTCTTCGGCGGCAAGGCGGCCCCCGGCTACTACATGGCCAAGCTGATCATCAAGCTCATCAACTCGGTGGCCGAGGTGGTCAACGCGGACCCCGACGTGGCCGGACGCATCCAGGTGGCCTTCCTGTCCAATTACAGCGTCTCCCTCGCCCAGAAGATGTTCCCCGGCTCCGATCTGTCGGAGCAGATCTCGACCGCGGGCTACGAGGCTTCGGGCACCGGCAACATGAAGTTCGCGCTCAACGGCGCGCTGACGATCGGCACGCTCGACGGTGCCAACATCGAGATCCGCGAGGAGGTCGGCGAGGAGAACATCTTCATCTTCGGGCTGCGCGCCGACGAGGTCACGGCGGAGCGCGAGCGGGGCTATGCGCCGCGCCACTACTACGAGACCGACCCCGCGCTCCGGCAGGTGATCGACCAGATCGCCTCGGGCCACTTCTGCCCCGCGCAGCCGGATCTCTTCAGGCCGATCGTCGACTCGCTGCTCATCGGCGGCGACCACTACATGCTGCTTCGCGACTACGCCTCGTACGTCGAGTGCCAGGAGCGCGTGGCGGAGACCTTCCGCAAGCCGGCCAGCTGGCAGCGCATGTCCATCCTCAACACCGCCCGGGTGGGCAAGTTCTCATCGGACCGGACCATCTCCGAGTACGCCGACGAGATCTGGGCCGCCGAGCCGGTCGCTCCCTTGGAGAAGAAGGACCGCGGCTGATCAACGAACGACGCAGGGGCAGGACGGGCAGTCGCGCTCGGCACGGGCGCAGCCGTTCCAGAACGTGTCCCCGTCCGGGCAATCGCACAGGCAGCAGAACGGCCTGCTCGCATCCTGGTCGCAGCAGCAGCGCCCGGCGCGCGGCGCCTCGAAGGCGAGGGCCTCGGGACAGCAGCGGCCGTCGACGCACAGGCCCCCGTCGCACGAGAGCAGGCTGCTGGGCGTGCCCAGGCAGTGGATGGTCTCGTCCGCACCGATGCAGCGGTCCGAAGTGCTGCACTCGTTGCCGTCGTCGCAATCGGCATCGGTCAAGTACACTGCCGTACAGCCGCCCTGCTCGGGCAGGCAGGCGTAGTCGATGCACGGCTCGAGGTCCTCGCAGCGCTCGTCCAGGGGCGTGAAGCTGCACTCGCCGGTCTGCGTATGGCACTCGTCGAGGGTGCAATCGATCCCGTCGTCGCACTTGGGCTCGTAGATGCACTCATGGCCCTCGCCCTGGGGCACGCAGCGGGCGCTCTCGCACGGGTTGCGCGGCTCGCAGACCGGCGGGGCCGCGCACTGGCCCGCGGCGCAGGCGCCCTGGGCCGTGCACGGATCCCCGTCGTCGCAGGGCGTCCCGTCCTCGACCGGCTCGAAGCGGCAGCCGTCCGGCTCGCAGACGCCTCGGGTGCAGGGCAGGCCGTCGTCGCAGCGCTCGTCGTGGACCTCGTAGCGGCAGGATCGGGGCAGCTCGTCGCAGAAGTCGTCGCTGCAGGCCAGCCCGTCGTCGCAGGGCAGCGCGCCGCCGGCGCACAGATCGCCTTCGCAGCGCTCCTCGCCGTTGCAGAAGACCCCGTCGTCGCAGTCCGCATCCAGGGCGCAGAAGCGCTGGGCGCAGCCGCTTCCCGAGGTGCAGATCTCACCCGGATCGCACTCGTCGTGGCGCGGCAGGTACACGCAGCCGAGCGCGTCGTCGCAATCGTCCAGGGTGCAGGCGTGCCCGTCGTCGCAGTCGAGCGGCTCGCCGTCCGCGCAGACGCCGCGCTGGCGGTCGCAGCTCGGCACGCCGTTGCAGAGGCTGCCGTCGTCCGGGCAGTCGGCGTCGCCGGTGCACTCCGGGACGCAGCCGCCCTGCTCGGGCACGCAGCTCCAGCCCGGGTCGCAGAGCCCGTCATCCGGCTCGAAGACGCAGTCCTCGAGCTCGTCGCTGCAGCGGTCGACGGTGCACGCGATGCCGTCGTCGCAGGCGATCTCCTCGCCCGGCGTGCAGCGCCCCTGCTGGCAGCTCGGAGCGCCGTTGCAGTAGAAGCCGTCGTCCGGGCAGTCCGAGCCGAGCGTGCACTCGGCGCCCTCTCCGCAGGCGAGCGCCAGGGCGGCCAGCGCAAAGACGGAACACAGACGCGGGCACATGGGCGACCTCCTCGTTGACCTCGGAGGGAAGGTATCGTAGTTTCGATTGTATTCCATCAGGTCTGGAAAGGCCAAGCCATGCTCAGCCGTTCGGAACGCTCGATGCTCTCAGGTCTGCTCCTTCTGGCGCTCTGTCTGCTCCTCCCGCGGATGGCGCAAGCGGCCGGAGGCAACGCTTTCCTGGTCGAGGCCAAGGAGCTCTTCGCCCGCCTGGAATACGAGAAAGCCGTCCGGGCGCTGCAGGCAGCCCTGGAGCGGCCGGACAACACCCGCGAGGACGTGCTGGACATCTATCGGCTCAGCGGCATCTGCTGGGCGTCGATGGGCGAGGAGGCCAAGGCCGAGGAGGCCTTTGCCAGGCTGCTGTCGATCGAGCCGGGCTACCGCTTCCCCACGGCTCGCTCTCCGCGTCTGGTGGCACCCCTGGAGCGGGCCCGCAAGCGCGCCGGGAAGGGCATTCTGGTCACGCTGGAGCCGGAGGCCAAGGAAGGCCAGGAGCGGGACTTCGCCCTGCGCTTGCGGATCGAGGCCGATCCGCTCGCGCTCTGCGCGCGCGCGGTGCTTTTCCATCGGGCCGCGGGCCAGGCCGGTGCGAGCAAGACGAGCTACGAGCTTGAGCCGGGGGTCGTCGAGCGCATCCTGCGCCCGCCGGTGCAGGAGCGGGCCGCGTACCACGACTACCACCTGGTGGTCACGGACCGCTGGGGTGGGGTGCTGCTCGAGCTGGGCAGTGCCGCCAACGCCTTCCGGATGGTCCTGGAGCCGGAGATGCTCGAGGCCGAGCAGCAGGTCGCCTGGTACGAGTCCTGGTGGTTCTGGACCGCGGTCGGAGGCGTGGCGCTGGCGGGCGCCGGCGCGACCGCCTACTTCCTATGGCCGCGTCCGCCGGACCGGGTCGACTTCGAGCTGAGCACGAGGTGAGCGGTGCGAGGTGCGTGCAAGCCTGCGCTTCTGATCGGCGCCGTGCTCGCGCTCGGCTGTGTGGATCTGGGGCGCTTCCAGCTCGAGATCGTCATCCCCGACGACGCGCGCGAGGAGGCTGTCGAGCTGACGGTCTACGCGCTGGGCGCCCCCGAGGGCATGGCCAGCCCCTGCCGTGAGGTCCAGGCCGCGGGCGGCGAGGTCTCCCCGTCCTTCTCCATCCAGGCCTCGGCCCGCTTCGACCTGCCGCTCACCGCCCAGCAGGCAGGGATCGAGGGCGTGCCCACCGGCCGGGTCGTCTTCTACGCCCTGGCGCGCAACGCAGCCGGCCAGGCGATCTTGCGGGGCTGCACCGAGGCCGCGATCTCGGCCGAGCAGGACGCGCGGGTCGTCATCCAGCTCGACTGGGCCTGCCGCGGGCTCGGGCTGGAGCTGTGCGACAATGGACTCGACGACGACTGCGACGACCTGACGGACGAGATCCCATGCTCCGACTGCCAGCTGGATGCCGACTGCGAGGCCTTCGCCGAGGCGAACGGCCTGGCGCTCCCGGCCTGCACGCGCTGGGCCTGTGTAGACGGGCGCTGCGAGCCCGAGATCGATCCCTGGCTCGACGGCCAGCCGTGCGACGACGAGGATCCCTGCACGGTCGGCGATCGCTGCACGCTGGGCGTCTGCCAGGGTGCCGATCTGGGCTGCTTCTGGTGCGAGAGCGCCGGAGACTGCGACGTGATGGCTCCGTACCGGCCCTGCGTGAGCGCCTGGGACTGCGTCGGTGGCCGTTGCGAGCCTCTCGTGATTGCGGGGGACGGCGCGGTCTGCGCCAACACGACCAACCGCTGCTTCGCGCCGGAGGGCGTCTGCCAGGAGGGCTTCTGCCTGCTCGATCCGGTCGACTGCAGCGTCGGGACCGACTGCCTGCGGGTGCTGGGCTGCAGCATGGATGCCGGCTGCCGCTACGAGGCCGAGCCCAACTACGATCTGGACTGGGACGGCTTCTTCAGCCAGGAGCGCTGCGGCGAGACCTGCGATGAATATCCCACCGCCTGCGCGGGCTGCGACAACTGCCGCTTTTCGGACTGCGACGACGCCGACAGCGACGTGAATCCGGCCATGCCCGAGCTGTGCCGGGACGGCGTGGACAACGACTGCGACGGGCAGACGGACGAGGCCTGCCGCGGCTGGAGCGGCCTCATGACCGGCTGCGCCGAGCTCGAGATCGCCGTCGGCTACCCGAGCAACTCGGCCTTCAACCTCGCGATCGGAGATGCGGATCTCGACGGGGTCGCCGATCTGCTGCTGGCCGACGCGGGCGTGGGCACGAGCCCTGAGCCCTTCCTGGGCTTGGCCATGGGAGGCGTGCAGGGCGGCTGCTGGCTCGCGGATCAGGAGCTGGAGCTGCCCTCGAGCTACCGGCCGATCGTCAGCCGCCTGCTCGATCTGGACCGCGACGGACGAGCGGAGATCGCCCTGCTCGACATGGCCACGGGCTGCGACCTCGTCCTGCTGGGCTCCGATGGCGCCGAGCTGGCGTTCGAGGAGGATATCCAGAGCTGCACGCCGGACTCCGCGTTGCTGGCAGCCGAGATCGACGGCGCCGGGCTCGGCGATCTGATCGTCGCCCGCAAGGGTACGAGCGACTACTTCTCCGTCGACGCGATCGAGGTCGCGAGGGTGGGCGGCGCGCTGGCCGTGGATCGCGTCTTCGGCTCCAGCCTAAGCCTCGATCAGATCAAGGCGCTCGGAATCGGCGCTGGAGACTTCGATGGAGACGGCCTGGACGAGCCGCTCCTGCTCGTGCGGGCCAACATCGGCTCGGACTACATCTACCGTTTGGCCGTCTTCCGCAACCAGGGAGGTTCCTGGAACCGGCACAACATGGATCTGGGCAGCTTCAGCATCGCCGGGGATCACACGCCGTGCTCCCTGGCCGTGCTCGACTTCGACGAGGACGGCCGGGACGACGCGGCCTTGCTCTGGCAGCACATCGAGGGCCAGACGATGTCCGCCCGCCTGACCGTCCTGCGTTCGCTGGGCGGCGAGGATCCGATGGGCTGGTTCGCGGAGAGCGAGCAGGTCAGCGCAGCCGATGTCTCGGCCACGGGCAACCTGTTCTACAGCTTCGAGCTCCAGGCCGCCGATGTGGACGCGGACGGGCTCGACGATCTCGTCGTGCTGGACCGGGTCGCGAACCGCTCCCACATCTACCTCAACAACGGCCACGCCGTCGATCGCCACTTCCTGTCGCCTCACCACTCTCCGCTCGCCTTCCCGCAGGATGTGCAGATCCGCGAGCTCTTGATCGGCGAGCTGACGGGCGAGCCGCCTGTCGATGTCCTATACGTCTCCGAGAACGCGCGGGCGCCGTACGAGTCCTACGCCCGGCAGCAGTCGGGCGCCGGCGCGACGCCGTCCCCGGTCCAGCGATTCAAGGCGCTTCCTGGATACCTCCTCCCGCTCCTGCCTCTCACGGACTCGCTGACGCGCGGCCTGGCCGCCGACTTCGATCGGGACGGCCTGGGGGATCTGGTACTGCTGGCAGGAAATGCATACGCACTCCTCCGCGCCCAGCCGGCGCCTGGATCGAGGATCTGGACCGGGCATGTCGAACAGGAAGGGATGGATCTCATCGGACCCGGCGTTCCAGATCGGGCCTACCTGCTCGAGGGCTACCTGGATCGAGATCGCGACCGCGACTTCCTGCTCGTCTGCGTGGACCATCAGGGCGCGACCCGCACGCACGCCTACGTCTACCGGCCGGACAGCGCCCAGTTCGTTCACGCCGAGACGAGCGCCCAGTCCGAGCAGGCGGCGCTGGCTGCGCTCCAGGCGAAGCTGGATGCCGATCCGGTCCCGGATCTCGTCCTGGTCGAGCAGGGCATGCTGCGGGTCTTCAAGGGCGTGCCCGGCACGGCCATCGCCTTCGATCACGTCCCGATGGGGACGCAGCTTCTCAGCCCGGCCATCGCCCAGGGGCCGGCTGCCCTGCTGGACCGCGACCTCGACGGCTACCCGGAGCTCGCACTCTCGATCTGGGAGTCGGGCGAGCATCACGTGCTCGTGCTCGGGAGGCCGGGACCGGACGCCTGGACCTTCGTTCAGGAGCTCTTCCGATTGCCCGGTCAGAGTCCCGACGCGATCGGCACGGCGGACGTGAACGCGGATCGCATCCCGGACCTCGTGCTCGCAGAGGGGAGCCGGGTGAGGATCACGACCGACCTGAGCACGGTCGAGGACCTGGCCCTGGCATCTTCTCTCGGCGCGATCGAGCAGGTGCTGGCCTGCGACCTGGACGGCGATCATCTGCTGGACGACCTGCTGCTGGTCTCGACCGAGCGCATCCTGGCCGTGGACCTGGCCGTGGAGGAGGGCGCGGTGATCGCGGCGCGCGAGATCCCGATCGAGGTCTCGGCGGATCACGTCCAGGTCGGCGATCTCGACGCGGACGGCCGGATGGACGTCTGGGTCCTGGCCGGCGGGCAAGTGCAGCTCTTCGTGGGGCAGGCGGACTGAACGGCGCGCGTCTCAGAAGCGGATCGAGCGCTTGGTGAGCTCCCCCTTGCGGATGCGGATCTCGACCCGGCGGTCGATGTGCGCCTCCTCGTTGACCAGCCGCAGGCGATGGGTGCCCGCGGGCAGCTCGACCTTGAACAGCGGGGTCGGGCCGAGCTTCTTCTCGCCCAGGTAGACCTCGGTCCAGGGATCGGAGTCCAGGCGCAGAAAGCCGAAACCCACGGCCTCGGCCTTCGGGGGCGGCTCCGGCTTGCCGGGCTGATCGATTGTCGGAAGCACGAGCCGCAGGCTGCTCTGGCGGCCCCGCCGGACCCGGACCTTCCCGGCCGTCTTGCGGTGGCCGTCGAGCTCGGCCTCGACCTCGTGCAGGCCCGACTTGAGGCGCAGGGCGCGGATGGGCGCGCGCTGGGCCAGGGCCTTGCCGTCGACCCAGATGCGGGCGCCGGCGGGCTCGGTGACGATCCGCACCCGGCCCCAGGTCGGCCTGGGCGCTGCTGCTGTGCGGTCCTGGTCGGCGGGCGGCCCGTCCACCGGCTCGGCCGTGAGCCCGTCCGGGGCTTCGCTCGCCGGCTCGTCCGCTCCGCCCGGGCCGGGGCCTCGGCCGGCATCCGTCCGGCCCGCATCCCGGCTGCCCGCATCCGCTGCCGGAGGACCCGCGGCCGGGCCCGGCGATCCATCCTGGACCGGGCGCAGCAGCAGCAAGCCGTCGAAGGCGAGCAGCCACACCGCCGCAGCCCCGATGAGCACCAGCAGCCCCGAGAGCAAGAACCACGGCAGCCTGGAGCCGCGCTTGCGGCCCAGGGCCGGGGCGAAGGACATGGGCAGCTCGCTCTTGGCCGTCCCGTCGAAGGTCAGGGACTCGTCGGTCTGGGGCCGCAGGTCGCGGGCCGCCGCCTCCGAGACCGAGCCGTCCTTGCTGGCGTGCGAGATGATCTCTTGGTGGCGGGAGATGGTGTCGGAGAAGAGCGCCTGCATGGCCGTCGCCACCCGCGTGGAGCCGGTCTGGTAGCCCAGCTCCGCGGACATGGCCAGCAGGTCCTGCTGGATCTCTCTCGCCGACGAGTAGCGGTCGTCCGGATCGCGGGCCAGGGCCTTGAGCACGATGGCGTCGAGCCTGGCCGGCACCTCGGGCCTCAGCTCGCTCGGCGGCGGTATCTCGGAGAAGAGGATCGCCTGGGCCGTCGCGAGCTCGTTGGATCGCTTGAAGAGCCGGCGCAGGGACAGGCACTCCCAGAGGACGGTGCCCAGCGAGAAGAGGTCCGAGCGCGCGTCCAGCTCCGCCCCCTGCGCCTGCTCGGGCGACATGTAGGCGTACTTGCCCTTGATGATCCCGGTCCGGGTCTTGTCGAGCTTCTTCTCGGCTCGGGCGATCCCGAAGTCGACCACCTTGGTCGTGCCGGAGTAGAGCACGAAGATGTTCTGGGGGCTCAGATCCCGGTGGACCAGGTGAACGGGCTCGCCCTGCGCATCGCGGAGCTCGTGCGCATAGCCCAGACCGGCGCAGATCTGGACGCCGATCGCGGTGACGATCTCGGGCGAGAGCGGCATCTCCAGCTTGTGGGCCTGGCGCATGACCGTGGCCAGGCTCTGGCCCTCGAGGTACTCCATGGAGATGAAGTACTCCTCGCCGACCTGGCCGAGCTCGTAGACCTGGACCACGTTGGGGTGGTTGAGCCTGGCGGCGATGCGCGCCTCGTCGAAGAACATGAGCATGAAGCGCTGCTCGTGCGCCAGGTGGGGCAGGATCTTCTTGATCACCACGAGCTTCTCGAAGCCCATGATGCCCCGCTGTCGGGCGAGCAGGATCTCGGCCATGCCGCCCGTGGCCAGGCGGGCCAGGATCTCGTACTTGCCGAACACCTCCGCCATCGAGGCCGCAATCTACCCCGGGACCTCGGCAGGCGTCAATTGCACCCAGGCGGGCCGCCCGGCATCAGGGCGTGAAGCGGACGCGCCGCTCGGCCGACTGCAGCACCTCCTGCTCCTCGTAGGCCAGCCTGGGCGCGGCGTTGCGGCGCCAGAGCTCGGCCTCGTCCGCGTGGTGGGGGCCCTGGCCGTGCTGCTGGCCGCCTGGCAGGGCGTTGTAGGCCTGCGGGCCCTGCGGGCCGAGCTCGATCACCAGCCGCTGCGAGGGGCCGTTCGCGTAGCCGAAGTCCTGGCCCGAGTAGATGTCGAAGTTGCAGGCGTCGAGCACGAAGAGATCGCCGTGGCGCGGGAAACCGTCCGGGTAGGTGGGGTCGTCCGGCGCGGGGATCGAGTAGGTGTCGAAGGCGGGGCCCATCATGTCGACCGGGATCAGGCTGGCGAAGCGGATGGTGTGCAGCCGGCCCCAGCGCCAGCCGTCCGGCTGCTCGCCCAGGCGCTCGGACAGGAAGGCCAGCGCGCCGGCCACGGCGCGCAGGATGCGCTCGTCGCGGGTCTCGACCGCCTCCGTGTCCAGGTCGTCCCACAGCACGCTGTCGCCCGCCCCGGCGTCGTAGGTGGCCAGGCGCTCGGGCTCGATCATCGCCCACTGGAGCGCCTTGGCGATCGACTGGCTGCCCGGGCGTTGCCCGATGCGCGCGATCTCGTCGCCGAAGGCCAGCTTACCCAGGCGCGGCAGGGTCGCGTTGAAGATGCTGGCCGCGATGCTGTCCGCGATCTCGGCGGCCTGCGGATCGCCCTCCAGCCCGTCGGGCGTGGCGAAGCTCCAGGCGCGCAGGCGGTCGCGGGCGTCGAGCAGCGCGTCCATCGAGCCGGCCAGCTCGGACACGGCCGAGCTGAGATCCGGCTGGCTGCCCGGGCTCGCTTGCTCCTGCTCGGCCCGGTCGAGCGCGGCCGCGATCACGGCGCTCAGCAGGGCGCCCAGGGGCGAGCGGTGATCGGCCTGCAGGGCCATCATCTCGTCGACCGTGACGCCGCCCCGCGCGGCGAGCTCGGCCAGGCGCGCGTCCAGCCGGGCCATGCGATGGCCGAGGTCGAAGCTCCAGCCGAGGTAGAGCGCGTCGTCGAAGGGGTTGCCGTCCAGGCTGGTGCCCACCCCGTCTCCGTTGGCGGTGCCGATCCAGCCGCTGGCCGGATCGCGCAGCATGGGGATGTCGTCGGCCGCCACCCGGCCGGTCCACTCGTAGCCGCCCGTGCCGGGCAGCACCATGGCCGGCGAGTAGCCGCCGCCCGTCGCCGGGTCGTAGCTCAGCGCCTCGGGAGGACGCAGCGGGATCCACGAGTGGGTCGACCACAGGATGGCTCCCTCCGCGCTCGCGACCACGAAGTTCTGCGAGCCGCACTCGAACAGCCGGATCGCTTCCAGTGCCTCGTCGGCGCTGCTGGCCACGTTGAGCGCGAAGAAGGTCTCGAGCTCGTTCGTGGGCGTGTGGCCGGTCCAGCGATAGCTGAGCGCGCTGTCGGCGGTGCGGGTATCGGGGATGATCGGCCCGTGGTGGGGCACGATCTCGATCGAGTACTCGACCGGATCGCCCATGTTGAGCTCGATGCGCTCGGTCAGCGTGTCGATCTCGACCTCGCCGCCCTCGAAGACCACCCGGTCCGGCTGGCCGGCCGCGCCGGGCACGATGGTCTCCTGGTAGACGTCGGTCACGTCGTAGTTGGTCACCGTGGCGCCCCAGGCGATGTGGCGGTTGAAGCCCAGGGTCACGCCCGGCGTCCCGGCGAACGAGACCCCCATGGTGTCCCAGTCTCCGCCCGCCCGGGCGGTGTTGATGTGGTTGAGGTACCAGACCGGCGGGCTCGGCAGGCTCAGGTGCGGATCGTTGGCCAGCAGGGCCAGGCCCGAGGCGGTCCTGTCCGGGGACACGACCCAGTTGTTCGAGCCCCGATCCTCCCCGCCGGCCAGCCGGTCGAGCCAGGCCGTGCGCGAGAAGAAGCGCGCCGCCGCGTCGAGCTGGCGCGCCGCGGGCAGGCGGGCGGTCCCCGGCGCCGGGCGCCGCGCACCGCCGCGGCCGGCCGGCAGGCAGTCCGGGCAGACGATCGCTTCGGTCGCGGGCGCGAAGGACCACAGGTCGAGCAGCGCGCCCGCCCGGGCGGCGAGCAGCGGATCCGGAGACTCGACCGGAAAGGCCGCCCGCACGCCGAGGGCCGCGCGGGTCAGCGCCACCTCCTGGGAGGCGGTGTCGGACAGCAGCCGGCTCTCGTAGCGCGCCAGGGCCAGCACGTCGACCGGGGTCCAGTCGTCGAGCATCGAGGGCACGAGCAGCGCGCTCAGGATGCCCGGCAGCTTCTCGTCGCCCGCGCGCAGCCTGTCGATGTAGTCGGTCACCCCGCGCGAGAAGGCCTGCATGCCGAGCAGGGTCGGATCGTCGGGCTCGAGGCTCGCGCGGATGGCCTGGGCCATGCGGGTGAAGCCGACCAGCCGCGCGCCCTTGTCCATCTCGATCATGCCCGGATCCAGCGACCCGGCCACCTGGGCCAGGCGGCCCTCGATGGCCCGGCGCAGGAACTCCATCTGGCCCATGCGGTCGCGGGCCATGAGGAAGCCCTGGACCCGGAGCGCGTCGTGGGGATCGGCCGCGTAGATGTGCGGGATGCCCCGCGCGTCGAAGACCGCGTCGACCGGCGCGCTCAGACCCTCGAGCGTGAAGGACTCGTCGATCGGCAGGTCCTCGATCCGTTCGGGCGGCGGCCGGTCTCCATTGCCGGCGTCTCCGTCCAGCCCGGCGTCGCCGCCGCCGGAGCCGTTGCAGGCGAGCAGGCCGGCCAGGCCCAGGATGCAGATGGATCTCATCGTGTCTACCCCCTTGGAGTGGGTCGGTGGCCGGACTCTAGCAGCTCTGGCAGAGAGATCAAGATGGCCCTCACGGGCTGCGTCGTGCTATAGACAGCGGGAGAGGAGGGAGCCGATGCGAGCTGCAGCCGTCGCCATGGTGCTCGTCCTGGGCGCACCCGCGCTTCTCGCCCGGCAGGCTGCCGGGCCTGCGGAGGAGAAGGGTCAAGACCCGGACGCGATCTTCCAGCGGGCCGAGCGCCTCTACGCGGACTTCGTCAAGATGCCGGTCGGCAGCGAGACCGGCGACATGCGCGAGCTCAGCCGGCAGCTCCAGGCCAAGGCCCAGCGCATCCAGGAGGTCCAGCTCGCCTACCAGAAGCTGCTGGAGATGAAGTCCCGCGAGCACATCGTGGCGGCCACCTTCCGCATGGGCTGCGCCTACGAGCAGATGGGCCTGGCCATGCGCAGCATACCCGTGCCGGCGGGCCTGACGGAGGAGCAGGCCGAGGCCTTCCGCAAGGCGATCGAGCTCCAGGGCGGCAGCGCCTTCGAGGACCGGGCCCTGCACTTCTTCAAGGCCGCGCTGCGCTGGGCGATCAAGTTCGAGCGGATGGACGATCCCTTCACAGGCCAGTGCATCGACAAGGTCCACGGCTACATCGCGCGCTACCGCAAGGCCGGCGACGCCCGGGGCCAGGCGCTCTACGACGAGCTGCTGCGGATGGTCCCGGCCGACAACCCGCAGGCCGATGCGCTGCGCCGCAAGCTCGTCCCGGGCTGGAACCCGCCCCGCTCCAAGGCCAGGTAGCCCGCCTCACGCGCATGCCCGACCGCCGTCCCGCCATCGCAGCCGTCGCCGTGCTGGCGCTGTGCGCCGCCGGCCCGCTCCGGGCAGAAGAAGAGGCTTCTCCTTCGCCGGCAAGCTCCGGGGAGCAGGGTTCCCCTTCGCCGGCAGGCTCCGGGGAGCGAGCTTCACATTCGGCGGGCTGCTTCGGGGAGCAGGGATCCCCTTCGTCGGGAGCCTCCAGGGAGCGGGACTCCCCTTCGACCGAGGGCACAGGAGAACAGGGAGAGCTCGCGGACCGGGACCGGCTGCTCCCTAGCCTGGGGGCGCTGCTGCCCGGGATCCTCCTGCACGGCGCGGGGCACTGGATCGCGGACGACGAGCCCGCGGCGGCCAAGCTGCTCGCCCTGGAGGGCGTGGGCCTGCTGGGCGCGGCGGCCGGGCTGGTGCCGATCTACTTGAGCGGCGCGAGCCGCTACCTGGTCGGGCCCTGCTACGCGCTGACGCTCGGCGGGGCGGGCCTGTTTTTGCAGAGCGGCATGGCCGATCTGTGGGGCGCGGCCTCGGCTGGCCATGCCCTCGGCGAGCCGGAGCGCAGCCAGGCCCGGATCGAGGCCATGATCGGCTATGCCTGGGTGCACGATCCCCAGTTCGACCACGATCACTTCCTGCACTTCCAGGCCGTGCTCCGGCGCGGCCGGCTGGCCATCTCGCCCTCGGTCTGGGTCGCGGCCGACGCCGACAACCAGCGCTTCCGGCTCGAGGCGAGCTTTCGCTTCTGGGGGCCGGCGGCCGGCTCGCGGGCCCGGGACGGCTCCTTTGTCCAGCTCGCCCTCGGCGCGACCCACCACCGCTATGGAGGGGACGGCTTCGAGGTGCTCGGCGCCGAGCTCTTCGTCTCCGGCCGGCTGGACCTCTCCCGGCTCGGGCAGTCGATGCGCGGCGCCTTTGCCGAGCTGGGGCTCGGCTATGCCCACGAGCTCTACGCCTACCGGAGCAGCCCGGCGCACGACGACGCATCGATGCTGCTCGCCCAGCTCGGCTTCGGGCTCTACCTGGGCGAGCCCGGCCAGGCCTGGGGGGAGCTGGCCCTGCGCTACGAGCACCGCAACGACGGGCTGGCCGGCGGCATGGCCGTGGGCTGGATGACCGACGGCATCCCGGGCCACCCCGCGCTCGAGGGATTCTTCTACCCGTGCCGCAGCTGGGGCCTGGGAATCGAGCTGCACGCGGGCAGCGCCTGGATCCTGGGGGCGAGCCTGCGCTACCGGGAGGATGAGCCATGAGACGCCATCTCGCGCTGCTCCTGCTCGGCCCGCTCTGCACGACGGCCTGCATGCGGCCGGCCGAGCAGCGGGCCCAGCTGGACATCGAGGTCGGCAGGGCGCAGATCGCCTGCGCCGGCGTGGAGGTCGCGGAGGGCCTGGCCGCCGTGCGCGCGCTGGAGCCTGGCCGGCTCGCGCTCTGGGGCCAGGCCCCGGCCCTCGACCTGCAGATCGAGCTCGGCCAGGACGCCCCGCTGGACTGGCGGCTGGAGGTCGCGAACTGCATGCCCGGGGCGCTGCTCCGGGTCCTGGGCCCGGACGGCTCGCCGGTCGAGGCGCGGCTCGCGGGCCGCCCGCGCGCTGCCGCCCAGGACTGGGAGATCGCCTTCCCCGCGGCCGGCCGCTACGCGCTGAGCCTGGCGCCGCCCGACGCGGACGAGCCGGAGGCCTTTCGATTCGCGGTCCTCAGCGACATCCAGCGCGGCGTGGACCGGGTGGCCGAGATCTTCGAGCGCATGAACGCCGATCCGGAAATCCGCTTCGTCGTCTCGACCGGCGACCTGGCCAACTTCGGCACCCGGGGCGAGCTCGAGCGCATCCAGCGCGAGCTCGAGCGGCTGGAGGTGCCGTTCTTCTCCACGGTCGGCAACCACGAGCTGGGCGAGGGCGAGCCCGCCGACTGGCACGCGCTCTTCGGCCGCCACAGCTTTCGCTTTCGCTTCCACGGGGTGCGCTTCTACCTGGTGGACTCGGCCTCGGCCGGCATCGATCAGCTCGTCTACGATCGGCTCGCCGGCTGGATGGCAGAGGCCGGTACGGCGCCGCAGGTCTTCGTCAGCCACATCCCGCCGCTCGATCCGATCGGCGTGCGCAACGGCTCCTTCCGCTCGCGCAAGGAGGCGGCCAAGCTGCTCTCCCGCCTGAGCGCCGGGGGCGTGGACCTGACGCTCTACGGCCACATCCACTCCTACTACGCCTTCTCCAACGCCGGCATCCCGGCCCACATCTCGGGCGGCGGCGGCGCGATCCCGGAGCGCTTCGACGGCATCGGCCGGCACTACCTGGTGATCGAGGCCGCGGAGAGCGGCCTGGGCGCGGTCGAGGTGGTGCGGGTGGACTAGACCTGAAACAAGCGCGTTGCGCTTGCTTCAGGCCTAATACCATCTCAGGGGGCTCTCGCAAAGCCCCCTCGCTGCTGGAAGTCAATTCCAGCAGCTTCACCCCAAGACGACCGCCCTTCGGGCGGCCAGCCCTGAAAACAGACGCGGTTTGGAAACCGCGCTTGTTTTAGGACTGGAAAGCCTGTTGCTCGACTGATCGGAAGGCCCGCACTTGCTTGGTTCGAGCCCCAACGGGGCGAGATACGATAGCCCAGGGTCCGTGGTGAAGACAGTGGGTGGGACCAAGATGTTGTGGCTCAGACGCGTCCCCCTCCCCCGGGCTTCGCCCGGCCCCTCCCACCAG